>JAAZDK010000033.1 GCA_012512855.1 Clostridiales bacterium
GCATTCCCCGGTATGCCATACAAGAGGATGCTTCTCCGGATGCAGCAGACAGTCCAGATGATGGGTGTCATATAGCTCGAGCTTTTCCAAAAAGTCTGCATCCTTTTCCTTTAGAGTCCTTACCAAAACCTCATAATAAAGGTCCTCAAATGATTTCATCTTTTAAAAATCTTCCTTTCGTTTATTTGATTTACATTCTGGAAATAATCTGATTGAAGTCTGTCAAGCGAAGCTCTTTTTTGATTATCACGATAAACTAATTATTATATTATGTCAATACTGCCAGATTATACTATGCAAGTAGAAAATATTTTGTCTGATGAGATACTGCATGGCTGTTATTCGTTATTCATTCTGTTACATTTATTATACTTTACTGGGCAGGTGATTTGATTTATAATATGTATGCAATATGTATGCGAACGGACAAGATTAAATGTGTTTTGAATTAACAGGGAATTTAGTATATAAGTTGCCCTTTGGGGTATAGGATATTGGAAATAAATAGGTATAAAATAATAGCTATAAATAGATATGGAGATGCAAATTGAGTAGAAGGAGTAGAATTTTGCTAACAAAAGCGGGATGGCTTTTGTTTTATTTATACATTATCATGCTGTGCTATTTTCTGTTTTTCAGTGAGCATTACGGACGGAATGACATAATACGTGAATATAAGTCAAATCTGATATTATTCCGTGAAATCAGGCGGTTTATCGTTTACCGGCACCAGATCGGTCTTGAAGGATTTTTGGTAAATATTTTAGGAAATATTTTTGCATTTGCTCCATTTGGCTTTTTATTGCCTCTTTTAAACAGGAATTACAGAAAATTTTATCTTATAACCCTGCTTAGTCTGCTTTTTAGTCTTTCTGTAGAAACTATCCAGTTGATTTTCAGGGTTGGTATTTTTGATGTGGATGATTTGTTCCTTAATACTTTAGGAGGAGTATCAGGCTATATTTTTTATAAATTTGTGCATTTGCTGTCCGGGAATAAAAAGAAAAGTAGGTGAGGTACCATGCTGTTTAAGCGAAATAAGAAAACGATTCATTTTTCCGGAAGAAGGCATACAAAGACAGGTATAGCGGCAACGATTATTGGTGTTGCGGTTATCGCCGGCTTTTTAACCATCAGCATGATCTCCGGACTCAATAAGGGAAATGGCAGCTTTATTCTCGGGCTTATAGGATTGTTTCTTTTTTTTGTAGCGATATTGGGCTTTGTATTGGCATATAAGGCCTTTAAAAAGAAGGATATATTTTATCGTTTTCCCATAATAGGCGTAGTGCTGAACGGCTTAATGATTATTGTTCTTTTTGTTATTTATCTGATGGGATTATAGGGTCTGTAATCTTTAACCCTATGTTCTTATACAATATTAAGGCTGGAAAGAAGGTAAGGGCGGAATGGACAGACTGGAGCAGCAGCTCAAATTTATTATTGAGGTTGATAAGCTTAAAAGTATAATACGGCAGAATTATCTTGCCGATGGAAGCCGCAAGGAGGATGATGCGGACCATTCATGGCATCTGGCCTTAATGTGTGCCATTCTGGCGGAGTATGCCAATGAGGAAATCGATTTGCTCAGGACTATGAAAATGCTGCTTATTCATGATTTGGTGGAGATCGATGCAGGGGATACATATGCCTATGACACCACAGGGGCGGAGCAGTCAAAAAGGGAACGTGAGCTGGCGGCAGCCGATCGTATTTTCAAGCTTTTGCCGGAGGATCAGGCGGCCGAGCTGCGTGCCTTATGGGACGAGTTTGAGGAAAATAGTACAGCTGAGGCCAAATTTGCCTCAGTCCTTGACAGACTCCAACCTTTTCTGCTGAACATGGCCAGTAACGGCAGATCATGGAAGGAGCATGGGGTAACAAAATCCCAGGTTATGGGACGCAATATGAATAATCACGAGGGATCAAAGGTCTTGTCGGATTATCAGTATAAAATGATCCTTCAGGAGGTCAAAAAGGGAAATCTGATAGATGAATAAGCTGGTGCGGGGTTTTCTTTGGACGATAAGACTTTACTTAGACCTGTCAGTGATATGATTTTTTATCTGTTGAAAAAATAATTGTGATGGGAAGGCTGGATATATGAGGATTAATAAAGATATCAGTTTTGAGGAAATTAAGGAAAGATATGAGCTGGCAATGGAGCGGATAGCTCTGATGCAGCAGGAGAAAACGGTTGCAGAAAAATATTTGCCCTATTTTGGAAGTACGGTTTCATTGATAATGCTGGTTAACAGCATCGTTAAAATGAAGGAGGAGGGCAGGCTTAAAAAGCTGTCGCTGGCTGAGCATAAGGCTTTAAACAGGGCTCTGTATGACGATATTGCCGGTGATAATTATAACTGCAGCTATTGCAACCCCAGCTATGCCTGCAAGACCTTTGGCACCAAGCTGGGCAGGCTTATGGCCTTTTTGATGACGGAGCTGCGCAGTATAATAGTGTTTGCCTATGAGGACAGGCTGTATGAGCTGACCATTTATCTGGAGCTTTTTATACAGATTTATAATTATTTTGAGAATGAGGATGAATATATCTATAAGGATGTAAAAAGAGCGATATATGAATTTTTGAGCGATAACTGCGAGCTTCTTTTTACAGCAAGAATGCAGGAGATGCTTGATACCGACAGCTCATTTGCAAAGGATATCATAATGAATGAGGACTTGTCGGATCTGAGCTATTTGTATCTTTTCGGAGAATATATTACGGACAATGAGATTAAGACAGCTCAATTTTTAAATTCCCTTCCGGAAGAAAAGCTGATAGCTATGGCGAATACCTTTACCGAAGGATACAGGCTGGGCTTTATTGCAAATCGTCTGGATATAACGAAAAAGAAAATCGTTAACATAAGATACCAGATTGGCTTTGAAAGAATGGTTTATTATGCTGTGCAGGGCTTCAGAAAAATGGGCCTAGAGGCTGCCATATACAGAGCGGCCCCAAATGTTCTTAACAAAAGGCAGCATCTGAAGATTGGCTATCATTCCACCAGCCCCAACAAGCAATATGATTATGACCATCGCTTTGATATAGGCTTATTGCTTGATAAGGCCCTGACAGTCAGGATGCAGGAGGGAATGAAAAGGGCTCTCGAGACCTTCAGGGAGGAAGGAGCAGTCTTTGCCGGGCCGGCGGTAATTGAGGTATTCGGAGAGGAGCTTTTTTCACCGGAGGATAAGCAGGAAGCCGTTAAGCTTAACAAGCGTCAGCAAAAGCTTATTGTCGATTATTATAATGCCTTAAATTTGCTTAATAAGGAATATTTCAGGATTGATGAGACATCATTTACGATAATAGCCTATCCGGTTCCGGAGATAGGCAAGGATTTCGAAAGGATTTTTGAAGATACCGTTAAGGTTAATACCCTTGACAGCGAGCAATACAGACAAATTCAGCAAAAAATAATAGATGCCCTTGATCAGGGGGAATATGTGAGAATAATCGGTGCCGGCGCCAATCATACGGATATGACGGTAAAGCTGTATCCTCTTGAGGATCCTACCAGCCAGACGAAGTTTGAAAACTGTGTGGCTGACGTCAATATTCCTGTTGGAGAGGTCTTTACCTCGCCGGTGCTGGCAGGAACAAGGGGAGTGCTTCATGTTCCCAAGATTTATCTGAACGATCTTGAATACAGGGAGCTGGAGCTGGTTTTTGAGGATGGTCTGATTGTTAACTATAATTGCAAAAACTTTGAGCAGGAGGCAAAAAACAAGAGCTATATCAAGGAAAATTTGATGTATAACCGTGATTATCTGCCCTTGGGCGAGTTTGCCATCGGTACAAACACCACAGCCTATATGATGGGGAAAAAATATGATATTGCACCAAAGCTTCCTATACTTATTGCTGAGAAAACCGGTCCCCATTTTGCTGTCGGGGATACCTGCTATAAGATGAGTGAGGATACAAAGGTATATAATCCTGATGGCAAGGAAATAGTAGCCAGGGACAACGAGATTTCAATCCTTCGAAAGAGCGATATCAGTAAGGCTTATTTTAACTGCCATACTGATATAACACTTCCTTATGATGAAATCAAAGAAATATCGGTATGTACAGCTGATGGCAGAATTATTCCGATTATAAAGGATTCAAGGTTTGTCCTGCCGGGAACCGAAGCCTTGAATGAGGCCTTTGACACAATGGCATAAGCAATTAACAGGCATCAGTGCGGCATATGAAAGCACAATGTATAAGCACATTGTGCTTGCACATAGCATAAAGCCTGCACCGGAAGGAGATATATAGATGCTTAAGATAACTAATTTCTCTAAATGCTATCAAAAGGGTATAAGAGCCGTCGACAGCCTGAGCCTTGAGGTGAAAAGCGGGGATGTTTTCGGCTTCATAGGCCATAATGGAGCCGGCAAAACAACTACCTTGAAGGCTATTGCAGGTATAATGGCTTTTGATGAGGGTGATATAGAAATAGACAATATCTCCATAAGAAAGGACCCGGTCGCCTGCAAGCAAAGGATGGCTTATATTCCGGATAATCCCGATTTGTACGAGCATTTGACGGGTATAGCCTATCTGAATTTTATAGGGGATATATATCAGGTTGACAAAGCTGAGCGGACAGAGCTTATAAAGGAATATGCGGATGCCTTTGAGCTTACGGGCAATCTGGGGGATGTCATCGGCTCATATTCCCACGGTATGAAGCAGAAGCTTGCCATTATATCGGCTTTAATACATAAGCCCAAGCTGTTTATTCTGGATGAGCCCTTTGTCGGTCTGGATCCCAAGGCTGCATATACGCTTAAAACTATTATGGCTAAGGTATGCAGTGAGGGAGGGGCGATATTCTTTTCAACCCATGTGCTGGAGGTGGCGCAAAAGCTTTGCAATAAAATAGCTATTATAAAAAATGGCCGTCTGGTGGCGCATGGAAGCACCGCAGAGGTTATCGGGGATTCAAACCTCGAGGAGGTTTTTTTGGAGTTAATAGAGGAAAAACTGAGCTAGATGCTGCCGGAAGGGAGGACGACGGTCATGAAAAAGATTCTGCGTATGCTTAGTGTCCAGCTGTGGGCAGCCCTGGGAGATTTGCTGGTCATAGGAAAAACAGGCAAAAAGAAGCCGGTATATATTTATATAGGTGCTTTGGTGTTTATTATAGTATTGAGCGCTGTATCCTATTACTACAGCTATATGCTGGGAACAGGCCTTAAGATGCTTGACAGTCTGGAGCTGTTGCCGGCTATCATCTTTACGGCAGCCTGCTTTGCTACCCTGATAACCACGGTTTTTAAGGTTAAGGGGACGGTGTTCGGCTTCCGGGACTACGATCTGCTTATGAGCCTGCCGGTCAGTACGGCTTCGGTAATAGCATGCAGGCTGATAATATTATATTGCTTTAATTTTATGTTTACCTTCATCTTAATGCTGCCCATGATGATTGCTTACGGAAGGCTTGCAAGCCCCGGGACAGACTTTTATATAATGAGTCTGCTGCTGATCTTTTTTGCTCCATTGATTCCGCAGGTGTTAGCCTCGGTAATAGGTACATTTATTGCTTATCTGGCATCAAAATTCAGGCACAGCAATCTTCTGAATATAATTTTTTCAATCAGCATCGTATTTCTTTTTGTTGGTCTGCAATTTGTGTTAAATGGAGAAAGCGAGAAGCTGGCCAGTCTTGGACAGATTATAACACAGCAGCTGTATCGGCTCTATCCTCCGGCCAGGCTTTATACAAGGGCGGTTACAGGCGGTGACTGGGTTTATTTTCTTTTGTTCATTGCCATTTCAATAGCAGCTTTTGCAGTCTACACATTTATAGTAAAGCTGTTGTTTAAGAAAATTAATACCCTGCTGATGACTGCACGGGCAAGAGCTGATTTTAAGCTGGGAGAACTAAAGACGGCTTCACCTATTAAAGCCCTGTACATCAGAGAGCTGAAAAGATACTTTTCATCCAGCATATATGTTCTGAATACAGCCATTGGAATAGTGATGCTCACAGTTATGTCGGTGGCCGGTCTGTTTGTGGATATTGAT
Organism: Clostridiales bacterium; assembly: GCA_012512855.1. Lineage (GTDB taxonomy): Bacteria > Bacillota > Clostridia > Lachnospirales > Lachnospiraceae > Mobilitalea. The sequence continues at coordinate 6,032 of JAAZDK010000033.1, forward strand.
GCGATGCTTGGAGGGGAGCAGGCTCTTGAGCTTTTAAAGAATAACCTCGCCCTGTGTCTGGTATTTTTTATTATGCTTTCATGTACCACCATGGCCTCAATATCTCTTGAGGGTAAGAGCTTTTGGATTATCAAATCCCTTCCTGTAGCCCCCATGAAAGTGTTTTACTCAAAAATTGCAGTCAACCTGACTGTATGCCTGCCGGCGCTGCTTGATGTCGTTTTGCTGGGTATAATATTCAGGCTGAGCATGGGCGGAATAATTCTTTTGCTGCTTATTGCGGCTGCAGCATCCCTGCTTATTGCCATGTACGGCCTGATTATCAATCTGATGCTTCCTAATTTTTCATGGACTGCACCAGTTGTGGCGGTTAAGCAGAGTGCATCCACTATGGTTACGATATTCTCCGGCTTTGCCTTTGTTGCGCTTTACTTTTTGTTTGCATCGCTGCTACCGTCTGAGCTGCTGGCAAATCTGGGATATCTTATATTTTTGCTTCTGGTAGATTTGACTTTATATATAATTCTGAAAGGTTATGGTATTAAAAGGTTTAATGCTTTGTAAATCCTGCGCTAAAGCCGGCGCTTATAAGTCCTGCTTAGCTGCAGCATGATATTTATAAGGTTTAAATATGGTATGGCACTGATATAAGCATAATTATATTAGTGCCACTTATAATATACATAAGAAATTATCCGAGGAAAAATAACGACAAAGATGTATGATTATGCTAAAATGTGACTGAGCAGCCAAGCTGTAATTTGGCATAGGGAGGATTTTTGAATGGATTACAAAAAGGCAGGAGTTGACATTGAAGCCGGTTATAAGGCGGTTGATCTGATGAAGGAGCATATCAGGACAACTATGCGCAAGGAGGTACTGGGCGACATTGGCGGTTTTTCCGGGGCATTTTCGCTGGAAGGCTTCAAAAGCATGGAAAGGCCGACACTTATTTCAGGTACCGACGGAGTAGGTACCAAGCTGAAGATTGCATTTGTAATGGATAAGCATGATACGGTCGGTATTGACTGTGTCGCCATGTGTGTAAATGATGTAGCCTGTTCAGGTGCCGAGCCCCTGTTCTTTCTGGATTACATCGCCTGCGGAAAGAATGAGCCTGAGAAAATTGCAACCATCGTCAAAGGGGTCGCCGAGGGCTGCAGACAGGCAGGCTGTGCCCTGATAGGCGGTGAGACGGCCGAGATGCCGGGCTTTTATCCGATGGATGAATATGATCTTGCCGGCTTTTGTGTAGGTATTATAGATCAGAAGGATATAATAGACGGAGCGTCTGTAAGGCCGGGTGATGTTTTGATCGGTATAGCTTCCTCAGGAATTCACAGCAACGGCTATTCCCTGGTCAGAAAGGTTTTCCGTATGCAAAAGGATACTCTGGATACCTATTATGAATCCCTGGGAGCGACTCTTGGTGAAGTCCTGCTGACACCTACAAAGATATATGTCAAGGCTTTGAGGTCGCTTAAGCAGGGTGGAGTGGCTATAAAGGCCTGCAGTCATATTACCGGCGGAGGCTTTTATGAGAACATACCCCGTATGCTGCCTGACGGAATAGAGGCAAGGATTAATAAAAAGAGCTACGAGATTCCTGCTATATTTGAAATGCTCAGGAAAGTCGGAAATATAGAAGAAAAGATAATGTACAACACCTATAATATGGGAATAGGCATGGTGATTGCAATAGAGCCTTCCGAAGCCGACAAGGCTATATCCCTTCTTGAGGCGGCTGGTGAAAAGGCTTATATTATAGGCGAGACGCAGCAGGGTGTGAAGGGAGTAAGCCTATGCTGAGCTTAGCTGTTTTAGTTTCAGGCGGAGGAACCAATCTTCAGGCGCTGATTGACGCTATCAGGCAAAATAAGCTGCCAGGCGTTTCTATAGAGGTGGTTATCAGCAACAAGCCGGAGGCATATGCACTGGTGCGGGCAAAGCAGGCAGGTATAAGAACAGAGCTGATTTTAAAAAAGGATTATGAAAGCAGACAGGCATTTGGCGATGCCCTGCTTGGTCTGCTGAAAAAATATAATGTTGATCTGGTGGTGCTGGCAGGCTGTCTGTTTATTATACCCGAGCAGGTTATACAAGGCTACAAAAACAGGATAATAAATATCCATCCGTCCCTGATTCCGGCATTTTGCGGCAACGGCTTTTATGGGCTGAAGGTGCATGAGGCGGCACTTGCACGGGGTGTGAAGATTACAGGTGCAACTGTACATTTTGTAGATGAAGGATGCGATACCGGGCCTATTATACTTCAGAAGCCTGTTGAGGTTTTTGAGGATGACACAGCCGAGACTTTGCAAAAAAGGGTTATGGAGGAAGCCGAGTGGATCATTTTGCCGGAGGCTGTGCGTTTGATTTCCGAAAACAGGGTTCATGTAAGAGATTCGCGTGTTTATATAGACAGGACATAGTATCAGATATTGTGATAAACTTTGTTATGGAGGTTTAGCTATGAAGGTATTGATCGTTGGCAGCGGTGGCAGGGAGCATGCAATCGCACATAAGATTTATCAGAGTCCGAGGCTGGATAAGCTCTACTGTGCTCCGGGAAATGCCGGAATTGCTGAAATAGCCGAATGTGTTGATATTCCGGTGGACGATTTTGATGCCCTTGTGGGTTTCGCACTGGAGAAGAAAATAGATTTAACCGTAATAGGACCTGACGATCCTTTGGTGTCCGGTATTGTGGATGCTTTTGAAGCAAAGGGCTTAAGGGTATTCGGCCCCCGTAAAAATGCGGCTATTATAGAGGGAAGCAAGGCTTTTTCCAAGAACCTTATGAAAAAATACAATATTCCCACAGCCAAATATGAGGTTTTTGAACATCCTTCCCAGGCAATAGCCTATCTGAAAAACTGCAGCTATCCGCTTGTACTTAAGGCCGACGGTCTGGCCCTGGGCAAGGGAGTGTTGATATGCAACAGTCACCAGGAGGCTCTTGAGGGTGTTAAGGCTATCATGGAGGATAAGCAATTTGGTTCGGCTGGTGATAAGCTGGTTATTGAGCAGTTTCTGACGGGACCTGAGGTGTCGGTACTATGCTTTTGTGACGGAACTACAATCAAGCCTATGGTGAGCGCCCAGGATCACAAGCGGGCCAAGGATGGGGATCAGGGCCTTAACACAGGCGGAATGGGAACCATTTCCCCGAGCCCTTATTATACGAAGGATATTGATGAATATTGCAGAAGGCATATATATAAGCCGGTTATAGCCGCCATGAAGAAAGAGGGAAGGGAATTTAAGGGCGTTCTTTTTGTAGGCCTGATTTTGACACAGGATGGCCCTAAGGTGCTGGAGTTTAATGCACGCTTTGGTGATCCGGAGACCCAGGTTGTATTGCCCAGACTTAAAAATGATATCCTTGATGTGTTTGAGGCCTGCATTGACGGAAGCCTTGACCGTATAGAGCTGGAATTTGAGGATAATGCCGCCGTTTGCGTAATTCTGGCTTCATTTGGTTATCCTGAAAAGTACGTAAAAGGCTTGCCGATAGAGGGCCTGGAGAGGTTTAAAGACAAAACGGATTACTTTGCATTCCATGCCGGTACCAAAAGAACCGGTGACAGTATTGTTACTAACGGTGGCCGTGTGCTTGGCATAACCGCTAAAGGAAAGGATTTGAAGGAAGCAAGGCAGAAGGCCTATGAGGCTACCGCTTGGGTGGATTTTGCCAATAAATATATGAGAACGGATATAGGCAAGGTAGTTGAGCTGCTGCCTTAGTATCCGACCGGATACAGCATTCGCTTTTTTATGAGGTAGGATACAGCCTGTAGCTAAAGCATGCTTTGGAAATACAATGTCATTGCTTGCTATATCATAGTTATAATGATGGGAAGCCTAAGCAGCTTCTCATTTTTTATTGCTTTTGCAGTCTGATATCTCTATGCTGACAAAGCTGGTTCTTCAAAGATTGCATTTTGACAGACTTCAGCATAATATCCGGCTTCCGCCATGCCGATATGTCAAAGAATTATTAAAATTTACGTTTAATTACATGAAATAGCATTAAATGAAGTATATGCCACATTAGTGCCATACTTCATTTGTAGAATAACAGCGAAGTTTATGTTAACTCCATCATATGTTACATAATAATGGCTCATATCGGAGGGGCTGTGGTATTTAATGAAAGGCATGGTAATGATGAATAGAAGGTACTATAGAAAATGGTTGATTATATTACTGATAGTTGCAATTATTATACCTCAGTTGCTGATAAGCAGGCCGTATCAGGTTTATGCAGCCCAGAAAGGTACGGTAACAGCATCAAGTCTTAATGTACGGTCAGAGCCGTCCATTACCAGTGCAAAGGTGCAGCTCAATGGAGTAGATGTATTTCTTAAAAAGGATGAGACTGTTGAGATTCTTGATGAAAAGGGAGATTTCTATTATGTGTCATTAATCTTTTCCGGCAAAAAGCTGGAGGGTTATGTACATAAGGATTATATAAAGGCAGAGAAAAAGGCAAGCGCTACACCTACACCCAAACCGACAGCTAAAGCCACACCCACACCAACAAAGGCTGCGGCAGCTGCCGGCGGTAAGCTTAAGGCAAAGGTTACTGCTTCATCATTAAATGTAAGAAGCGGACCAGGGACAGGATATGAGAAGGTGGCCGGTCTGCTTAAGGGTGATACGGTAACTGTAACAGGTGAGAAAATAGCGGATAATACAAAGTGGTATGGTATCGAGCTGAACCAAAACGGAGTGCAAATATCTGGCTATGTTTCCGGGGATTATGTAAAGCTGGATTTAACAAAACCCATAAAGGCGGAAACAGCAAACAGCAAGCAAAGATTCAGAACAAAGGCCGACAATAAGTCGGTATATATTAAGGACAAGAAGGGCAATATTCTGTCGTTAAATAAAGGTCATGAGCTTTCTGTAGTTGAGGAGCTGACAGTTGGAGGAGTGAAATGGTTTAAGGTATCCTTTAAAAGCTCCAAGGTAGAATATGTGGGATATACGGAAGCGATAAACATCAATTTATTCCCCAAGAAGGAGGAAGCTACACCCACACCGACCAAAAAGCCTACAGCGGCTCCCACTGCAACACCAACACCTACTCAGAAGCCGAAAGCAACACAGGCACCGACACCAACACAGGCTCTAAAGGTAACAGTAACCCCAAAGCCAACACAGGCACCAACACCGGTAAGCACACCAAAGCCCACGCCGGCGCCGACCCCGGTAACTACACCAAAACCAACGGCGGCTCCTACTCCAAACCCTGCTGCCACACCAAAGCCTACACAGACGGTTACACCAGGTCCGACTGCTACACCGACTGTGATCACCCCGTCGCCTGAATATAAAGATCAGGGACTTGTTTTAAAGTATAATGTCAGCGTTTACAAAACTATAAGCAATCCTATCAGGGGAATTGTATGCAATACATACTTTTTAAATGTTTTTAATAATGTAGGGCTATATCTGGGTTATCTTTTTGATGAGTCCTATAATCCGGTTTTGCTTCTTACCGGTCAGGAGGTTGTGGTGTTTGCTGCCAGCAGCTCGGATCTGGGTACATTCTATAAGGTGAGCTTCTGGCACAATGGGATACTAAAGACAGGCTATGTACAGGCAGAATATATATTTATAGATCCGGCAGATAGCGGTGGCTCCACCAGCCCTGCTCCTGAGGTTCCGCCTGCAGCACCGACTGAGGCACCATCGCCTATTGTGACTCCTGATCCCGATCTTTCAGATATGGATTTTGAGCAGAGGCTTAGGGCCGAGGGCTTTCCTGAAAGCTACATAGAGCCCCTGATGCAGCTGCACAGCCAGTATCCCAACTGGATATTTAAGGCTTACCATACAGGCCTGGATTGGGTAACGGCAATCCAGAATGAAAGCATTCCGGGTAAGAATCTTATACCCAATAGCAAGGGGATTGAGTGGAAATCCCTAGAGTCCGGAGCTTATAACTGGGATAAGGACAGCTTTGTTGTATATGACGGCTCCACATGGGTAACAGCCTCCAGGGCTGCCATAGAGTATTATATGGATCCCAGAAACTTTCTGACTCTAAACGGTATTTTCCAGTTTGAGCTGCTGAAATTCCAGGAGGACTATCAGACGCTTGAGGGAATAGAGAATATCCTGAAGGGAACACCTCTATACAACACCAGCTATGAATATAAGGATGAAAATGGTAAAAAAAGGACCATTAGTTATGCCGAAACCTTCATGGAGGCGGCCAAATATTCCGGTGTCAGTCCCTACCACCTGGCCAGCAGAGTCAAGCAGGAGGTAGTAACAGGATCCGACAGCCTGAGTGGCAGTGCAAGCGGCAAATACCCGGGCTATGAAGGTCTGTATAACTTCTATAATATTGGCGCCAGCGACAGTGCCGGTGGAGGAGCCATAGCCAACGGACTGAAGTTTGCGCAAAGCGGCAGAGGCAATGCCACCCTTATTGCAAATTGCCTGATTCCATGGACCGACCCTTATCGGGCAATAGTGGGAGGCGCCTATTACATAGGCAACCAGTATATCAGCAGAGGCCAGGATACGATATATCTGCAGAAGTTTAATGTTACACCTATCAGTACATATAGCCACCAATATATGAGCAATGTGGAGGCTCCCTATGCTGAAGGCAAAAAAATGCTGTCAGCATACAGCGGTATTATGGATTCGCCGATTGTATTTTCCATTCCGGTCTATCTTAATATGCCTGATAAGCCTGCACCAATGCCTGTAACAATGTACAATCCCAACAACAGAATGAAGAGCCTGGTGGTATATGATGCTGCAGGTAACAAGCTTAATATCACTCCTACCTTCAGCCAGACTGAGACCAATTATGGTCTGGTTGTTCCAAACAGTGTTGACATGGTGAAGATCAAGGCAACAACAGTCAGCAGCAAGGCTACCCTCATCGGTGGCGGAGATGTTGTATTGGCCACAGGCAATAATGAAATACTGCTTCAGGTTGTAGCCGAAAACGGTGACATAGCAACCTACAGGCTGATTATAGTCAGGGAAGAATAAAAGGCAATATTGTAATTATGCAGGACATGATTATATAATAATATTGCCGGAATAAAGAGCCGGCTGCGGACGAACGACCGCCAGCCGGCTTTGCAAAATACAGGCCGAATATTCGGCGGAATGGAGATGTTATATGCTAAAGAGAACAATCAGCTTTATAGCGACATTAGTTATTTCCTTCTTTGTAATCGTTTCAGCAAACACAGAGATCTGCTCTGCTGCCAGTGCCCAGATAGACTTAACCGCTGACAGCGACGAAATCAGGGTTGGAGATACTTTTCATGTGTTTATTAATATTGAGTCGGATGTTGCCATCGGCAATTTTGAGGCAAATCTCACCTATGACGACAGGCTGATGCAATATACCGGTGGAGCGTCGGTAATATCCGGTGACAGCGGCTTTCTCAAAATATCCGATATGTATGTGACGGAGGGGGATTATTCAAGGAAATATTCCCTGGAGTTTGAAGCACTTAAGGTAGGTAAAGCCAGGATAGAGTTTTATAGCCGGATCATGGTATATGATTTTGAAAATGATATGGAAATGCCTGTTTCCAGCAATGTGCTGGAGCTTGAGATAAAGCCGGAGGAAAGTGCATCCACAGATGCCAGACTTAAGAGCCTGCAGGTATATCCTGCCGGTTTGAATCCGGAGTTTGCCCCCGATGTATATGAATATTACATAAACATCAGCCATGAGACTGAAAGGCTGGTTGTATCGGCCACTCCCTATGATGCCAATGCAACAGTTACTGTTTCCGGAAATGAAAATCTTAATGAGGGAGATAATAATGTTGTCATTTCTGTGTTAAGTGAAGCCGGTGATATCATAGAATATAAAATAAAAGCATATCGTGAGTCGGCTGCAGAAGAGCCTGTGCCCAACACAGGTGAGAAGGAGGACAGACCGGATGATTATTTTGAGCTGCTAGAGGAAGACGGCCGTATCTTTGCAATCTTTGGCGGCAGATATGAAATAATAAAACCGGGCGATGATATAAGCATACCTGAAGGCTATAAATCAGGAACTATTACCATATCCGGAATAACAATACCGGCATATATTCCGGAAAACAACGACCAAAGCGAATATGTGCTGATTTATGCAAAAAATGAATTTGGGAACATGGGCTTCTACAAGTATGACAGGATAGAAAAGACCCTGCAGAGATATAATGACAGCAGCTGGATAATAGACAACGGGAGCAAAGCAGACAATGATAAGGAACAGGACAATTCCAGCCTGACTAAGGCGGTATTTGTTATTGTCCTCCTGTGCGGCCTCTGCATACTGATGACCTTTATAACAGTCCGTATGTATATTAGGCTTAAGGGCTATAAAGATGATGATTTGGATTAATACTATAAAATGGGATTTAAGTTCATAACAGAAAATAGCTGAAGAAGCCGCTACTTGACAAAGTGCATGGTTTTGTTATACTATATGTATAACAAATATAACTTAAAAATGAAAGCTAATTATCTCACTAGCTTGGGAAGTGCAGATTTTACTGTTATAAATCATCAGATTTGCAAAAACTGATTTGAAGAAACGATTATTTGAAAAACGAGGTGTTTTGGATGTATGTCAATATTGATTTTAATAGTGACGAAGCTATCTATGTGCAGCTGATTAATCAAATTATATATGCTATAGCAACCCAGCAGCTGCAGGAAGGGCAGAATCTTCCTTCAGTCAGAGAATTGGCTGAAGCTATCGGAATCAATATGCATACTGTAAATAAGGCCTATTCCATATTGAGGCAGGAAGGCTATTTGAAGCTTGATCGAAGAAGGGGAGCGGTAATTGCAATAGAAAACAATAAATATCAAGCAATTGAAGAAATGAAGAATGAGATGCGTTATGTTCTGGCAAAGGCTTTTTGTAAAAATATCACATGTGAGGAGGCGCACCAAATCGTTAATGATATTTTTGACGAATTTGAAAGGGGGTAACACCATGTTATGTGATAGATGTAAGGAAAGAGATGCAAAAATTTTATATACCGAAATCATTAACGGAGTCAAAAAAGAGCAGCATCTGTGCGAAGAATGTGCCACAGAATATACATCCTTTCAAATGGAAAAACCCTTACTTAACAGTGATTTGACTTTAGGAGACCTGCTTTCTACCATATTGGGCGGGTTTACGGAGGAGGAAAAGAGAAAAGCTTACACTCCGGTAACCTGCAGCAATTGCGGAACTACCTATGATGAATTTCTGCGGATAGGCCGCTTCGGATGTCATAAATGCTATTCAAGCTTTGACATGGACGGACAGCTGGGAAGGACATTAAACAGCATCCAGGGAGCTAAAATTCATACAGGTAAACGCCCTCTGGGATATAGCTCGGCCGAATCTGAAAGGAACAGGAAAATTACTGAAATTGAGAAGCTGACTATCAAGCTTCAGGAGGCAATAGAAAAGGAAGAATTTGAGGAGGCTGCAAGACTTCGTGATCTCATAAAGGAATTGAAGAGGGAGGAGGCGGCAAGCAATGCTTAAATGGTATGAGCAGATTGTACCGGACAGCGATGTTGTTATATCAAGCCGGGTCAGACTAGCAAGAAATCTGACAAACTACCCCTTCTCAACAAAGATTACTGATGAACAGGCCAGTTCTTTAGTTGAGGAGGTTAAGAAGCTTGCCCCCATATTAACTGAAAAAACCAACAAAAAATATTATGCCTGCAATATAAGCAGCTTAAGTGATATTGACAGGACAGCCATGGTTGAAAGGCATATTGTCAGTCCTCTTCTGGCTGAGAAAAAGCAGACGACCGGACTTATCCTGTCAGAGGATGAAACGGTCAGCATAATGATTAATGAAGAGGATCATTTAAGAATTCAGGCAATTGTCGGAGGTTTGAATCTGGAGGAGGCATATGCGGAGGCGGATCGTGTAGATAATATAGCATATGAGCAGCTTCATTTCGCCTATGATGAAAAATATGGTTATCTGACATCCTGTCCCACCAACGCCGGAACAGGCATGCGTGCCTCCTGTATGGTATTTTTGCCCGCGCTCAGTGTAGCCAGAATGATACAAAAGCTGATTGAGGAAGTTGGAAAATATGGTGTTACCATCCGCGGCATCTATGGTGAAGGAACCAAGAGCATGGGTGCTATATATCAGATATCCAACCAGAAGACCCTAGGAATGTCTGAAAGCGAAATAATAGAGAACCTGAAAAGAATTGTAATGCAGGTGGTAAAGCAGGAGCGCAAACGCAGGGAGTATATGCTTTCAGTAAATTCCGACGAGATTCAGGATCAGGTATACAGATCCTATGGCATCCTAAAATATGCCAGACAGATATCCTCGGATGATGCGATGGCGCTTTTGTCACAGTTAAAATTCGGACTGGACTGCGGTCTGGTCAAATTTGACAGGGAATTCAACATCCATAAAATGATGATGGGTATACAACCCGGCAGCCTGCAATGGACCCTCGGAAAAAGCGTTGGAAGCGTTGCCAGGGACAAATCCAGGGCGGAATATATACGCAGGGAGCTGCCGTCAATTATCTGAAGTGGAGAACGGTATGCTATACCGGCCGGTTATGACGGATAAAATGCCGGCAGTAAAATCCGGCTGACTAATTGGCCTACCTGAATTTACCCTAAAATGGAGGAAATTTATATGATTTATGACAAGTTTACTGAAAATGCGAAAAATGCAATAAATGTTGCAAAGGAAGTAGCCTTTCGTCTGTCCCACAACTATATTGGGACAGAGCACCTACTTATTGGACTGCTGGAGGCTGATGGAGTGGCATCAAAGGTATTACATGAAAACGGCGTTACGGTCCAGAGAGTACTGGAGCTGGTCAATCAGCTTATAGCACCGAACACAGGTGTGGAAATGATAGCCGCCGGCAGCTTTACCCCCAGATCAAAAAGAATACTTGACCAGAGCTATAAGGAGGCTGCAAAGCTGAAGGCGCAGCTTGTGGGAACTGAGCATATTCTAATAGCTCTGATAAAGGAAACTGACTGTATAGCAGTGCGTCTTCTGAACACTCTTGGAGTGAATGTACAGAAGGTATATATTGATTTGCTGGCAGCATGTGGTGTGGATGTAAGTGCGGTAAAGAATGATTATACTGCAGTTAAGGGTAAGCCGAAGGGCAAGAGCAGCTCTACACCGACACTTGACCAATACAGCAGGGATTTAACCGAATTTGCAAGAGAAGGAAAGCTCGATCCCGTAATTGGCAGGGAGAATGAGATACAGAGAGTGATTCAAATTCTTAGCAGAAGAACCAAGAATAATCCATGCCTGGTGGGAGAGCCCGGTGTAGGAAAAACTGCTATTGCTGAAGGACTTGCCCTTAAAATTGTTGAGGGAAATGTTCCTGATACAATAAAGGAGAAGCGTGTGGTTACGCTGGATTTGTCCGGTATGGTGGCAGGAAGCAAATACCGGGGTGAGTTCGAAGAAAGAATAAAGAAGGTTATCAGCGAGGTTATAGCTGATGGCAATGTATTGCTCTTTATAGATGAAATCCATACAATCATAGGAGCAGGAGGAGCGGAAGGAGCTATTGACGCATCCAATATTCTCAAGCCGTCACTGGCCCGCGGTGAGCTGCAGATAATAGGTGCCACCACAAGGGAGGAATACCGCAAATATATTGAAAAGGATGCAGCCCTTGAGAGACGCTTCCAGCCTGTGGTTGTGGATGAGCCTTCAGAGGAGGAGGCCATTAAGATACTGTTTGGACTCAGGGACAAATACGAGGCACATCATCAGGTGCGAATAACCGACAACGCCCTGGTGGCAGCGGTAAAACTGTCCAGCCGTTATATAAACGACCGCTATCTGCCGGATAAGGCGATTGATTTGATGGATGAGGCTGCATCAAAGGTCAGACTTTCCGCCTTTACCACATCACCGCGTGTCAAGGAGCTGGAACAGGAGATTAAGAGACTTGAAGAGGAAAAGGAAAAGGCAATAAAAGAGGAAGCCTATGAAAAGGCCGGCGAGATAAAGAAGCAGCAGGAGGCTATGCAGGAGGAGCTGCAGAGGCAAAAGCTGCAGGATGAGAAGGAAAGACTTGAGAAGCAGATGGTGGTCAGCGAAAATGAGATAGCCGAGATAGTCTCCAGCTGGACAAAGATACCTGTTAAAAAGCTTGCAGAGGAAGAAACGGAGCGTTTACAGAACCTTGAAAATATACTTCACCAGCGTGTAGTCGGACAGGATGAAGCAGTAGGAGCGGTCGCAAAGGCGATCCGCAGAGGAAGGGTAGGACTGAAGGATCCTAACCGTCCTATTGGCTCATTCCTGTTTTTGGGACCTACCGGCGTAGGCAAAACCGAGCTTAGCAAGGCTTTGGCGGAGGCAATGTTCGGAAGCGAAAACTCGATTATCCGTGTAGACATGTCCGAGTATATGGAGAAGCACAGTGTCAGCAAACTGATTGGCTCTCCTCCGGGATATGTAGGATATGACGAGGGTGGACAGTTAAGTGAAAAGGTCAGACAAAATCCTTATTCCGTTATTCTCTTTGATGAGGTGGAGAAGGCACATCCCGATGTCTTCAACATCCTGCTTCAGGTTCTGGATGACGGACATATAACGGATTCACAGGGCAGAAGAGTCAGCTTCAAGAATACCATCATTATTATGACCTCAAATGCCGGCGCGCAGAATATCATATCTCCCAAGCGCCTGGGCTTTGTATCGATGATAGACGAAAAGGCTGATTATGCAAGAATGAAGGAAGCGGTAATGGATGAGGTGAAACGAATATTTAAGCCGGAGTTCATTAACCGTATTGATGAGATTATCGTATTCCATCAGCTGAGCAAGGAGCATATCAAGAACATCGTATCTATAATGACCGCTTCCATCTCAAAGAGAAGCAAGGAGCAGATGAATATTACGATTGAAGCCAGTGATGCTGCAATAGAGCATCTTGCCGAAATCGGCTTTGATCCCAAGTATGGTGCCAGACCCTTAAGAAGGGCAATCCAGACTAATATTGAGGATAAGCTGGCTGAGGCCATACTGGCCGGCACCATTAAAGAGGGAGATAAGGTGAGAGTAGATTTCCTTGATAACGAGATGGTATTGCAAACGATAAAAAATGAGAATTAATTTAAGATTGCACATTGCCGGAGTGATTACCGCTCCGGCAATATATGATTATAGGATTTGTCCAAATAAAAGCACCAAATTTTGCAAATAAAGCCACTGTATTTTTAGTAGATTTTGTTCGATATATGGTATATAATGTAATTATAAATTTTTCGTCAAAGGCAAGAATAATCTATGCCTGATACAAATCATTAAGCTGGCAGATTTTATAATGCAATTAGGAGGAGCACATAATGGCATTTGTAGAAGAATTAATTCGCAAGGAAAGCGACGACACAATCAGCTTTGGCAATTATACCTTAAAAAACAAGTCCAAGATTTCCGATTTTGAGCATCAGGGGGATTTATATAAGGTTAAGACCTACGATAAAATAACCAAGCTGGAGAAAAACGGCTTATTTGTATATGAATCTGTTCCCGGTACCGCGGTGTTCAATTTCTTCGCCAGAAATTCTGATGTGAGCTTTGAGGTAGCCGGCAATGATACTGTTCAGATTACACTTGAGCTGGAAGCGGAAAGTGAATATGAAATATACAGGGATGATATGCAGCTGGGAAGGATGAAAACCAATTTAGGCGGCAAGCTGGTATTTTCACTGGATTTGGAGGAAGGTAAAAAGGTAAAGATAAAGGTGGTTAAAGTCTGATATGGCAAAGGGCAAGACCGTGTTCTTCTGCAGGGAATGTGGCTATGAATCGGGCAAATGGGCAGGACAGTGCCCGGCCTGCAGGCAGTGGAATACCTTTACGGAGGAACCGGTTGCAAAAGTAAAAAGAAGTAAAAAGACAGATTTAAGAGTTGTCAGTGAACCAATATCTATAGCGGATATAGAAGCAGAGGAGGAGACACGGCTCTGTTCAGGAATTGAGGAGCTGGATCGGGTCCTGGGTGGAGGAATTGTTAAAGGAAGCCTCGTACTGGTAGGCGGTGATCCGGGAATCGGTAAATCGACTCTGCTTCTGCAGATGTGTCGTGAACTGGCAGGTATGGAGAAGAAAATTTTATATGTCTCCGGTGAAGAGTCCTTAAGCCAGATCAGCATGAGAGCAAAAAGAATCGGTATTACCGGCGGCAGGCTGTACATACTTTGTGAAACCAATCTGGAGCTGATCGAAGAAGCCATACATAAATTCAGTCCGGATATAGTTGTTATAGATTCCATCCAAACCATGTACAGTGATGAAATTGAGGCTGCTCCGGGCAGTGTGAGCCAGGTTCGTGAAGCCACCGGTGTATTGATGAAGATTGCTAAAGGAGAAGGCATAACTATATTTATTATTGGCCATGTGACCAAGGAGGGTGTTGTTGCAGGACCCAGGGTACTTGAGCATATGGTGGATACGGTATTGTATTTTGAGGGTGACAACACAGCCGCATACCGGATACTTAGGGCTGTAAAAAACCGCTTTGGTTCCACCAATGAAATAGGTGTATTCGAGATGCAGGGCACAGGCCTGGTGCAGGTTAAAAACCCTTCCGAATATATGCTTAAGGGAAGACCGGAGGGGGAAGCAGGCTCTCTGGTTGCAGCTTCAATAGAAGGTACAAGACCGATACTGGTAGAGGTTCAGGCTCTAGTCTGCAGGACCAATTTTAACATGCCAAGAAGAACCGCAGCCGGTACGGATTATAACCGGGTGAATTTATTAATGGCGGTTCTTGAAAAAAGGGCCGGCATACAGCTTTCCGACTGTGATGCATATGTAAATGTAGCCGGTGGAATTAAGGTTGTAGAGCCTGCACTTGATCTGGCAGTTGTAACAGCGATACTCTCCAGCTTTAAAAATATTGCCCTGGACAATAAAACAGTTGTCTTTGGTGAGGTTGGGCTTACCGGTGAGGTTAGAGCTGTTAATATGGCGGAGCAGAGAGTGGCGGAGGCAAGCAAGCTGGGCTTTGAATGCTGTATTCTCCCGCAGGCAAATAAAGAGCATATAAAAAGATCAAATATTAAACTTATCGGTGTAAACAACATTCAGGAAATTGTTGCTCTTATGAGGAGATAAGTTTAACTGGGGGTAGAAAGATGCAAGAGATGATAAAGGAAAGATTGATGGTACTTGCAAATGCGCAGAACAGACTGGCAGAGGTTTCCAACAGACTTAACAGAATGGAAAAATCAGTAGTTGCAATGGAAAGATGTTCTTTTGATCTGCTTAATAAGTCTGATAAAATGATTTCAATGTCAAAAGCAACCCTGCTGCTGGTGGAAAAGCTTAAAGAAGTCCTGACCGGCGTAAATTTGGATTCGGTAATAGACAGGGACATTCTTGCAGGTATCATTGATGATATAAAAAGCGGTATTCAAAGCATATACAACACTTGCATGGAAAGCAACAGCTCTTCCCACGAGATAGAGTCGGAAGCGGTATGTCAGAGAGAAAACAAGGAGTTTATCAATAATACGCTGGAAGTAATCGAAAGCAGCATAAGCTCTGCGGTTGCCTGCGCCGAAATGCTGCTGGCACAATATTAAGGATAAACATTATTATAAAGAATAGTATGTAGCCTGGCATTCTAATTGAATGCCAGTTTTTTATACCTGTGCGCCCGGCGGGCGCACGTTTTTACGGATTGGTTGCAGTATTGGTACCTGTTGGTGAAACATCATTACCGGCTGGCTCTGTAGGAGCCGTGGTCGCTGCCGGAGTAGGAGCCTCTGTTGCTGCAATGGTAGGAGCAGCAGTAACAGTGGCAGCTCCGGAAGGTGTAGGCGATGTTGTATTCTGGTCACCTGTTCTGTTTGTGCAGGCTGCCATAGCTAGCAGCATCGCGCAAAAAATAATTAATGTAACTGCTTTTTTCATAATATCCTCCTTGTATTATAAGTAATATAAGTAGTACAGACTTAAGCTGTATTACTTATATTATTTCTAAAAAAGGAGAATTTTACACATTAAAATTACAAATTTTAGATGTTTTTTATAAATTTTTATTCATTAATCGGCTATCTTCCGGACATCCTGCTATAGACTTGGTATTATCGTAATTTTTTTCAGGCTTATATGGTTTATTCGGTCATTTCAGCCAGATATCTTCCGGCCTGTACGTCCCACATCCGCCTGTATTTTCCGTCCAGGGCCAATAATTCATCATGGCTGCCTTCCTCAACAATACTGCCCTTTTCCAGCAGGTAGATTCGGTCCGCCTTTCTTGTGGTGGACAGACGGTGAGAGATAAAGATTACCGTTTTTTCAGCGGCGGCCTTATGCATTGCAAGATTTAGCTGGTATTCGGCAATCGGATCAAGGGCTGAGGAGGGTTCATCCAGAATTAGCATACCAGCATTCCTGTAAAAGGCTCTTGAGGCTGCCAGCTTCTGGGCTTCACCGCCTGAGAGATCTATTCCGTTTTCATCAAATTCCTGTGTCACAGCTGTTTCAAGTCCGTATGGAAGGGTGTCAAGCTTGCTGTCAAAGCCGCTTTTATTCAGGGCTTCAAATATACCGCTTTCATCGGCTTCATCAGCAATATCCATTGTTTATAGTCGCGTTCAAGAACATTAAATAGCATAAAGGAAGCTATAAGCAGCACAGGCAAGATATATACAGCAAAAATGCTGCCCACAATGCGCGGGCAGCAAAGCTTTTATTAGTAATTGGTTATTCAGCTTATTCCAGTGTAAAGGAAGCAAAGCTGGCGCTTCCTGTTCCTGCATAGGTGAAGTAGAGGGCGTTAATGCCGTCCGGAATAGCTATATCGGCACTGTATTCCTTCCAGCAGTTGGAGAATACTACCGGGATTGTACCTAGTACCGGGCCGTCCCATTTGGTTCTTACCTCAAAGTCACCGCGGCAATATCCGCGAACCTTAATCTTTATCTTCTTAATTCCCTTGCAGTCAAAATACTTGAAGCCTGCTGTAGCGGAATATTGCATGTTGGCAATGTAACCCAACTCCTCGTCGCCATCCTTGCCATCCTGGGTAATATAAGGATATGGATTATAGAACATAGGCCATCTGCCGTTGCCGGGAAGCTTAGGATCTTCCTTAAGGAAGAGATTGCATGCAATATAAGTGGCATATTCGCCTTTACCCTCCAGAGGACCGCCGTTTGAGCCGCAGGAGGTTATTTCAACCTGAGGTATAGAGCCGTCCTCGAGGAATTTGATTTCCTCCATGCAGCCCTGTCTGCTGTACTGGGTTCCGTTAGTATGTCTGTGGTAGAAGATATACCATTTGTCCTTAATCTGTACTATGCTTCCGTGATTGTTGCCAGGGTAGTAAGCCATCATATTGGCAGGCTTGTAGCTGTCGATATGGAGATCGCAGTTGCTAACGATAACACCGCCGTATTTGAAATCCTTGGTCGGATGCTTGCTGGTGGCATAACACAGCTCATGCATTACAATTGAGGAGTATATAAAGTAATATGTATCTCCACGCTTCCTGATGGAAGGAGCTTCAAAGAATTCATGTCCCTCATAGCCTGTGCCTTCACTGTATGGCTGGCTGGGTACGATAAATACCGGTTCTTCTATAATAGTCAGCATATCCGGACCAAGTACGGTTGCCATGGCACCGTGTCTGGATTTGTCTCCTCTTGCGCAGAAGCCTGTATAGAGATAGGTTTTGTCACCCTCTGTGAGAACAGCCGGATCAAATTGTGGCTCGTCGCCTTCCCGCTCACCCAGACGTGTTCCGTCGGGATAATGAACATATCCATAAAAATTATAATATCCTGCAGGAGTATCACTAACTGCAACAGATACTATTGAACGCCTGCTGTCAACATAATATAAGTAATATCTTCCGTCCGGACCTACCGTAACATCAGGAGCATAAAGGCAGCTGTCGCGGTCATCATTGTTCTCTACATCCTCAGCTCTTAATATGACACCTTCATAGCGCCAATCAGCCAGGTTGTCAACAGGAGCAGACCAGCAAACATAATCATTCAGGCAGAATGCGTATCCATTGAAACGGTCATGGGAGCCATATACATAGACTCTGTCATTAAATACATAGGGTTCTCCATCAGGGATATATTCCCAGGAAGGAAGATAAGGGTTAAAGCCTTGCTTTTTCATTCTCTTGCACTCCTTTATTTTGTATTATATAGCCTTGGTATGGCTAAAAGCGCTCAGATCCAAAAATAAAGATACAATCCCGGTTTCTCTTAATTATAAAGTATTTGTCCTTTCAAAACAATGCCAATTATTCTGCAGCTGATGTCATATTTTAGCTCCTTAATTCTATTTTATCAGAAAATATATTGCATTCCAACTAAAGATTGGCAGCATGCATGGAATTTCTAGCAAAATAGAATCATCCATGTAATATTTTGTTGAATTCTCGGGAAAAATGATATAAAGTTAATATATTAATCAAATATTGTAATAACTTTCAAAATAGTTCAAAAGTTTTGATTATTCCATATAAAACTGCTGATTAATAGCAGACTTTTGAAATGAGTCATTTTAAGGCAAGGTGTTATATGAAAGGAAGAATATACAAAATTGCAAGATCCGGTATGGCCGGAAGAAAAAAGGATACGCTGCTGCTGATGCTTGTTATTGCGATGAGCTTCTTTTTTACAGCTCTGGCGATCACACTGCAGGGCAGCTTTCAAAAAACCAGGGATGCACAACGCCGTCAGCTATACGGGGTATGGCATGCTGCATATCTTGCAGCTGACGATGATGTCCTAAGGCTCCTTGAGCAGGAGGATGCGATATCTGCCATAGGCAAAAGCTATATATTTAATACCGGTACCGATATGGGTGTTGTTGGTACATACAATCAACAGCTGCTGGAAATGGGCCGCTTTAACCTGATAGAGGGCAGCTTCCCTCAAAAGCCGGGTGAGATTGCGCTGGAAAGCTCAAAGCTGGCCATGCTGGGTTTAGCAGAGCCAATTGGAGAAGAGATTTCCGTTGTCTATCAGTTTGTTCTGAAAAAAGCAAGCAATGAAGAAATGATAGCCTACAGGGAGAGGATCATTAAGGAATATGAGGAGAAGCTCATGCAGGAGGGCAATCCTGATGATTTGGGCGAGCTTTTTGGGAGCGGGACCCCCTGGTATGACGGGATGTTGTCGGATTTGGTCAGGGATTACAAGCACAGGAAGATAGACTGGGAGTACCTGGACAACGGTGTGGTCTTAACCTTAAGCAATCTGTATCATATAAACTATTTCAGGGGTGAGACTCCGGGACCGGAAGAGATAAGAGAGAAGGGACTTATAGAGGAAAGCGTCCTCAGGGTAACCGTTCCATATAAGGTAAGCGGTGTAATATCAGATTACAGTGAGCGCTGGGATGTAAGCTATTATCCGCTGGCAAATGCCTTCATAACGGAGGAAGCCGGCAGGGAGCTGGAAAAAATCATCAGGAACACCGGCTTAACGGATAACTCCGGCTTTAAGATGGATGGCATGCTTAATCTCTTTTTATATTCAGACAGCCTTGGGGAGGATTTATATCAGGCACTGGCAGAAAAGCTTCTTACAAAAGAGGAATATGAGCAAGCAACCGGCTTTAATGATTATGGAGAGTTGTCAGGTGCCATATCCTCCAATAACATAAAATTCAGAAAGAACAACTTTGCATATCCATTGATGGAAGGCTCTACAGAGGCGACTCTGCTGATTGTGATTCTGGTAATAATCTTCATAGCTACGATTGTTTCGGTTTTCCAGATTTTTTTATCTCAGATAAAAAGACGGTCAAGAAAAATCGCATTGTTAAAATCCATTGGAGCCACCAATGGGCAGATCGTAAGCCTGATGGCATGGGAAGGAGCTTATCTTCTGTTAAGCTGTCTTCCTGCTGGCGCCTTGTCGGGAGCAGGTGTGGCTTATCTGGTTCTGCAGCTTATCAGGCTGCTTAAGGACTCTGAGGTGATTTATTTTCTGGATTTTCAGCTAGTGGGCTATGCTCTGGTAAATCTGCAGATTGCAAATGGCCTTATTAGCTCGCTTTTGTCCCTGATCATTGCCCATATTATTGTTATATTGGTTATGTTTTTGACACCCTTCGGACAGATACCGGATCCATCTTTTGGTGTCTTTGAATATATTATGGATGTGTTCAGAAGGCTGCAGCTTTATCCCTGGCTGATTCACCTTCTGATATGCATCCTGTTTACAGCGGTTACGGTATTTGCATACTATTTGACTTCAATTAAGCTGATTAAAAGCTCTCCCGTTGAAAATATGAG
Source organism: Clostridiales bacterium (assembly GCA_012512855.1). Taxonomy (GTDB): domain Bacteria; phylum Bacillota; class Clostridia; order Lachnospirales; family Lachnospiraceae; genus Mobilitalea. The sequence goes on from JAAZDK010000033.1 coordinate 26,324, forward strand.
AGCATGATATTTTGCTAACAGTTGAAATCACATATATGCCACACGGTCAGTTTGTGCAAGCTTATATGTATTTGACGGAAGAAAGGAGCGCAATGATAATACTGAAAGCAGAAAATATCCAAAAGGCCTATGGAAAGAACGAGCTTAAGGTAGAGGCGCTAAAGCCCTCCAATCTGGAAATAGAGCAAGGGCTTTTCTACGCAATTATTGGATGTAGCGGTTCCGGTAAGTCGACCCTGCTGCATATATTGGGTGGGCTTGACAGGCCGACTGCAGGAAAGGTTTATCTGGAGGGAAAAAGCATTTTTGATATGGATAACCGTGAAATAGCCGCACTGCGCCGCAGACGCATTGGCTTTGTTTTTCAGAGCTTTAATCTGCTGTCAGAGCATACGGTCAGGGAAAATATTCTGATGCCCCTGCTCCTGGACGGCAGAGACCCGGATCCGGAGCATTTTGACCGGGTTGTTAAAGAGTTGGGCATAAAGGACAAGCTGGAGTTCTTCCCTGATGAGCTTTCAGGCGGTGAGCGCCAAAGAGTTGCTATTGCCAGAGCGATGCTGCCAAAGCCTGCGATAGTGCTTGCTGATGAGCCCACAGGTAATCTGGACCCGAAAACCGGTGATGAGGTTCTGGCGCTTATGAAGGATTCAGCCCATAAGTTTAGTCAGACAATCATACTGGTAACACATGATATGGAAATAGCCAGTATGGCTGACAAAATAATAAAAATTGATAATGGGAATATAATATCGGTTACAGATACATTATAAAGTATAGGAAAAACAGAGAAAATGACAGGAAGCAGCATTTGCTATAGTTAAAGCGTTGATTCAAGTGCAGGTATATATGTTCCATAGCAGCATCTAAAGGCATGAATTAGTCTTTACAAAATTAATAATAATTGCTATTATTATAATAAATTTATTATGATAAAGAGCAGGTTGATTTAGTAGGCTTTCCTGTGAAAAAATGTGCGGCTGTTGGCTTTTGCAGCTGTTCTTTGTCTGCCTGTTTATGGAAAATGATTGCTGATGACAATCATATCGGTTATAATATTATTTAATTCAGAATAAATTTTCTGACGGGTTTATGCCGGCACTGCGGCATAGGCAGGAGAAACATAATGATAAATCTGCAGTGTGGAAAGAAGGAGAGATATGCATAATATATACGAAATTTTACCTGATATATACTGGATAGGAGGCAGTGACAGAAGGCTGGAACGTTTTGAGAATATGTTTCCGCTGCCTAATGGGGTTGCTTACAATTCATATATTATAATAGATGAAAAAACCGCTATTCTGGATACGGTAGATTCTTCGATAAGCGCCCTATACCAAAGCAATATAGAGCATGCCCTGGGCGGTAGAAAGCTTGATTTTCTTGTGATAAATCATATGGAGCCAGATCATTGTGCAAATATCGAAGAAATAGTACGTCGTCATCCGGAGGTAAAAATCGTAGGCAACCAGAAAACCTTCCAGTTTATCAAACAGTACTACAGTTTGGATATGTCCTCCCATTATTATGAGGTCAAGGAAGGTGATGAACTATCGCTGGGAAAGCACAAGCTGAGGTTTTATACAGCTCCGATGGTCCATTGGCCTGAGGTTATGTTTGTCTATGAGCTTACTGAAGGAATCCTCTTTGCAGCAGATGCCTTCGGCTCCTTCGGAGCTTTGGCAGGCAATATTTTCGCAGATGAAGTGGACTATGACAGCTCTTTCCTGGATGAGGCCAGACGTTATTACACCAATATAGTAGGCCGTTATGGGGCGCAGGTTCAGGCAGCCTTTAAAAAGCTTGCCGGCCTTAAGATTAATATGATTTGCTCCCTGCACGGCCATATTTGGCGGGGCGATAATATATCTTATATTATGGATAAATATGATCACTGGAGCCGCTACGAGCCGGAGAAAAAGGGTGTTGTTATGGCATATGCCTCTATGTATGGCAATACCGAAAATGTTGTTAACTGTCTGGCTCTAAAGCTGGCCCAGCGCGGTGTTAAGGACATGAGGATCTATGATGTGTCAAAAACCCATCCGTCCTATATAATTGCTGATGTTTTCAAGTACAGCAATGTTGTGTTTGCATCACCAACTTATAATATGCACCTGTATTTTCCGATGGACTCCCTGCTGCGGGAGTTGGCTGTTCTCGGCATCAGAAACCGCAAGGTATCCCTGATAGGCAACCATACCTGGGCTTCTGCAGCAATCAAGTCAATGACTGAAATTGTTAAAACCATGAAGGATATTGAAATTGTGGGCAATCCACTGGATATAACCTCATCCCTGAAGCCTGAGCAGGAAGCTGAGCTGGATGCGCTGGCTGACGCGATAAGTAGATCAATTCTTAACTGAATATTTGCTATGTTTAGCATAAATTTTAAAGTATAAGTGCTGTATGGTAGCCGGCGTATGGTTTAAGAGATCATACGCCGGCATATGTTTACTCGTCCAGATATCTTTTAAGCTCTTCCACTAAAATATGCATAGTAGTACCAGGATCATATTCGGAAGGCCTCTTTATGTTAATGCCAAAATCAGACATTCTTCGTTTTGCATTTTTTATGGCTGTATTTACACCATCGATAGAATTCAGCAAATAGTATATGTTAGGATTATTCTTTTCGTACCTTTCTCCCAAGCCATTATTCTTATATAGTGAATCTAATTTTTCCATCCATTGATTACGATGTAATGAAGACGTACTATAATGAAAATGAAGATAAATCCAATATTCAAAGCATTGGTTATTCCAGGCTATTTTATATCCTTTTTTAATTCCCTCTTGTATCGCTTGGTCAAAGTCTTCATTATCATCCTTATCAAAAACAACCCAAATATTTTGATATCATATTTTTGCATCCTTTACTATTTCACTAGTCTTTTCAAGAAGCTTACAGGTAGAACATCCTTCTCCTTTTATGTCTATTGTTGGAATCTCAACTAGATTAAAAATACCTCCCATTTTATCTTGTATAAGTTTAACTAAACCTTTTAAATATAAAGGTTCCGTTTTTTACCCTCTGTTACGATAAGATAGGAATTTGCTTTAGGCTGTTTATATTCATAACTTCGTTTTTTTCTTTCTTCTCTTCTTTTTTTTAAAAATATCATCATGTCCCAATTATTTACCTTCTTTCATTTTATAATCCTTTAGAAGCGGAATTCCTCCATATACTCCCGCCAAATAGTCTTTTTCAAATGAAGCATCTGCTCTGATTTTAAAGTCTGATAAAGCAAACAATTGTGAACGGCCGGCCTTATCTTTTTCAACAAACCAAATTTGATCCCGTCGGAAAAATTTTTTATCGAGTAAAGTAGTATCATGAGTAGTATATATTAATTGAGCTTTTGAATTTTTGTCATAAAATAAATCAATTATAAATTTTAGCAACAGAGGATGTAATTTTATATTTAGTTCATCCACAAACATTATTCTATCGTTTAAAATTGATGCTCTTGCGTAAATAAAAATAGCAATGCTTTTTAATGTCCCTTCTGATTCGCCATACAAGCTAATATAATAAGGATTTCCATTTTCATCACAATGTGTTGTCCAAAAAGATATTTCATTATTATTTTCCTCGTATACTATATCTTTGATTCCCACATCGATTGCGTATAGAAAATTTAATAAGTCTTCCTTATAATTATCAATTATATTGGGTAGAAACTTTTCGATAATGGTTGGATTTTCAAATGAATCAGTTTTTGCTACCAACATATCCATTATTATGCATTGATAAAGACTTGTAAATATATCTGTTCTTAGTTTAAGTCTACTAAAGAATGACAGTGCCAGAGTCTCAGAAGGAATTTGCTCCTTGTAATTGTCACATATTCTTTTTACAGAAGGTCCAAGTTAATCCAGCATCCTTGCAAAGCTGGCAACCAGAAAACAGATAACTATACCTGCTAATGTTGGAATGATAAAGGCCAGCCCGGTCCATTTCCAGCTGCCGCTTTCTTTTTTTATGGTAAGGCAGCTGGTGGAGCATGGCCAGTGCATCAGGCAAAATAGCATCATGCAAATGGCTGTAAGCCAACTCCAGCCATTGTCAAGCAGCAGCTCCTTTAGCTGACTTAGGCTGTCAAGCTCCAATAGACTTCCTGTGGCCATATAGCTCATAATAATTATCGGTACAACTATTTCATTGGCCGGAAAACCAAGGATGAAGGCCATTAAAATGTAGCCGTCCAGACCTATGAGTCTGGCAAAGGGATCTAAGAATCCGGCGCAATGGGACAGGAGGCTGGAGCCTGCAATATTAATATTGGCCATAATCCAGATAATAATGCCTGCAGGTGCCGCCACCATAACCGCCCGCCCAAGAACAAACAGGGTTCTGTCAAATATGGATCTGACTATTATTTTTCCAATCTGAGGCCGTCGATAAGGTGGAAGCTCAAGGGTAAAGGATGACGGCAGTCCCTTAAGTATGGTTTTTGATAAAAATCTGGAGGTCAATAAAGTCATAATTACTCCCAGAACAATTACACCAGTCAGGATAATGGTGGATAAAACACTTTGCATCGGTCCGGCAGCCATTCCGACAAAAAACATGCTGATTATAGCTATTAGTGTAGGAAAGCGGCCGTTGCAAGGTACAAAATTATTAGTAAGAATAGCTATAAGCCTTTCTCTGGGAGAATCTATAATCCTGCAGCCTATGATACCGGCGGCATTGCAACCAAATCCCATACACATTGTAAGGCTCTGTTTTCCGTGGGCGCAAGCTTTTTTGAAGTAATTATCCAGGTTAAAGGCCACTCTGGGCAGATAACCCAGATCCTCCAGCAGGGTAAATAGGGGAAAGAAGATAGCCATAGGAGGCAGCATTACAGACACCACCCAGGCCAGAGTGCGATAGCAGCCAAGTACAAGCAGGCCGTGGAGCCAGTCGGGAGCACCTGCCCATGTAAAAAGCAATGTCAGCTTTTCTTCAAGGCTGAACAGGAGATTGGCCAGCAGGGAGGAGGGGTAATTGGCACCGGTTATGGTAATCCAGAAAATTAAGCCCAGAAGAGCTATCATAATTGGTATGCCAAAGATTCGGGATGTGAGGATCTTGTCAATTTTACGGTCTGTGCTGTTATAGTGCTGGTTTAAATAAAATATGGTTTTTTTGCTTATTTCCTCTGCTTTTTTTATAATGCAGGATACTATCATATCCCTTAGGGAGTTGGTTTCTATACCTGTCTCATCAAGAATCTGGCGGGCTTTGGCCAGATTATCCCTGATATTGTCATCGTTTAAGAGATCAAGATTAAGATATTTTCTCATGGATTCCAGCAGGCTAATGTCGCCTTCAATGAGCCTGAGGGCAAGCCAGCGGCTGTTAAGCCTGCCGGCCAATATCTTCTTTACAGCCGGCTCCAGAACGGCTATTGCTTCCTCGACAGCTTCGCCGTAGTTTATCTGCAGGCAGGCAGCAGCAGACTCTTGCAAGGAGCTTGCATTCCTGAATGCAAGCTCATACACGGCATCCATCAAATTATCCAGACCCTTGCCGCTTCTTGCGCTTGTTCCTATAACAGGCACACCAAGCTCTCTGGACAGCCCCTCCAGATCAATGCTTATTTTCTTCCTTCTCGCTTCATCCATGAGGTTTACGCAAACCACAACATTAGGGCTTATTTCAAGTGTTTGAAGCACCAGATTTAGATTTCTTTCCAGGCAGGTTGCATCTGCAACAACAACACAGGCATCCGCTTCACCAAAGCAAATGAAATCACGGGCGATTTCCTCTTCAACAGAGTTGGCCATAAGCGAATAGGTGCCAGGTATATCAACCAATATAAAGCTTCTGTCCTTGTGCCTGTATTTGCCCTGTGCACTGGCAACCGTTTTTCCGGGCCAGTTGCCTGTATGCTGGTTTAAGCCCGTCAGGGCATTGAATACCGTACTTTTTCCTACGTTGGGATTACCGGCAAGGGCAATGATTTTTTCATCACTACTGTGTTCTATAACCAGATCATTAGTCAATACACTTGCTCCTGTAGACTGGCTTGTTAAGCCCATAATATGTTCACTCCTTATGAAATACTGGTTATGTAGTTTGATTTTCAGGGCTGAACATACTGCTGTCTATGATGCCGCCCTGCTTTTTATGAATGAAGCCTGATGCGGCATAAAGGACGGGATAAGACATATGTATTCGTGTAATGGTGAGATTCAAGAAAGATATTTGTCTTCTGCATGAGTGGGTCAGCTGTTAAACCCACTCATGCATCATTTATACCTGCTCTCATAAAGGCTTATTTCTGCAGGGGTATTTCCGAGCATCTAATGAGAATAGAAATTTAAGAAAATTAATTTTATAGAGCCTCAACTAAAATTTTTGATGACTCCTCGGAACGAAGGGCAATAACAGCCCCCCTTATGGCGTAGGCAACAGGCTCGCCTGAAGGGCTACGTTGCAGGGCCTCTATTACGGTATCAGTTATCAGTCCCAGATCCAGCATCCGTCTTCTGATCGGGCCGTCAGATTTTAACTCCTTTACTCTGGCCTTTTTGCCTATAGGCAGGCAATTAAGCGGTATCAGCTTATTCTCCATATATCAATCTCCATTTCATCTGATATGATTTATATTTGAATAATTTCATATTTAGGGAGCTTAAAAGTTAGCAGCGGGTAAAAAATTTACCATACTCTAACATATGAAATATAAATCCTTTTGTTACAGCATATATTAAAATAATTGAAGGATTTATTAAATGAAATATTTATTCTGTTGTTTGCATTAATAATCAAACGGAGCTAATGGAAACAAGAGGAACTAGCGGCTTGCTGTCCGGGCTTGATATAGAGCAGAGGGAATGGGGGTTTAATATGCCTGATAATCAGTTTCACACCGTCCGGGGATATCAGCTTCTTGAGATAAATAAAAACAAGCTCACTCCTGCCATGGAGGATTATCTTGAAATGATTTACAGATACAGCCGGCAGGAGGGCTATATAAGAATAAATGATTTAGCCCGGCTGCTGAATGTCAGGGCTGCATCGGCTTCGAGAATGGTGCAGAGGCTGGGGGAGCTGGGCCTGTTGATTTATAAAAAATACGGCATAATCATGTTAAGTGATTACGGCAAAAAAATAGGAGAATATCTTCTTGAGAGACACAACATAATAGAAGATTTCCTGAGAATACTCAGCTGTGATGACGATTTGCTGAAGCAGACGGAATTGATTGAGCATAATATGAATTCATCCACCGTATACAAGATTGAAACGCTGACAAGCTTTTTCAGAGAAAATGAAGAGATATTAAAGAGCTTTCACCTGTATCAGAAAAAGCTGCTTGCATCAGGGCAATATGGTGTTTAGATAAGAAAAAATAGTATCAGTGACAGCTCGGCCTTTTCCGATATTAAGCGAGTTGCCTGCTAAAAGCAGTCAATCGCTGGCCGGATCGACTGCTTTTTACAGTCAAACGCTAATAAAAAGCATCGACTTGCATAAGTCAATGCCTTGATATAATGCCATGATGTTTTTACCGGGTCAATTATTCCAAAAGCTACCGTACTTGCCTGTCCGTGAAATGACGAGTATAATGTCCATAAAAACAGAAAGGAAAATGACATCCCATTATTGATATTGTGTCACCAGC
>JAAZDK010000034.1 GCA_012512855.1 Clostridiales bacterium
ACGTTATATAGTGATACCTCTTTTCTGTCAATTCCAAACTTCTCACACAGAATAGGAACATACTCCGCCAGCTCGCCTATCATTTCGATTCCTGTAAAGCCTGCACCTACCACCCAGAAGGTAAGAAGTCTTCTTCTTTCCTCCTCATTAGGCTCACTCATTGCCTTTCTGAAGCTAGCCTGAATATGATCTCTTAAGGTTACAGCATCCTCGTATGACCAAAGCTTAAAGCTGTATTTGTCGGCACCTGTGACTCCAAAAAAGGTTGGCTTGGAGCCTGCCGCCAGAACCAGATAATCATATTCGTAGCTTTCGTTAGCACCCTTTACAAGCTTTTTGTCAAAATCAACGGCTGTAACGGTGTCATGCTTTACATTGACATTTCTGCCTGCAAAAATCTTCTTCAGGCTAATCTTGATGCTATCCTCATCAACACGATTAGCTGCCACCTCGTGTAATTCGGTAAGCATGGTATGAAACGGATTCTTGTCAATAATTGTGATGCTAACATCCTTTTGCTTCTTAAATTTTTTTGCAAGCTTTTTAGCTGTCAGTATACCGGCGTAACCGGCTCCGACAATAACAATCCTCTTTCCCATAGCTACTCCTTAATTAAATAAAGTTTTTTTATTACTTCATCATAAATTGTTAATAAAATAACAATAATGTGTAAATAAAATAAATGGCAATCAAATCGTCAAAAATTGCATCTTGATTATAGTATATCATCTATAGTAATTTTTGAAAACAAAAATTTAATAAAAAAAGATCTTATAGATACTTTTTTAGTAGAATACACCTAAAACTTAAAAAAATTAAGTTCGTTATTATTTATTATAGACAGATTATTTTTATAAATTTATCCATAAAGTTCTATTATAGTTTATTCATTCCATGGCAATGCGGATAGCATTTTTCTGGCTGTATTAAAATCCCCACAAGCAGCTGGCGCTACATTTAATTTTATATGTAAAGCAAGATTACAGGGAGCCAATGCCTACCGTTTCCAAGCATTGGCTCCCTTCTTTATATGCATTATTTTTTCGGAATCTCCTGTACATCTTCTCCATCCTGGCCTTCTGCACAATGCAGCAGCTGGCTTGTGAGCTCTCCGTCCGATAAATATTCAAATCTGTCATAATAGGCAATTTTCATGATATAATCCTTAATTACCCTACGTTTATTATCATCAAGCAATATATATTCACTGATAATTTTCATATCCAGCTCATCCAGCTGATACTGCTGCATAAGCTCCTTCATGACAGCATTGGGAAATTGCTTAAAAATCTCCCCCCTGCCGTATCTTAACCAGTCCTCATTTACATTGAACTCCTTGCATATATGAATGAGCATCTGCTCAGTCAGATTGCGCTTCCCGCTTTCAATTCTTGAAATACCGGCTGCGGTTATACCCAGCCTTGATGCAAACTCTTCCTGACTTAGTTTCAATAGCTTCCTTATTTGCTTTACTCTTGTATTCAACTTTAGCACCCTCTTTGTAAAAATATTAGCAAAAATTATAATTTTAGTCAATTGTATGCATAAAGATATTGACAACACCTGTCATATTAAGTATAATATTGACATGGGCAAGATATAAATTGACTTAGTCAATTTCATTTTATTATTAAACATAAGAGTATTAATATTCGTAGTCATTAAGGTATGCAAGCCGTATAATCAAATCACGGACTTTTGACTTTCAAATATGAAGGGATATTATATGAAGAGCCGCCATACCAATAGCGAAGAGCTGAGGGCTCTTATGCAAATGCTGAAAAAGCTCAATTCCGCACAAAAGGAAGAGTTATTAAAGCAGATAAGGAAATTATTGAAGAATAACGCCAATGACGGCACAGGCAATAAGCTAAGGGGCAGATGAATCCGGTATAAAGCATAAGACATATTGGCCTTTCATATTCCCCGGGCTATAAAAATTCTTTCTCTCTTTCCTATATGTCTTATGCTTTATTCTTTATTCATCTAATTAATCTCCCTATAAAAGCAGGCAGATCAGACCCGAAAGTTTTGCCCAAGCAAAATCTGCTTCATAACAATACTCCTTATTATGAAAACCCGGGAAATCAATCTTCCCGGGTTGAAAATTATTAGTCAGCTATCTGCAACAGTCTGATTGCATCACATAATGTAATTTAAATATATCCGGGTAGCCTACTCAAGCACATTATATACAAAATGCTCAAAGTCGGCAACACCGCCTGTTACTTTGGTTGAAAAGAGGAACAGGCCGAAACGGCAGCCGCAGAAATGATCCAGTCTGAATTTCAGCTTATGGGTTATACCCAGCCTGACCCAGTTCTCTCCATCCTTATAGTAAAACTCCGACTCATCTATATTATCAACAAAATTAGCCTTAAGCTTTAAAGTAACCCTGGAGCCTTCATAGGGTATCCTTGCTATCTCCTTGCCGGGGCTTCTGTCTCCGCCCTTTGGTCCCCAGATACCATCCTCCGGCTTATCTTCCTTAATAATCATAACCAGATAGTAACTGCCTTCCTCTCTGGTTATGGCAATCAGGCCGTAATTACCCTGCAGGGCACAGATACCTGCATAGTCACCGTCATTTATTGCCGATGCATCCACAGTAACATAGGCTTCACAGGCAGGCCCCATCATTCTTTGAGTAAGAGTGTTGGCTGCCAGCACAAGGTTCGGGCTGATTTTACCGCTGCGGATACGGTATGCTCCTGCTTTTTCGGTAACCGACCAAAGCCTGTCATCGGGAGTATGGTTCCACTGCCAAAGCTTGTTCAAGCGTACCCTACCGTCCTTATCAGGAGTATAGTTGAAATCATCGCTGGTATACAAGGGCTCATATTTATGTTCCGGGCGGGTGCTCTTGACTATAATTTCATGAGGAGCTTTTCCGTCTATACCAAATATCGGGAAATCATTGCCCTCCTCCCAGCGAACAGGAACCAGTACAGGAATACGGCCAACTGCTCCATGATCCTGGAAGAGCATCGCATACCACTCGCCGTCAGGAGTATCGACTATGCCTCCCTGCGCAACTCCGGAGCCATGATATCCCATGTCGTCATCAAAGCAGTCTCCGCCCCTGAACTCACCCTCAAGTGAGTCAGCTACAAAGCAGGCCTCGGTTCTGCGCCACATGTCAGGTCTGCTGTGTATCAGGAAGAGATAGTACTTTCCGTTAATTTTGTAAAAATGGGAGCCCTCGTAGCATAAATATGGATTACCCTCTTCCCTTATAATAATCCTGTCAAGCCCACCGGGCTTCGGTCCTGACAAATCCTCCTTCAGCTCTGTCAGATGAATCTCCCTGTTGCCATATACAATATATACTCTGTCATCATCATCAAACAGCAGGGAGCAATCATGATAGAAGCCTTCTATAATCGACTTTCGCCATGGCCCCATGATGTCTTCCGCACGGTATAGATAGGTTTTGCCTGTATCATTTGCTACAAAACATACATAGAAGATACCCTTGTGGTAGCGAAGGCAGGGTGCCCACATGCCTTTGCCATATATACTTAAATCATCCTGCAGGCATTGGCCCGGTGTATTGTCAAGACTGTCATAAACATAGGTAAGGGTTTCCCAGTTGGTTAAATCATATGAGCGCAGAATAACGCCACCGGGCATAAAATGCATTGTTGTACTGATCATATAATAGGTGTCACCGACACGAATAACATCAGGATCCGGATAATCGGACCAAATAATCGGATTCTTGCTCATAGTTCTCCTTTCATTATAAAGCTTTCTTCAATCCTGTCTGTATATGCGAATTTTTATACACTTGCTATTATTTAATTTCCTGGCAATCAGAATCTTTTAAAGCTATGGCCGAATTGATACTGGTTTTATCTATATACGCTTATTTGAAATACCAGTAATCAAATTCATAGCCTTCGCCATAGAATACAAATACCAGATTATGTTCCCCTGTAATTGTAGTCAGCAAATCAGCTGTAATCTCCTTAAACCGGCCTGAGTCGTCGGCATCAATCTTCAAATATCCGACAGCCTCACCGGTAGGCTTGTCTAGGCGGATCTGAATAGCTCCTTCACCACTTGCCGGAGGCTTGATGCAGGCTGTAAAGGATTTTGCTCCCTTCTCGCCAAAATCCGCTCCATATACGGCAATCCAGTCACCTGTATGAATTTCCGTAACCGCCATATTACCTGTACCGCTGCCCGGAGCTGTTTCTTCAATTACGACAGTACTGATGCCGGCCATGGTTCCCATGGTTTCAGCCTCGCATCTTTCATAAGGATTTAAACTCTTAATCTGCTTTACTCCAAATTCTGATGCCTTAATATTATCAATAGTGCCGTCCTCGTTGACAACCACATAATCTATATTGGTTGAACGATAGCCTCCCGAAATGCCCAGCTTCTTCTCAAGCATCTGGGAATGATATGCCATATACATCTGACCCTTGAACTCGAACATGCAATGGTGGTTATTACCCCATACACCGAAGAAGACTCCGGGATTTCTGAGAATTGCCTTCTGGAAGGTGAAGGGTCCCAAAGGATTCTTGCTGGTCATATAAGCAATGTCCGCATTATTGATACCCAGCTCCTTGGTAGCCTCCAGAGGCACATTCCAGTTGGTGCAGTATGAGTAATAATATGTATCTCCAATCTTGTTAATTCCTGAATCCTCAAAGAGATAAGGTATATCCAGGGTAACCGGATCTCCGTCCAGACTGATCATGTCATCGCCCAGCTTTACAGCCCGTCCTGTACCCGGATTCGCTTCCTTGCCCTGTGGAACTCCACCGCCAAAATACAGATAAGCAGAACCGTCATCATCCACCAGTACGGCAGGGTCAAAGAGCCATGCAACATTTGCACAGTTGGGTGTAGCTCTTGAAATCAGCGGTTTTCCCAATGGATCAACAAATGGGCCTATCGGGCTGTCGCTTGTCAGTACTCCTATGCCGTTGCCGCCGTTGGCAAAGTATATGAAGAATTTATCCTTTCCATTGATCTTCTTATAGGCAACCGCAGGTGCCCATGAATTGTTGCCCCATTTGGCCGCGCCCTCAGGGCCCGCAGCATTGATTGAACCATGATCTGTCCAGTTGACAAGGTCGTCACTTGAGATAACATTCAGCTTATTAATCTTACTGTAGCTGTTGTTCTTTACCTTGCCCTCCTCATCATATTCAACAATATCACCTGTCATGTAAATATAAACTCTGTCATTATAGACCAGTGCATACGGGTCGGCTCCAAGTCTCTGGGTCATCAAGGGGTTCTTAAAGCCGAAGCCTTTTAAAGCCTCTGTCAGTTTAATGTTTTCAAAATACTTCATCATCTCTTCCTCCTGTAATTTGATATATTGTGTGTCTTTTGTCTGAGCATCGTTGCCATCTGCATCGCTAATTTTATCTGAATTCTCCTGCGAAACAGAACCGACTTTGTTATTACCTCCATTATTGTGAGCGCAGCCACAGAGGAGTACGGCGCCAAGCGTTAACATTAGCAGAACTCCAGAGGTAATTCCTCTTTTATTCATAAATTATGCCTCCATAACCAAAAGAAACTGATAACTATACTAATACTTTAACATATTTTACAATATAGTCAATTATCTAAGCAGATTTAACTATCTGTTTTTACTAAAAAAATCAATAAAACCACATCATTTTTTAATATATTCTACCAAACATTTATTTACTACCTGGAATAGCCTATCGCCATAATTGTAAACTCCTTATTTTCATGTCCCTCGGCCATCTTTATCTCAATTACATGCTCGGCCGGCTCACTATCATTAATCAAAAGAACCGTAATAGGATTATTCCAGCCACCTCCTTCGGTCGCATTCAGGGTCATTGCCGGCTCTCCATCCAGATAAACGACCGCTGTCCCAAATCCTCCGCTTGATTTATATACCAGCAGAAGATTTTTGCAATTAAGGGTCATTCTGAAGGGCTCATTGCCACTTGATGATGTATGCTTCCAGTTGTTGGGGAAAGAAGGCTGACCTGTGGCAAATCTCACCAGAGCGCTGTCAGTTCCGCTAAAGCCCCCCTCCTCCACAATGACATTGTCATCTGCTGTTGCCCTGTCATACATTTTTATTTCCTCAAAGGCCTTACCCAGCCTTGCTGCTGCCGGTACCTGATTAAGCTCGTCTGTTTCTTCCTGGGCATTTACTGTGGCATAATAGTATTTTAAGCAATCAGCCATAAGACTGTGTCCGAAATCGGTCGGATGATAGATATCGGCAAAGAACTGGCTGTCTGTTATCCTGCCTGCCTCCAGCTCAGGTACAAGAGCATTCTTTATGCTTATCATAGGAAGCTCATAATAATAGCCAATTGGTATGTAAGTATCCTGCATGTTCCATCTGGACTGGAATACACAAAACAGCAGCACAACAGCAGGCTGGTTGGGCGCATTCATGATTTTTCTTACCATGCTTTCAAAGGCTGCGCCTCTGGTAGGCTCCTGATAATCGTTAACCGAAAATTCTATGTAGACAATATCAGGCAGAAGCTCCCCATAGGATGTAACATCCCTGTCATAACGTATTACTCCCAATGCAGAAGGTGTTCCGCCCATTCCCGCATTCACATACTTAACATTGTCCCCTCCATCCTTGCCGAAGGTCTCCTTAAAATATTTATAAGACAGATAGGCATAATTCTTCTCCTTGCTGCTGGCTGAGGCTCCTTCCGTTATAGAACCTCCTATATAGGCTATAACCACTTCTTCACCGTTTTTAGCCTTTTCAATAGCCTTTTTCATTCTTGAGATATTACCTGTGCTTATCAGTGATTTTTCTATCATTTTTCTGTATGCAGCATCCTTACCCTCAAAAATAGCTTCGGTCAGTGGATCAGCTGCCGGCTCCTCTGCCGGAGTTTCTGCAGGCCCAGCCACACTTGCACCTGCCCCACCGGCGTCATCCTGAACCTGGCCGCTTGTGCTGTCCTCATAATTTTCCTTATCATCAGCCGTAACGCCCTGGCTCGGAGCAGGGGATACTGCACCGGCTGCATCATTACGGCTATCCTGAGCTGTATTATCCTGAATGAAATTGCTGTTCCCTCCTGCATTCTGTTCCTGCCCAGCGTCAGCTTTACAGGCAGTCAAAGTAATTGCAGCCAAAAGCAATATTGCGACATAGATTCCTTTTCCTCTCATATATTACCATGCCTTTCTTTGATATTTCTGCAATCCGGCACATTACTCAACTCTGCACCGCCTATTCCCTGCTGAATATACAGTCAAATCTACTTTATCTAGCAATGCAGCGAGCTTGAGTTTAAGAAGCTTTTGATAAAAAAGCATAAATATAGTCCAAACTAATAAAGAAGTGAAGCCTGCACAAATACTGTGACAGCTTACACTTCTTTATCCCCCCCATCGGCCGTTATTGCTCCGGCCTGTTAGAACTCCAGTATACGATAAAACGCTTCCTTTGGATTATGGTTAACATCAAACAGAAGAGGCCAGTTCTTTCTCCTTGGAACAGGGAAATTATCAAGCCAGGTCATATCATCGGCAACTCCCCACAGGGTTACACAATCGATATGATCCTTATATTCACGGAATACCTTGAAGTAGTCGGCATAAACCTGCGCCTGCTTCTCAATCAGCTCAGCCGGAGGATTATCCAGTCTTGTGTGGTCATTGAACTCAAACATGGATACATCCATCTCGGTAACGTGTATCCTCAGATTTAAGCTGGCATACAGTTCAAGAGCGCTCTTTAATTCATCAATTGACGGGCCGTAAATATTGATATGCATCTGCATTCCTATGCCGTCAACCGGAACTCCTCTGTCGAGCATACCCTTTACGGTATCATAGATTTTCTTTCTCTTTACCGGGTTTGTCTCATTGTAGTCATTGTAGAAGAATTCCTTTTCAGGAAGCACCTCCTTGGCAATCCGGAACACATCGTCCATATAATGCTCGCCCAGCTTTTCAAGCCACTTGGACTGGCGCAGCACAAGATCCGTCTTGTCCTCAATCGCCTCATTGACGGCATCCCAGCAATACACCTTGTCCCTGTATCTGCCCCCAACAACAGCTATATAATTTTTCAGGCGCTCCAGCAGCTCCTCCCTGTCCTTTACGTTAAAGATCCAGTCAGGAGTCTGATTATGCCATACAAAGGTATGTCCTCTTACTCCCAAATCGTTCTTAACAGCAAAATCATAAATTTCGTCTGCCCTTTCAAAGGTAAACCTGCCTTCCTCCGGAGCCAGGCTTATAGGCTTCATCTCATTTTCACAGGTTATGGAATTAAAATGTGTAGTGATTAAGTCTGCATGGCTCTTGATGGTCCAGCTGTTAACCTCCGCACCAATTTTAAAATAATCCTTATATTTGTCCTTCAGCCTTTGCATAACACCCTCCATTCTCATGAAATAACATGCTTTTATATTTAATTGTTAAATAAAAATAGCCGTAAATTCTTATGTAAGACTGTAATAAATTTATATTAATCGTTTGCATCGGCAGTAAAATTTCACAATAACGGCTTCATAATTCAATAATATATTAGACAGGTTAATAGTTCTTATCATTTATAGTTATGTTGTACTCATTTTTTGCTATCATTTTTTACTAAATTTTGTACTGCCTCATCCCTAAGCCTTTTCTCCTGTAATATCAATAGTAGTTACGCTTTTTGGTGGCAGGATTAGCTCATTTTGTCCGCCCAGACTGCCCAAATCCATAAAGCACTTCTCATCAGACTGGCACTCATCACCGAAGATTGACTGTACAACCCTGCTGCCCGCAATTTTGTAACTATTCCCGTCAATCCGGTATTTCTTTTCCTCTTCACTGTTATTTATCAGAACAAGGGTAATCTTAGATGCATCCTTATTCATAAAGGCTGATGCGCCTACTTCTTTGTCCTTTGAACTGCATTTTATACGCATGTAACCTGGCAGGACAAATTCTGAAAAATGCCTCATCGCATAATAATCGCCTGCCAGCCTCCAGCCGGTATCATTAATCCAGTTGGCCCTGCCCAGCTTGATGCCCATCAGATAGCCGGCTTCAAAGCTGATATTTTCATCTGCCCAGGTTCCGCTCCAGTAAAGATATGCATTTGCATTTTCATAAACCATACAATCATTAATCAGATTGGCGCATTTCAGCGCATTGGAAGCATAAAACTCCGACTGCCATTTCTTCAAATCCTTATAATAGGTGTTCAGATCCATCAGGTTAATAAAATTGTCTCCTCCCACATAAAGGTGATGAGCAAGCCCTGCCACACTGTCCGGCTCATTCTCCAGCAGCTCACGCATATAAAAGTTTATAGTGGAATAGACACAGGACATACTGTCTGGTCCTAAAATCTTGGGGGCGGCAGCTCCAAAGCGCTCCTGTAGCTTCCTGTATACCGCCAGATGAGCCTTGGCGTATGAGGCAAATTCCTCAGACTCCACCGGATCCAGGCGGCATCCGTCATAATCAGCTGCAAAATCCACCTCATTCTGTATACAGATGTAATCTATCTTCAAGCCCTGCTGCTGATAATACTCAATTGCTTCAGCCCACCAGTCGGCATACTCATCATAGCAGTAATTGCCGGATTCATCCTTCTTCAGAGTAGATTTGCCGGATATATCATTGTCCCTTTTAAGGAATCTCGGCGGAGACCAGCAGCTCATCAAAACCAAAGGCTCCACTCCGTACTCGGCGGCACGCTTTTTAGCGGCCTCGTAATATTTCACCATGGCAGCTGCATTGGCGGCATAGTCCTCACGGACGTATTCATATTCATTTTTAAAACGGAGTATGCTAAGCTTTGCATCCTTAAAGAGGGCGTCATATGCCCCCTCCAGATCATCACACTGAAAAAGCCAGTCGGAGTACCAGGTATAGGCTGCTCCAAAGCCATCTATCGTCTGATACTTTATATTTGTATCAAAGCTGCATACGGTATAGGATGAATCAAGGGGAGCCTGTGCATTAGCAACCCCGACAGTCTCCTGCACCTCCTTTGCAGGAGTTGCTTCAGCCTTATTTTCTGCCATTTCTGTCAGCTTGGCCTTCTTTGGGTCTTTATCATCCTTTATTGCACTTTTGCTATCCGTCCCGCATGCGGCAAGAAAAACAAGCAAACCGGCCAAAAATAAGCTAACTATTCTTTTCATACAGATATCCATGCCTTTCCTGAAATCATAAAAGCTTATCTGATAAAACTACCAGTCAGCCAGATAGCTCCGACCAACTGGCAGACTGCATTACTTTTTGATGGTAAATGTTATTTTCCTGTAGTTTTCAGCCTTATCCCAGAGCTCCAGCTCATACTCTCCGTTGGCATACAGGTATATAGGATTGGTTGAGCTTAATTCAGCGCCATCCAGTACTATCCTGCTGATTCCGGTCAGATTGTCCTTGAACTTCACGGTAACAGCCTCTTTATAGGTCTTGCCGTTTTCCACACTGGCTGTAGGAGCTGTAAAGTCCACATAGAAGGTATAGGTCCTGTAATTTCCTACATTATCATATACCTTAAGTGTATATTTGCCTTCCTTGCTTATCTTGACACCGCTCTTTACAGCCTTGCCGTTAAGTGTAGTTTTCTTATCATTGATGCCGCTTTCTTCATCCTTCCATGTTATCTTTATAGCCTTGTTATAAATCTTGTTGTTCTTAACTCCGCTTACCTTTGGCTTTGTAACATCTATATTTGTGATGTTAATCTTGGCCATTGTGTTGTATCCGTTTTTATCGGTAATTCTGATTGAATAAACACCGCTCTTTTCTGCCAGGAATCTTTCTCCCTCAAGGGAAACATAATTCGGGTTGGTGGCAGCCCACAAAACATCGTTGTCAATCAGGGAATCCTTAACGTCAAAGCAAAGTACAGATATTTTTGAGTAATCTATGCTGGTATCGATGTAAACATAATAGCCTTCATCGGTCCATTTACCATCGGTATCAGCGGTAAGGGTAATATTATAGAACATGCATGAATAGCTTATAACGGTATTGCCCTTCATTCCGCTCAGCTTAATATAATATACACCGGGCTCCAGCAGATAATCGATTGATTTTAATCCCTTGTCTGCGCTTGTATATGTACCTTCCTTAAGCAATACACCATATTTGTCATAAAGTGAACAATAGCCGGTATCGGTTTTTAAATTGGCATCTGCATCAAATGAATAATTTATTGTTACTGTTGATTTCTCTTTTACTTCAAAGAAATAGTATTCATTAGGATTTTCATTGGTAAGATAATTCATTGCAACCTTGTCAGGGGTTAAAAAATTACCTTTGGAAAAGCTGGTTGCAATCTCCTTCTCTTCCACCTTTGCCTTTTCAAAGAGCAGGGCTATGCCGGTCTCATATGGATAGTTTTCGCACTCGGTATGGAGATAGTAGGTACCTTTCTCCAAGAACCATGATACCTCTGTTTTTTCACCTGAATACTTGGCTATATCACCTATAAGCCTTTTACCGTCACGATCTGTGCTGACCCAGATGTTACCTGTCGTTCTTGCACCTGCTTTGCAGAGAATAATTGCCTTCAGCTGTCCGGCAGTATCTATAGTGAATTCGGAAATGTTGTAATTTTCAAAATCATAATTGATGGTTACCGGATCCGGAAACGGAGTGTCATCCACATCTTCTACCACAAGGATCGGAATATTTATCATTGTCAGCGCTGCCGCCTTACCGGCATAGAGAGTAACAGATGCAGTTAATGCAATAATGGTCAGAAAAATTTTTTTAGCTATTTTTTTCATTTTAACCCTCCTATGTTTCAAAAATTAATATATTTTGCTGAATATCGCTATGTATCCTTTCGGGAGAATTTATATGGCTTCCTTATCCCTGGCAGGCTTTATAACAATGGTATCATTTACATATTCCAGACGTACTTTATTATCATGCACGCCCATTCTATCCAGCAGCTCACGGGGTATCTGGAGTCTTCCGGCCCTATCAAGAATGGTAAACTCGTCATGTATATCCTCAAATGTGGATAATTCGGCCATTCTCTTTTTATAGTCGCCCTTGGCATGCATTTCGCTGCTTATCTTGCCGTCCTGTATTGATACCACTCTGTTAACCTTTTTGGCCAGGTTCATATCATGGGTAACTATGATAATTGTAGTTTTCAATGTGTTGTTCAGTTCCCTGAATACATCCAGAATATAATCAGCCGTTTTCTTGTCAACCGAACCCGTCGGCTCGTCTGCCAAAAGTATCTTGGGATTATTGGCCAGGGCAATGGCTATGGCAATTCTTTGCTGCTCACCACCGGACAATTCTCCAAGGCGGTTATATTTCTTATGTGCCATACCAACCAGCTCAAGAAGCTGTTGCGCCCTTTCCCTTTTCTTTTTCTCACTGGTAAATATCATAGGAACCTGTATATTCTGTATGGAGTTAAGGTAAGGGAACAAATTCCTTGCATTATTCTGCCAGACAAAGCCAACCGTACGTTTCTTATATTCAATCAGGCTTTTGCCCGTCATCTTGAACAAGTCCTTGCCATCAACGAATAGCCTGCCGGCACTAGGTCTGTCAAGTCCGCCTATCATGTTGAGGAAAGTGGATTTGCCGCTGCCGCTCTTTCCCACGATAGCCATCAGCTCTCCCGGCTCGATGGTCATATCCAACCCCTGCAGGGCCAGTACCTCGCTGTCCTTGGTTTTATAAATTTTCACCAGGTTATCACATTGAATTATGTACCTGCTGTCAATAGTTACATTATTTGTATTATCGCTCAACGAAAACACCATCCTCCAGCTCGTATACCTTATCGCCGATTTCCATCAGACCGGTATCATGCGTAGTCATAACTATGGTTACACCCTCATTGTCTGTAAGGTTTTTGAATATCTTGACTATCTGCAAAGCAGTGTTGGTATCCAGCTCTGCTGTTGGCTCGTCTGCAAAAATAACCTTCGGCTTGTGTACAAATGCCCTGGCAATCGCTACTCTTTGCTGCTCACCTCCTGATAATTCCTGAGGCATATGATTCATCCTTGAAGCCAAACCCACCATCCTCAGGCACTCAATTACCCGTTCCTTTCTGTTCTTATTCACTCCTGCCATCCTCAGCATATATTCCACATTTTCGTAAGCAGTCATCGTAGGTATCAAAGCCACCGACTGGAATATAAATCCAATCTTTTTTCTTCTGAATTTACATCTTTTGCCCTCACCCATCCCGGATATATTCTCATTCTCAAAGAATACATCTCCTGATGTCGGATTATCGAGTGCGCCTAACAGATTCATCAGGGTGGTTTTACCGGAGCCGCTTCTTCCCTTGAATATAGTCAGCTTGCCCCGGGGTATCTCCAAATCAATGTTCTTCAGCACATGCAGCTTCTCTCCATTAGGCAATGGGAAAATCTTGTTAACTCCTTTTGTCCATATAATATTATCGTTAGCCATATGCATCCTAATCCTCCCCCAGCTTCAAAGCTTGTGTGATCTTCAAATCGGAAATCAGCTTACCGATTATAAGCATACAGAAGACAACCATAATCGATACAATCACAAGTATCCTCAGCTGATCACTCTGCTGTCTTATAATCTCCAGCGGTATAATCTGCTCCGTTGAAGAATATGCCAACTGTATTAACGGAACATACAGCTTAGATACATAATTTCCGATTAATACACCCAGCGCTATAGGAATGACCGACAGGAAAAACTGCTCCCGTAAAAGCATTCCTATTATTTCCCTTAAAGACATACCCATTGCCCGGAATACGCCAAACTGCAAGGTTCTGGATATAATGCTCAGTATCCAGAAAATCAGGAAGCCAATTGCGCATATAAGCAGAATAATTATAAAGCCGATTGTCAGCACTCCGTTTGTTCCCTGGTAGAAGGGGTCATTGTTCTTGTTTATAATCATTGCCGACAAATCAGAAAAGCTTTCAAAAACAATATTGTTCTTCTCTGCAAATTCATATATGAAGGAGGTTGAACCATCAACCTTCATCCATACCTGATAGGGGGTTACACCCCAAACCGACTGCAGCTTGCCAAGGTGGGCCACAATCAGATATTGAGGGATTTCCTTTTCGATACCGCCTTTATCAACTTGTTTGGCTACCGGATTATATGTCGGCCAATAATCTACAAAGCCTGCAATTATACCCCTTGCCTGGCCATATTCATTGGAATATGTTATTTTGTCACCGACCTTGAAGCCCAGCTCCTTGAAATTGGCGGACACCAGTACGCTGTCTATATTGTCAGCCATAAGATTAAGATAATTATACCAGTGCCGATCCAGAAGGCCGTTCTTAAAATATGCTACCTCGCCGAACTCATTGGTTATGATGCCCATCAGCCTTGTCTTTATCTTTCCCTTATCAAGGGTAATGGTTATATCATCATTTACCTGTACCTTGGTGACCTTTTTGGCCTCCTTCAGCTCAGTGTATCTGTTAAAGTCAGGTTCCACATAGTAGACATCCAGTGATGCACCGCTGATATCCTGTCCCATTTCCTTCATTGACTGAATAAATAGTTCAATTGCTTCCTTGTTGCTTTTCCATTTTTCCTGCATTACCAGATCGGCGCCTATTGTATATTTTATTCTTTCCTCCTCATTGCCGTTTATCGTTCTTGCCAGGGTGGCATCAAATATACCCAATGCCACGGTAAGGATTATAAAAAGGAGGATGAATCCCTGATTGTCCGAACCCTTTATTACCTTCTGGAAGGAAGCATAAGCCGACGGTCTCCATAAGGCTTTGCCAAGACTAAATATCAGCTTAATAAGATAAGGCAGAATTGCCTGAACAATAAAAGCTGCGCCTATTATAAAGGTGATTGAGCTGCAAAACAGTAAAGGATCCAGCTTGCCGCCCGCCAATGATGCTTCAGCCATAGCCTTGGCATTGTTTTTGAAGTTGAATAAACCATAACCTGCAATAGCCAGAAAAACGCCGCCAAATATGAGGCTGAAAAGACCCAATCTTTGATTTCTCTTATTCAGCTTTCGCTTTAAGGATACAATATTTTCCCTGGTATGGAAAAATGCCAGAACCAGTGTTATCATCAGGGAAGCCAACGCGCACAGTCCTGCTGCCATCAGTGCCTTATTCGTAAGCTCCAGCGGCAGCGCAGTTCTCGATACAAACTCAAGGAATGCGTTGGCATTGCCGAGAGCGTAGCAGAAGAACAGGCCCAATGGAATACCCAGCAACAGAGCAATGAGCATTATTATAATTCCCTGCAGAAGATAAATCAGTATAATATGCAGATTTGAGGCACCCCTGCTCTTAAGTACCGCTATATCCGATTTCTCCAGCAGCATCATTTGGTTGTTGACCATGTAAATGAATATCATCAGCAGGATAAATATCGGAATTTCCAGCAAAAAGAGCACATTTTCCAGCTTCGCCTGCTTTACCTTAAAGTCTTTAAGTATATTACTGAAATATTCCTTATAATTGTATACGTCTATCTTTTCTACAGCCAGAGAGAACTTTTCCAGTTCAGACAGGGCAAGATCCACCTGCTCTGTTTTCATTTCGGAATAGTCGATCAGTACATTCCATTTACTGTGCCACTTGTATTGAGGGTTTTCATAGTTTACGAACAGCTTTCTGAACAGAGCTTCGTCCATAAAAAACTGTCTGGAAAAGGTATCCGGGCTGTTTACCCAATAGGCATCATTATCGCTTGAATTCTGAAATACGCCTGTTATTCTGATTTTATAGGGATTTCCGTTCTCATCACGAATGTCGGCAAGATAAAGCTCCTGTCCTACCATCAGCTTCTTTTCCATCATTACCTTTCTGCCGACAACCACTTCTATAGCTCCATCTACCATTTCTTTGCCGTACATTCTGCCGGATATCATTGAGCTATGATTTTCCAGATCCGTCATAAAGGCCAAATCCAGCACAAAATCAGCCGATTCCTTCTCATCAGGAGTGTTCAGGTAGTTTGTACGTATGTAGTAGCTGGAAATCAGATACTTGTTCTTCAGATGCATTTTTCCAGCCAGTGATGAGGTCAAATCCTCCAACTGCTTTACCTTGGCTGCTACTGATGCGTTTGAACGCGTATTATCCATTCGTATCTCAACAAAGGTTTGCATTGGATAGACTCCGGTAGCCTTCATGGAATTATTCAGGTCCTTTACCAGAAGTCTGTTAAGAACTGCATTAGAATAGACTATGTTGCCAACTACCATGCCTATCAGCAGTATATTTCCAATCAGCAGACTGATCGCCATCCATTTTTTATTCCATATTTTGTGTAATACATAACTTAGCAATTTTATCACCCGCCTATTCTATTACAATCTCCTGTCCTTCTGATAAGCCATTATATACCCATGTTTCATTTCCATTATCGCGACCGGATATATACTGCTTACGTATCTCACCGTTAGTATCAAGTATGTTGACGTATTTCAGGCCTTTGTCTGCTTTAACCGCCTTTGATGGAATTAACAAAACATTTTTAACGTTAATTGCAATCGCCGTAATATTTGCCCTCTGTCCCGGAGAAGCCATCTCCTCGCTTATGCTCTCCGGCTTTATATAAACCATTCCTGTTTTGGCTTCTCCATTCAGCACGGAATCTATGGCAACCACCTTACCCTTGATGCTCTTTGAAGTATTTTCCTGCTTATTGATTATAGGATTTATCGTAACCTCAAGGTTATACCACAAATTATTGGCCCCTGCGGATTCAGCCTGCAAAACGGCGCTGTTTATGTCCGCCATGTAAATGAAGCCGTTACCTCTCTCAAGTATTGAACCCTTCTTTAAGCGATTGTCAAACCAATATATAATTCCGTCGAAGGGAGCCTTCAAATACTTGATTTCCGTGTTAGCCTTAAATTCCTCCAACTCTTCTCTCTGCTTACTTAGGCTCCTTTCGGTCTGATACTTGTATTGCTCCAGAGAAATTTTCTTTTTCTCGATATTCAGCATGTCTATCTGAGCTTCAATTGAGGATAAATTCTTTAACATCATGCTGTTAATACTGTCCTCTATATCCCGCTCTCTCTCCTGAACAGTCTTTTTATAATTTTCCTCATTCTTCTTCAGCATCATTTCCTTTTCTTCCAAAGCCAGCTCATCTACAGGTACGGTATAGGAAAGCAAAGGCTGATCCTTTTTAACAAACTGTCCCCAATTCACCATGAATTCCACAAGATAGCCTTCCTCATCCCCAATCGTAAGATAAGTTTCTTTTAGGGTTCTTAACTCCATGTTTTTAAGGGAGCTGACCTGAATAAAGTCGCCGATATAAGCCTTCACTGTTTTAATATTGCTGACAGCAACAGTACTGTCTGTAACATTCTCGTCTGCAGTATTTACGTCTTCTGTATTAGCCTCTGCTCCACTGCCTTCCGACGTGTTAGTACTGTCACCAATTTGCTCTGCGAGTGTATATCGGGTTCCCAGCATCGATGCCAGAGCAATGAAAACAAGTACTAGTTTTAAAAGCTTATGATCCCTGAACATATACCACATCTCCTTCTTCCAGGCCACTTATAATCTCAACCTGAATATCAGTCTCTATTCCAGTTTCTACATTGCATCTGGCAAATGCCCCATTATTCATGCGATATACGAAATGGCCTTCAGCATCCGAATATAAGGCTTTCTTTGGAATAGTCAAAACATTCTCCCTGACCTTGTTTTTCAGGCAGATGCAGGCATAATCGCCGGAGGTTAAATCAACATCCTCCCCTATTATGGCAAATCTGCTCTCGATTGCTATTCCGCTGTCATTCATTTTAACCAGCTCGTCAGATTCCAGCGGAACATATTCTATATCATATTGCTTGCCGTTTATTAAGGCATAGGCCTGGTTAGCATTTATAAAAGTGTTTCTGTCCATATAATTACTCTGGATATGAAGCTTCGACTCATCGGTAATTATAATAACAGGACTGTCCTTGCTTACCCTGATACCACCAAAGGAGCTGATATAAACAATCCTTCCTGTAATGGGCGCCTTGATTATGGTCTTTTCCAACTCCGCTTTGGCTTCCTCAAGACTTTCCTTCATCTTATTTAAATCATATTTCTGCTTCTTGATATTCTGCTCCATGCTTAATTTCATCTTTTCAAGCTCCGACTGCATCTGGGCTATTTCCAGCTGAGGAGCGTTGTTGTTTATCTTTTGTACAATGCTCAGCTCCATTATATCTATGTCCAGCTGCTGCAGCCTGTTATTAAATTCATTGTTGCTTTCCATATCCTCAATGGACTCTTCAAGCTGCTCTATTTTTTCCGACAGCGCTTTACTGTCAAGATAGGCCAATATATCCCCTTCCTTTACCTCCTGTCCAAGGTATACACAAACCTCACTCAGTATTCCGTCCACAGCCGGATATACCACTTCCAGAGCCGGATATACCTTGGCATCATAGGTGGTCAACTCAAATATATCTCCACGCGTTACTATCGCAGTTTCCATCTTTCCCTGCACCGGAGCCTTAAGGACCGGTACGCTCTCTCCGACCTTTTCCTTGCAGCCACTTAAGAAGATCAAAGCAATCAACAGTAAAATTCCTGGTATTTTTTTTCTCATATCTGTTCACCTCCCGGATGACTTATTCAAGTATTACAGTATCCCCTTCATTTAAACCGGATATGATCTCAACCTTCTTGTCTGCAACAAATCCGGTCTGAATCTCCTTAATGCTCTTAAATCCACCCTCATCCTCCACATACACTATGGACTTACCGTTATCAGAGTGCACGGCAGTCAAAGGCAGATAAAGAACATTTTTCAACTCCTTCAGGGTAAACGTAATCTCGCCCCAGGTATCGATAAGTGGCTGGTTTTTGTTGTCAATAATCCGCAGATACCTTACTCCGCTGTCGGCATCCGCCGTATATTCCTCATCTATCTCGGCTGAATCAATAACTACCGCCTTATATTCATTCTTGCCAACCGTTACTGTCAGCTCGTCCCCTGTATTGAACAATTCAGGGTTCTTACCCGATGTTACAAAAACCATGGTGTCAGGATCATACACAGTGATTACCGTATCCTTGGTATTGGAAACATCTCTCCAGCCAAATTGCTTGATTTTCAGAATAACCCCATCAATTCCGGCATAAATCTGATGCTTCCTAACCTCTTCATTAAGCGTCTCAAGCCTTTGCTGTTCAAAGTATAAATCCTCTTCAAGCTCTTTTATAGTCTCCTCATGCCTTGCAATTTCAGCTTCATATCTGGAAGCCATCTGCTGGGTGAAGCCTTCAATGTTTATGAGCCTGTTATAGCTGCTGACAGCAAGTTCAAGCATTTCCTTTTCATTGGCTATCTGCATTTTTATAGATTCAATATTTTCGGTGCGGTATTTGATCTGCTCCGTCAGTTCACTCATTTCCAAATCTGCCAGCAGATCTCCTGCCTTTACCCTGTCTCCTTCTTCAAAGTACACATGGGCAAGCCTTTTACCTTCCACACCGAATTTGAGCTCTTCAGTCCTGAAGGCTTTATAAACACACTCAACCTTCACCCTTTGAATAATATCACCACGCATAACAGTGGCCTTTTTATAACTTTTGATTGCCGTTTCCGGCAATACCGGCGCATCAGGCAATACCTCCTCCTTTGGAGCAAGACCGCACCCGGATACAGCCAACAGAAAAATCATAAAAAAAGCCAACATTAAAGTTAAATTTGTCCTTTTCTTCATATTCTGTTACACCCTTTGTTGATTTTTAATATTGGTTGCTAGTGTTGATTTATATTTAAAATAACTGTAATAATTAACTTTTGGTTATTACTGCAGTTATTTGAATATTCATTTTTAATTCATCTTTAATTTCTCTAACCGATGCTCATCGGCAAAATAACTTAAATAAATTTGAACTGGTCAAAGAAAAGAAGGGCAGACCAGTACTTATTAATCTACCCTTCCACTCTCAGCCCCTAAGATATGCAATTAATATATAGTCAACAAATAATACAGTTTACTTAGAAATACTGCCATTATGTGTTTAATTAAGTTTTTCAGTTGGATCTTATCCAATTAACCGTACTGTTTTGCACTTAGCGATTAGTTGCTTTTTCTCTTCCCCTTTAGAGAAATTACACCTAATGCGCAAAGTACAGCGCCTGCTCCATATACCAGTCCGTACGATACAACACCGGTCTTCGGGCTAACTGATGCAGCTGAGGCAAATAACAGATTTTCAAATACTGCATTGTTCTGCCAAGCATCCTTCAAATCAGGATTTGTATGTAATGTATGGTTTCTTCCACCATCTTTTGCACAGTTAACCTGCATTGTGAATTTCATTGTGGAACCTTCTGCTGTTGCATAGGGAACCTTGAAT
Source organism: Clostridiales bacterium (assembly GCA_012512855.1). Lineage (GTDB taxonomy): Bacteria > Bacillota > Clostridia > Lachnospirales > Lachnospiraceae > Mobilitalea. Next base: position 20,292 of record JAAZDK010000034.1, read on the forward strand.
TCTACATTGTAGCCCTTGTCTGTCTTTAAAACCTTAACTTCGGAAGCAACTGAACCTGTATAAGTTTCATCAACAGCAAAAGCCTGAACCAGATTGTCTTTATTGTCGATTCTGAGCTCTATGCTATCCTTCTCCCATACGTTACCGTTGGTGTCATCAAGGGCGCTATCCTGTACTTCTACGAAGAAGTAAATAGCTTCAGCATCATATAATACCCAGAATGAAGCCTTGGTATCGTCTACCTCTCTGCCATCAACAGTATCGGAAACAGCTTCCATTTTAATTTCAGGAGCGTTCTTGTAAGCGTCATCCTTAACACCATCAACAGCAGCTGTTCCCTTTACAGCTTCCCAGGTTGCATTAGGATCTGCATATACGGTGGCTGTAAAGCTGAGCACCATAGCTAATGATAATACTAATACAATAAACTTCTTCATAATTGCACCTCTTTTCAATTTTTATAGGCTTTTCAGATGCCAAATCCGGCACCTGCTGTCAACAGAACAAAAACGGCTCTCCTCTACCGCTCGCTGCTCTGTCGTAAATCGTTGTTGCATGTAACTTCTCCAACTGAAAACCCTAATATAACACCCCAATTATATCTGAGCTGTGAATAGCCTATGTTTAAAATTATGTCCAAGAAACAGTATAGAAATAGTATATTATAACATTTTTCTTTAATATATTAATGCCTATTTGGTGATTATGCTAGTCACTTATTGCTTTTGTCTTATCATCTTTTGCTAATAATGTAGTAGCAATTGCTAATATTGCTACTATATTTTATACAATTATTATATATGATATTATTAAATTTTTCAATACATATATTAGCAGCTTTACTGTGCATTATTCTGCAAACAAAAGATACATTCCCGGAGTATCCGGATTATGCAGAAGTGCCAGCAGACCTTTGCATTATCTGCCCGGCTTTTGCCTTTTTGCTTAAGCTTTAGCAATAAACGGGCGACAAAGCGCAAAAATTTCTAATAACGAATTGTAAAGTCCAATATATCAATGTAATTATCCGTCTTAACTCCGTTACCGGATGCATATACTCCGATAGTGTTGCCAACAAAGCCACCGGCAATGTCCGTACTCATTTCATGAATGTCGGCATCAAGTTTAAGCGGAAGCTCTTTCTGTCCTATTACGGCATAGAAATCCGCTTTCTGGCCATGACCCTTGATTTTTAATTTTATATTCTTTGCACCCGATGCAGAATCAGCTTCCAATTCATCAGAGGAAACCAACTTCTCCTCCAGAATGTGATCCTGCAGATTAAGACACTTTACCAGCTGAAGGGAATAAGCTGCTGCCTCTTTTTTGTATTTCAGCCTTAACAGCATATGATATTCATTGCTTTGTAATATTACAAGGCCGAATTCCTCCGTATCGGTAAGCTTATTAAATTCCACATCCAGATTTGCCTCATAATTATATTCCAGCTGTCTGAATCCAAGATAAGCAGGGCTCTCAAGCTCCTTAAGGGTTTCCGGCAAAAACCTGAGCCTGATTATACCGTTATTGTTCTCATAAAACTGCTCCTTCGGATTGCGAAGCATAAGAACATCGTATTTATTTTTGCCCAAATCACGAAGGGTCTGCTGCTTACTTGCCCTTGAGCTTGCGCCATCAAAGGGCAGCTCTACAATATCCTCAAGCTTACCTACTCCCGGATTAACAACCGGCCAGCCATCCTCCCACACAACCTTTGCCAGGAAGGTTTCCCTTCCCAGTCCTATATAACCTTCACATCTTCTGCTGGCCAGCATTACCATATACCAGTTGCCGTTAACATCATCCACCAAATCGGCATGTCCGACATAACAGACCGGATAATCCTTACCCAGATGTCTGTGGGTCAGAATCGGATTTTTGGGATTGCCAGTATAGGGACCGAATATCTCCTTGCTACGGGCTACTGTAACTGCATGCTCAGGTCCGGTTCCTCCTTCGGCAATCAGCAGATAGTAATAGCCATCCTTTTTATATATATGCGGACCCTCAGGCCATATAACATCCTTTAGCGCCCCCTTCCAGATGGCATGGCTTTCACCTGTCAATTTCATCTGCTCCAGATCAAGCTTCTGTACCCAGATTTCCCAGTCGCCGTTATATCTGACACCTGCGGGATTAGGTCTGGTTCCTACATAATAGCAGCTTCCGTCCTCATCAAAGAAAAGGCTTGGATCAATGCCGGGCGCATTCAGATAGTAAGGCTCGGACCAGGGACCGGCCGGATCCTTCGCTGTAACTATAAAATTACCTCCACCTGAGACATTTGTGGTTATCATGTAAAATGTCCCATTGTAATATCTGATGGTTGGAGCAAATATTCCTCCTGAATGGCCGCTCTTATTCAATGGTATTTGCGAAGCTCTGTCCAGTACATTACCTATCTGCTCCCAGTCAGCCAAATTTTTACTATGCCATATAGGAACGCCAGGAAAGTATGCAAAGCTTGAATTTACTAAATAAAAATCTTCTCCCACCCTGCATATGGACGGGTCTGGATAAAAGCCTGAAAGTATCGGATTGATTGCCTGTATCATATTTTTAATTCCTTTCCTAATATTTTTATTTTAATATCATAGGTTGCTGCTCTGCTGCAGGAAATCGCTCATTACCACCAGCAGAAGCTCCTGCCATGCATTAAGCAATAAGCTTATTTTGAAAAGCTCCATTCATTTATATGGTAACCGCTGCCTGCAAAAATCATGTAAATATCATGTACACCGGTAAGGCTCTTAACCGGAACAGTAACCTCGGTATAATTGCCAAAACCATCGGTATCCTTAATTTCTGCATAGGTTACAAGATTGCCCTCAAGGCTGTCGCTTACTACTTTTACCGCACCGGCTCCGCCATCACTGGAATATTTGATAGTAAAGCTTGCAGGTCCATCCTCACCAAAATCGACACCACTAATCCTGATCCAGTCCCCGTCTTCAATATCTCCCAGGGATACAATCACAGGATCCTTAAAGGAGCGCCTTTCCTCCTCAATTACGCCAATACCTCCATTAGCCGACATTGTAGTCGCCATAACCCTTTGGTAAGGGTTAAGCCATTCAATTTGCTTTACACCGGTTCTGGTACCTTTAATATCCTCTATAATACCATCGGAGCCAATAATGACCTCATCAACATTGGTGCTTCTGTAGCCTCCCTTAATCCCTTTTGCATCCTGCAGCAAAAATGCATGATAGAACATGTACCAATTTCCTTTAAACTGAACCATGCTGTGATGGTTATTTCCACCTGTGCCGAAGAAATGTCCCGGGTTCTTTAAAATTGTTTTCTGATACTGCCAGGGTCCCATCGGACTGTCGCTGATCATATATGCTATTTCTCCCGGAGGAGGGACAATCTCGCCTTTGGCATTAGCCCTGTTACTGAAATTGGTACAATAGGAATAATAATATTTGTCCCCTATCTTATTAATTCCGGAATCTTCAAAAAGATATGGAGCATCAATTTCTACCGCCTCACCAACGGTACTTATCATGTCATCCCCCAGCTGAATAACTCGGGCTGTTTTAGGAGCATGCTCCATTCCCTCAGGAATTCCTCCGCCAAAATAAAGGTATGCCTTACCGTCATCATCCACAAGAACAGCCGGATCAAATAGCCATACAACACCGGCGCACCCCGGAGTGGAGTGGGTAATCAAAGCCTTTCCCAAAGGATCCCTAAAGGGCCCTGTCGGGCTGTCTGAGGTCAATACACCTATACCTCCGGCTCCATTGGCAAAATAGATAAAGAACTGATCCTTGCCGTCTATATTCTTCCAGACAGCTGAAGGCGCCCATGAATTTCTGGCCCACAAACTTACCCCTTTTATACCTCCAATGTGAATATTGCCATGATCTGTCCAGTTAACCATATCCGCTGATGATATGCATCTTAGCTTGTTTATCAGGCCATAGCTGTTCTCCTTTATATTTCCTTCCGAATCATACATCAGGACATCCTGAGTCATATATACATAAACCCTATCCTTATATACCATTGCAAAAGGATCTGCACCAAAATCCTGGGTAATAAGCGGATTATTTTCCCCCTCCTTTTTAAGGGAGGCAGCAAAAGTCAGATTACTAAAAAGGCTCTCCAAATCGTCACGAAAGACCAGAGCCTGATTATTCTCTGCTTTAGGCTGATCTGTTACAGCAGAATTGTCCTCCGGCTTTTGTGTCACCTGCGAATTTGCATTATTGTCAACTGTGTCTTCAGTATTATTTTCTTTTATATCAGATGAACAGCCATAAAGCATTAAGCTAAAAAACAGCAGAAAAGGCATGATAATCCGTAATAGCAGCTTCTTCATAATCCCTCCTGTTTCTATTTATGAACCATTTTAATAGATTCATCCATTGCCACAGCAAAAAATGCAGGCTTTGGATTAAGCTCCTTGTCAAACAATAAAGGATATTGCGGCTGATCCGCTTTGTTGAGCCAGGACCTGTCATCGGTTAATCCCCAGAAGGTTACGCTGGTTATGTTGGCAAGGTTCTTGTCAACCATATTATTTAAAACCGTAAATATAGCCTTATATCTGGCGGCCAGCTTCATCTGGCCTTCCTCACTGTTGTCTTCATTGCCGATATCCAACTCGGTAACCTGTATCTCAAGTCCCATTTCCGCATACTTGTTAATAGCATACTGATAATCAAGGATATTAGGGCTGGTAAGTCCTATATGATCCTGCATTCCAATACCGTCTATCCGGATGTTTTGCTCTCTCAATCTATCTACCAGATTGCGTATATGCAATATCTTTGTCTTGTCATAGGTACCATAGTCGTTGTAAAAGAGCTTCTGTCCCTCTCCAACATATTTGGAGGCAAAGTAAAATGCCTTTTCAACATAGTCAGGCCCTACAACATCATACCAGAGATTATCGTTTACACGAATTCCGTCTGGTCTCTCACTGCCCGCAATCGCCTCGTTAACCACATCCCAGGCATATATGATACCGGGATAGTTGGTATTCATATATTCCATAACCTGTCTTATGTAATTCTCCATTCTTGCCAGCATTACATCCCTGCTTACATAGGGAGCGTCAGGACTTGTACTGTAGCCCTCGGTAAAGAACCATCTGGGGGTCTGTGCATGCCAAACCAGAGTATGGAATCTCATCTTCAACCCATTTTCCTTGGCAAATTTAAGTGCAACCTCGGCATTTTTCATATTGATTGCCGGGCACTCCTCATCACCATTTTGTATTGATGCAGCCCTGTCAAGAATAAAGTCGGGCTTCATTTCATTTTCACAGGTTAAGCTGGAAAACTGGCTTGCCACCAGCTTTGCCTTATCAGGATTATTAATATCAATATTTGATAATGCAACACCGATATAGAACTTATCCTTATAAATCTTCGCAAGGCTTGGATATTCACCAGTCTGCCTGTATTTTTCCAGATATGCCTTTGATTCAGCCTCAGGCTCGGGTGTTGGTGTTGCTTCTACTGCTTCGGTTTCAGCCTCAGGCTTTGGGGTAACGGTATTATCAGCCTTGCCGGCAGCCCCGTCAATATTATTGACTGCTGTATTCTCCTTTGTTCCACCTTCTGTTTTTCCGCATCCAGCAATTGCTACTGCCAGAAAAATACATGTGCATATAAAAACTATTCTCCTTTTTGCCTTAAATAGCTTCATATAATCCTCCTTTTTGATATATCTTTTTTTATATCTTATAGCCTGCCTGTATTGACATTAGAGCAATACAACGGCTTTATGCCCATAAAACAGCTGCCTGTAAAATTCCACCATGATATATTACTATAGAATTAATCTGAAGATAGCCATAGATAATTAATTATATAGCAATGTATCATGACAGCGGTTTTGTAATATATATTTTTATACACAAAAGGGGAGCCATTTAAATCTCCCCCCTATAATATTAAGTTTAGTTCATATTATTTATTTGCATCAGCTATAAGAGTTTCCCACTTGGTTGTAAGCTCTTCAATCTTTTCAGCAGGAGTCTTACCCAATGCATAGGTATCCCAGTAGAAGTCAGGACCTGTATCTGTTCCATATACGAAAGGCTGTACATCGTTGCAGATAACAACTTCATCACTGAACATAAGTGCCAGTGTCTCATCTACAGCTCTCTCATCACGGAAGCTAGGATAATATGTTTCCTTCCATGCATCCGTATCATCCTCATATCCAGGAGTAGGATTTGTGAACAGGTTATATGCAAATGCAATCTTCTCAACTGTCTCTGCATCATAGCTTGAAGGAATAACTGCTATATTGTCATTGAAGTAAATAGTATGCGGTGTATTGGCATCCTTTCTGGGAGGAAGTACAAAGCCCCAGTCATCTGTCATATCTGCCCATGTTCCGCACTTGTACTGCTCTGCCCAGGTCATGGCAACCTTAGCATCGTGGAAGGCTGCTATGAACCAATCCCAGTTTGCTCCTTCAGGAGCAGGCATCTCATAGCCCTTCTGAACCAGGCCTATGCCCCACTGAGCACCAGCAAGGAAGTTGGGATCGTTTGTTGCGTTAAAGAACTTGCCACTCTCATCCTTGCCAATAAACTTAGCGTTATGAAGAGTCAATGCGCCTCTTAAGTAGTCAACAGAGAAGCTTGCCTGTGCATAGGTATCGATTGTACCGTCGTTGTTGGTATCTCTTGTCAGCTGCTTAGCCAGCTCTTCGTACTTCTCAAGAGTCCACTCACCGCTTGCCTGCAAATCATACGGCAGTTCAGGATCAAGTCCTGCTTCCTGGAATAATCTCTTGTTCCAGAATACGCCCAGCTTAGGCTCAGGAGTACCGGATGCCATACCATATACGGAACCGTCAAAGGTCATAAGCTCTGTTATATACTTAAGCCACTTATCTTCTGAGAAATCAAAGTTCTTAATGGATGACAAATCATAAAGCAGACCATTTGCCAGCGGCTGAGCTATCCAGCCCCATCCTAAAAGGAATACATGAGCCGCAGGATCATCAGCCATAACGGATGTTGTAAACAGCTCCTGCATACCGCCCCAGTCTGTAACAGCAACCTGCTTAATTGTGAAGTTGTACTTCTTCATGAATTCATTACGATATGCCAGAGTATCTTCTTCCTTCTGGTTCTTAGGTTCAGGTGTTTCCTGGGGAGACCACCAGTCACCAACGATAATTTCCATACCACCCAGATCCATAGCCGGCTCTTCAGCCTCTGTTGGAGTAGCTTCGTTGTCTCCGCCGCTTTGTGTATCTGTATTGGTGTTTGTTTCGCCCTGTGTATTAGCAGGGGTATCAGTGTTTTCAGCCTTCTTGCCGCACGCAGTCAGCATAGAAACGCTCAACGCCAGTATCAGCATAACTGATAACATGCGTTTAGTAATTTTTTTCATAATGCTTATCCTCCTTATATGATATATTGTCTATAGTAATGTGTAATGCAAGTAATGAGCATCCACATACTACCAATGGTAACTGAACCAGTAATAGATAACTTTCCACAAAGTCTAAAGCCTATGATGCACAGTAAAAAGTGGAAACTATCTGTAATCCATATACCATATAGGAGGATTACAACCGCTTTTTATTTAATTACATCATTCTTCTTCAACTTTAGTCTCGTCCCTGAAAGTCGTTCTTAATGCGTATTTTTTCCTGTTGGTACGAAAACCCGGAAAATCTGGTTCCTATACGTTCTTAAATGACAAATCTATATAAAATTGAAGCTGTATCCAAATTCATTAGTCATTCCTATGGAATATATTCCATGGGAATATGTCATTTAAAAAGCAAATTCCTGGTTTAACAAGTACAATATTTCAAAACTTAATATTTTTCAATCTTATAGCTTCAACAGTATAACCAATTACAAATGTACATAATGAAATTATATCTTTAACATTAATTCGACAATTAATTCTGAAATCCTTTTCAATATACTGGGGGAGAATAATCAATACCTTCTCCCCCACTATTAAAAGAACGTACTAATTAATTACATTGTAATACTATTTTCTAGCCGTCATTATAAATGCTTCATTTCAATCAGTCACCGATGACGGTTTAGATCTGTTTATAAGATTACATCTTCAAACCGGTCTGGCTTAAGCTTTCAACAAAGCCCTTCTGAGCGATAACATAGATGATCAGAAGAGGTATTATTGTCATAACCATACCGGTTGATATCATTGCCATACCATAAGCGGTTGACGCCTTACCTGAGCCTGTGAGGGATATAATATAGTCAGTTAATCGTGTTGGTAAAGCAGGCAATTCGGTTGCTAAAAGAGAAGTACCCTTTAAAAATATCCTTGCATAAAAGTTATCGGTCCACTGCCATACAAAGGCGAAGAGGAAGCAAGATGTTATTATCGGAGTTGCATCCGGAAGCATAATTCTAACGAATGTCTGGAAATTGCCGCATCCGTCAACATATGCCGCCTCTTCAAGCTCCTTTGGAACTCCTCTGAAGTATTGCCTGATAAGGAATATATACAATCCGCTCTTCAGACCCATTCCGGTCATGCACAACATTATATAAGGTATTATTGAATTTTGCAGGTTAATGGTAGACCCTGTAATAGCTTTTATTATGCCGAATATATCAAAGAATCTGAAGTTCAGATACAGTGATGACATAATGGTCTGAGGGGGCACAACTATTACCAGTATTACACACGCAAACCATAACCTCTTCAGCGGGAATTTAAATCTGGCAAATCCGTATCCTACCAGAGTACAGCACGCTACCTGGGCAAAGCTTGCCAGCAATGATAATCCAAGGGTATTGCGGAGTATCCTCCAGTAATCAAGCAAATATGCCGCTATTTTATAATTATCTAAGGTAGGATTTCTGGGTACAACGATAATGGTTGGGTCATACAAATCCTTTTCAGCCATAAAGCTGGCTGATAATTTGTTAAACAATGGCTGCAGAATTAAGAAACACAGACCAAGTATCAGGATGGCTCTTGCAATTGAGTAAAGCCTTCTCATAATAATCTTCTTTAACAGATAACCGCCGGATTTTTTGTTTCTTTCCAGAAAATGACTCCATCTTTGCGATAACTTTTTACTCATAATAGTACACCCACCTTGAAGTTATTAGGCTGAATAAGCCTATGATTAACATTACAGCCAGGAAATAGACCCAAGCCATAGCAGCGCTGAAGCCATAGTCCAGCCGCATTACCATCGTATCGGTTATCTTGGTCATAACCTGACTGTTGGACTTCATAAAGAAGTCAACAATGGTGTAAATGACATTTACCAATATAACCGAGCTAACCATTGGCAAGGTAATCTTCCAAAAGCCCTCCCATGCCGTACATCCTTCAATAGTTGCAGCCTCAAACATGCTCTTTGGTATAGTCTGAAGTCCCGACAGGAATATGATTATTTGTATACCTGAAGCAATAACAACGTCGTACAGACTGTTTACTATGTTGTATACTGTCTCAAGATATCTTGAACCTAAACCTGTGGTGGAAAGAATTGATTGCAGTGTTGCCGTAATTTCACTGGCGTTTGTATTTTCCTTGATATATTCCTCCATACCACTTAACAGGCTGTTATTGTATTCAAGTCCTACCAATACACCTGAGGACAATATAACTGGCAGGAAAAATATGGCGCGCGCAAGTGTCCTGCCCTTAAAGGACTGGTTAAGAATTAAAGCCATGAAGAAGCTTATAATTATTGTAGCCGGCACATGAGTCAGCATGGTGGTCAGCTCGGTTGTCAAAAATCTGGTGAACTCAGCATCTACAAGGAATGCCTGCTTAAAATTCTTCAAGCCCCAGAAATTTAATACAAATCCACCTTTACCACCTACAACCTTAACATCGCTAAGGCTCATCATGAATGATTCACATAAGGGCTTTAACATAAATGCTAAAAAGCCTATAATAAAGGGTGATATAAATATATATCCGGCTATCGCTTTCTTCCTGCCTAAATTCTTGTGTTTCGGTTTAGCCACTTTTGTCTTAGCCATCTATATTACCTCCTTTCTACCAAATAATCTTGGGCAGGAACCTTAATACCATCCTGTTCAAAATCATAATCGGTGTAGTTTACATAAACATTGGTTCCATCCTCATAGCTGGTAACAAACACACCATCCTTCAGACGCTTGTGATCTGTAATATACTGATTGAACACATGGCCCAGTTCGGATTCATATCTGTTGTAAATCTTATATGCCTCTTCCTTCCACAAATCATAGTCTGAACCATACAAATTGGTGTGATATGTTTCACGCAGCTCGGATGTTGCTTCTTTTATAAATGTGAATGACAATCCTGCACCTGTTTCAGCACTCTTCAAAATCAGCTTTTTGTAATTGGCAGAGAGGTTTATAGACTCACCTGAGTAACTCTTTAAGCCATGAATGGCTGCAGGATAAAATGGTATCATATAATCGATAATTCCGTACCTTGAACCATATAAGTCCATATTAGTTATGAAATCGGCATATGGCATAGCATAATCATTGCCGTTATTTATCATTATCTTGCTGCCCTCAGCATAAATTCTGGAGAGTTCCTGCTGATGCATTTCCATAACTTCCTGTCTGGTTATAAGATTCTTAGGATCATAGCTGCCTGCAACGGTATATCCTATATCGCTGAATGCTACATTTGCATTATGCGCTTTTACATAGTCAGTCAGATTCTTCATATATTCAATGGTTCTTTGAGGCTTCAATAAATAGTAGTCGTCTAAATAGGGATTAGGAGCATACCATACGGTAAAGTCATTGAGCTTCAAAATTTCCCTGCCTGCTGTCTTTACCGCATCCCTGTTAATTACAAATCCGTCAAACCAGCCATAGTTATAGGTGGTCTGGACTGTTCCTTCAAGATACAAGGGAATGTTAAGCTCGTTTGCGTGGTTTATAAGCTTAACTAATTCTTTCTTTCCGCCAAGCTTGGATACCGGCTTAACCTTGGTTAAGGCTTCATGCCTTAAGCCGTCGTTCATCCATCCTCTGTATTTGACGTATAAATCCTTGTACCCCGTTTGCTTTAGCTCATCAAGTATTTCTGACGCTTCCTTATAAGATGTCAGTTCCCACGGTACGTTTACAGGCAGACCAAAGCGCTGTACATCCTTATCAATAGCTCCAATCAGAGTAACGTTAACAGGGGTACTGGACTCCGTCTTCTTTACAAGAAGGTCAGGATATTTCTTCATCAAATATTCCCTGTAGCTTTCGGCCATCTTTATATAGTTGTCGGAGTCAATGAAGCGATATCTTTGCTTAAGAACTCCACTTGGCTTCCTCTGCTCGAACATGATAACCGATTTATCTGTTTTTTTGGAAACCTTGAGCGAAGAATAATGCATGGTAAGGTAGGAAGCATGTGCAAAATTGTAGCTGCTGCCATTGCCGCTTACATCTGCTTCAATAATAGCAACCGGAGCATAATCCTCTAGTATGCACAGCATTGAGTTTCCGTTTTTGGCTATGCCAAATACCGGGAAGGCTGTATCATTTTCATCAGTCATGGAATCTCTTTCTCTGCCCAGATCCCATCCGTAAACGTCAACATAGTAAGCGTTTTGCTCGCTCTTGCCGTTATTGAAGTTAATAACCGCACCGCTGCCTTCAGGAACCATCAGGTAACCCTCATCGTCGGTGCTTCCGGCACCAAAGTAGGGTAATACCTTAACTCTTGTAATAGGGTACTCTTCCTTCCATATCATCTTTTCATACGGAACCTCTACTACAAGCTCATCGTCTTCAAGGCGATAAATTATTGACATATTAAAGTAGGGCTGTTCCTCAGTATCTTCCTTGGCGTATTTCTCCATATCTGCTTCCCAGTCCTCAATGGTATATCCTGCTGCCGCAAAGAAGTCCTGCATTTGCAGCTTCATATGGTTCTGAACATCCGTACGAAGAACATATACTCTTTCTGTTTCCAGCTCAGGATACTGTTTCTTAAGTTCATCCGGATCATCGGTAGGAAGCAGGTTATCCAAATCCACCCTACGGTAATAGGTTTTAACCTTTCTCTGCGCACTTGAATCCATTTTTTCAAGATAAGTATTCATTCTGGATTCAGGCATCGCGGGTGGAATGTAGTAAATCTTTTTCAAATCACCGATAGTATAATCTACCTCAATCGTGTCCCCATTTTTGGTAATTTGATAATTTGTCTTTTCTATACTCTTTTCAAAATTGGCATATGTAACAGTAACGCCGATACTGTTTGTATATTCAATAATAAGAGTAGATAGCATGTAGTTTATATTAGTCGGATCAGCCATAGGGTCATAGGCTGCGTCTTCAGGATTTGACCGCCATACTGAATTATTTACTTTATTCAATACTTCAAAATGAGTTGTTTCAGGATATAATGTAAACCTTAGCTTATCATTTTCAAGCACGAGGGGCTCAGGATACTCTTCGGCGTTAAACGAAAATGTCGGTATTTCTATTTTTTGTGCTTGATTCTGGCTGCATCCAACCAAAAGTACAGACGAAATAAGGATTAAGCCTAATTTTAATAATTTTCTCATCACTAGCCTCCTTATTAGTAGAAGCGGTATGATATTTCTTTATACATAGAAATAAAATATGCAGCCGCATCCGAAATTAAACTAAAGAATAGCAAGAGGACAAATACTATAAGCAGCATGCCGACAGCTGTTGCTATCAGGGTAAGGATTGTTTTGGTTATGGTATAATCATGTATCTGCATTACAGCACTTACAATCAGCACACCCATCCATACTGATGATACAGAACTCGCATAGTAAATAAATGCTCCCTCTTCAATAGTCAATACATTACTTATAAAAATGCATGGCAGATTTATTATAACATATGGAGTGAAAGCATAACCGATTGCCATGTAAACATCCTTCATTGTACCCTTACCGTCAAACAATGTGGTCAGGCCCCAATTGGCAAGAGTTCCTATAAAAATCGGAGCAAGAAATCCCGCTATGACTCTGTAAACATTGAAATACTGCAGCTGAACAAACCCGTAAATCATAGGATTTCCGTACTGATACGACAACAGGGTGGTCAGCAAGGCCAATATAATTATAATATTGGCTGCAGCAACAGAACCTCTCTTTTCATGTGTGAGATCCCAATAACCATCAAGCGGATGAGTACATACATATAAGGAATACCGCAGAGTTTTCCCTACATGCTGAAGTTTTTCCTTATTTAAAAACGCGGGCATTTTCAAGCTCTATCCACCTCTCTTTTTATCCTTTTTATAAACTCCACCAGATTCGGTACAACAATCAAAGCTAAAAAGATTGCCACAATCCATCCGATGTTTTCTTCAATCCATTCTTTTCTGTATAACTGGAAGGCTTTTGAGTAATGCTTTCTTTCCTTTGAAAATTCAAAATACTCCATCGCTTCCTTGTATCTCTTCTGTCTGAATAGTGAACGGCCTATGCCTGTGTAAGCCAAATCATAGTTACCGTTAAGCCTTAAAACCTGCTGCCAGTACTCGGCCGATTTATCATAATTACCCTTCTTGTACTCATCAAGGGCGGAGTTTATTAATTTTCCATATTCGGTAAGAGTAAATACCGTGAAGGCCTGGGTTCTCTGGTCAAGTACCACCAGATCATAGCCAAGATGATCAATTGCAACAGGTCCCAGCATATAGCCCAGCCTGTTACCTACTCCTCCAAAGGCATAGAGCAGATTACCCTGTTCATCATAGGCAAATATTCTGCTTCTTGTCATATCAAGAGCAAGATAAATATCATTATCAAGAACTGTTATATCTATAAATCTGGAAGGTCCGTTATAGCCTGCGGCATCCTGCCAATCCAGATCACCTACAGGCGGTTCCCATCCGTTCTTAACCAGAATGTCGGTTCCCTGGGCATTCAGCTTTCTTATGGGTTTTGCTGTTGTCAACAGCTCCCATCTGTCAAAGGTCATAGTAGTACAATATATAAATCCATCCTTATCAAGAGCAACATTGCTGTATTCCGTCGGAACGAACTGAACCATTCTGGCCTTCTGCTCCTTGGTGGCAATCATCTTCCATAAATAATCCACCAGATTGAATTTTGCTTCACTTGCTCCTATAAAACCTACGAAGCTTCCGTCAGAATGATACTGAACAAAGCCCTTATTGTAGTTCTTGGCAAGAACATAAACTCTTCCTGCCACGTCAGCCACAGCCTTGGTTGGAAGGAAGTCGCTGTTCTGGTCGACAGTTTCATCAACCGGTTTTGTCAGCAGTTTAACCAACTGCTTTTCGGAATTCAGATGAACGACTCTCTGGTTGTTGGTATCGCAAATATAGTAATCACCATTGTCAGCAACAAATATGTCCTGTGGAGAATTAAAGGTCAGTACTTCACTGTCACCGGTAAACTCAGATATAACATCGACTGCAGTAAACTGGTCGCCATCTCTCTTTACCACTACTATTCTGTTATTACCGGTATCACATATATATATATGGTCATCCTTTGCATACATTCCCATCGGATCCTTGAAGTCACCTACACCTAAATCATCACCTGTAACATAAAACACCGCCTCATATGCATCAGGTGATTCTCTAGCATCAATCCAGTAATCATAAACATATGTATAAGGTGCCTGCTTGGCTTTTACTGTTATATCGGGAGACAGCAATAATACCACAAAGCATAAGAGAATTGAAATAATACCTTTTCTTTTCATTGTTTCCTCCTAATCCTTGATACCAGACGTTGCCATAGTCTCCATAACATTACTCTGAACTATGATAAATGTGGCTACCGGTACAATCATCATTACAACTGATACAGCAGCTGCTACACCTGCTCTGGCTATTCCGGCTGCTGCTATCTGGCCTAATGCATAAGGCAGGGTTTTTAACTGCTCAGAATAGATAAATGTTGATCCTCTTGCATTCCATAGGTTTTGAACGGAGAAAATCATAAGAGTAAGCCATGCCGGTTTTACAAGCGGCATTGCTATACGGGTGAATACCGCCCATTCCTTTGCTCCGTCAACCTTTGCAGCCTCAATCAAAACATCCGGAATATTTGCATCCATATACTGTTTCATAAGGAACAGGCCCATAGGCGCTGCAAACGCTGGTATTACTACTGCCCAAACCGTATCTACCCAGCCTAATCTGGCTATAACGAGATAGTTGGGAATTGAGGTAACATAACCGTTAAACATAAGGGCTGTAACAACTATTCTGAAGAAGGTCATACTTCCCGGGAATCTGTACTTTGATAATACGAAGGCTCCCATGGAGGCTATGATTATATGTCCGGCTGTTCCCGCTATAGTTATAAATACCGTATTAAAAAGATATCTTGAAAACGGAACCCATGATTTTCCCAGCAACACAAGCAGGTCCTGGAAGTTATCCATGGTTGGGTTTCTTACGAAAAACCTGGGAGGATACAGGAATATCTCATCCATTGGCTTAAAAGCACTATTAATCGTATATATCATCGGAATAACCATAAATGCTGCAAATAAACCCAAAAAGGTGTAAATCCCGAAATCGCCGCCCCACGAACGGTTAGGCTTGCGCCGTTTAAGAATTTTTTTCCTCATAGTCTCACTCTCTCCCTCTTAATAACCTCAAGTTCCTACACGTCTCAGCAGCTTCTGAATTAACTTGTTGCACAAGATCATTGTAAAGAACAGAAGTGTTGCTACTGCGGAAGCATATCCCATTTCAAATCTTATAGAACCATAGTCAATCAGGTGCAGTACAACCGTATGGGTAGCGTAGTCTGTGCTGGGGAAACCGGTTAAGGCCATCGGCACATCCGCTACGTTGAAGGCTGATGTAATTGACATAACGGCACTGAACATAAGCATGCTCTTCATATTGGGCAGGGTTATAAACCACAGCTCCTGCCAGCGGTTCTTAATGCCGTCAATCAAGCCAGCTTCGTACATTGATTTGTCTATGCCCTGCAAACCTGCAACCAGCGCCAAAAAGCCTGCACCAAGGCTGCTCCACAGGGAAACAATTATTACAACTGCCATCATATACTGAGGGTTGGTAAGCCAAGTAATCGGCTGCTGAATAACGTTCAGCTCAATCAAAATCGCATTCAGAAGTCCATATGCGTCACCTGAGAACAAATATGCCCACATCAGGTACATATTTGCCGAAAGCGACGGCGCATAGAACATTACTATCGCTATTGCTCTGATATATCTAGGAAGCTCATTGATAAACCAGGCAAAGAGGAACGCCGATATATAGCCTACCGGTCCCGTAATAAGAGCCAACAGGAAGGTATTCTTGACTGCTATAAGGAATACATCGTCCGCAAGCAGGAGGTTTATATAGTTTTGCAGTCCTATAAACCTGGGAGGCTCAAGTATGTTATAGTATGTAAAGCTCAAACATAATGAGGTTATAACCGGTACTACAAAAAACGTTATAAATAGAATTCCATAAGGAGCCAGGAAAAGGTAGCAAGCCTTTGATCTTTTTGCCATCTTCCACTGATATGCTCTAAACTCTCTTTTTCTGGCAAGATATCTTTGTAAACTCATTTAACTTATCCCTCCTTACCTGATATCCAAACCAAACTCAAGACGTTTCTTCTGGATTTCTTCGTTTATTGTAATCGCATAGTCCAGTACTGTTTCGCGAACGTCCTGATTTGTGTAGTTAATCTTACGAATCGCATTTGTTATATGTCTGGAGGTAAAATAGCCACCTGCAATTTCTCTGTAGCCAACAGCCCATTCTCTCTGGGTATTGAGCACTTCCAGCTGATCCTTGTTCCAGTTCAGCTTTTCAAAAGCCCTAACATTGGCAGTTGCATATCTTGCAGCTGCACCCATTACGCTTTCAAGCTCCTGGCCGAAACGAACCTGGGCCTCCTCGCTAACCCACCATTTCAGGAAGGTCCATGAATTCTGCTTGATTTTTTCATCCTTCTGCTTCAGTATCATTGCGCAAACGCCGCCTGAATTGCATGAACGGTCTATAGTACCATCTTCCTTTTTAACACCAGGTATCAGTGTGAAGTCCCACAAACCTCTGATTTCAGGAGCAAATACCGCCAGCTGGTTATAAGTGGTGAAATCCACAATACCGATAGGGCATTGCCCCGAACGGAAAAGGTTCGGAAAATCATAAATAGTAGGCAGCTTATATGATGTAAAGAATTTAGTATATACTTCGAATGCCTTAACAGCATTTTCATTGTCAATCAGAACCTTCTTGCCTTCATCATCATACAGTCTTCCACCATACTGGTACAGAAGAGCCAGAATTCCATTCAGGTTGGCGTTGGTATTAGTCATTACACCCTCGGTAGACGGCATAACCACAACCATATTGTTCTGCTGAATGGTAGGAAGTATTGCTATCAGATCATCCCAGGTCTGAGGTACTTCAACCTCCAGCTGCTCCATAATATCCTTTCTATAGAACAGTACATTGAAGGTCTGGGTCTCAGGCAAGGCATAAATGCCGCCCTCAAAGCGATAAGGCTCATATGCGCTTGGATGGAAGTTCTTCAATACCTCATTTAAATCCGAAAATTGCGTAAGGTCCTCGACTGCTCCACGAAGAGCATAGTTAACCGGTTCACTCTGACCTACGCTAAGCACAACATCAGGTCCCTTGCCGGCCAATACCGCATTAAGCAGGTTACCGGCTTCAACCAGCTTAACATTAACCTTAACACCTGAAGTCGGAGTGAAGGTATCATCTATCATGGACTTTAATATTGTACTCTGGTCACGGCCTGCCAGCATCCATACCTCTATAGCTTCCTTTGAATCATGCAAATCGCCTATAGCATTGTAATCGGTAACAAATGTAGCAAAGAAGGATTTCACTTCATGCAAAGCCCTGTTCAGGAAGGACTCGTTAATCTCATCAGGCTGTGCATTAGGTCCTGTTATGGTAATCAGGTCGATATCAAGAGGTGCTTCACTCAATGTCAGAATTGCTGTACCCAAGGCACTAATATTATTCTTGAAGGCTACAAATTCTCTTGATATCCTGTCCGGATTCTTAATGAAACGATCCAGCTGCTTTGCCAGATTAAGAGCGGGAGCTATCTGATTTGATCTCTGACCCGAATAGGCGGTTACATCATCAACCATCTTATAAAGTCTCTTCGCTTCACGCTCCATTTCAACCATTACCTGAGGATACTGCTGGGCAATTCGGTAATCCCTGTATCTGTCAGGATTTGCACCGGTAAGAACAAGTATCTTTCTGTATACAGCATTCAGGTTTGTTACCGTAGCACTCATCTCATTCAGAATTAAGCCCAATTCGCCAAGAGTAACCTCAAGGCGGATGGTATGCTTGCCCTTTGTCAGATAAAACTGATAGGGCTCACCATTCTCGTCTGCCAGAGTCAGATTCTCCCATTTGTTGCTGTACTTGAAGCTTATAGCGCTAAGCTCCTTGAAGGGAATCTCTCCGTCTATATAAACAGCACGGTTTGATACGAAGCCACGGTTGTAGTTCTGTCTGCCCTTGATTGTTATGTTGTAATAGTTATCCTCGGGGACCTCGAATTCCCACTCAATCCAGTTGCCTGCTATTCTCCATGCATTACCGCCTATCATGTTAAGCTTGATGGTAGCAACGCTGGCAGGAGTTGTAGCCGGTGAAGATCTGTCATAAATAGCATACAGCGAAGGCGAAGAACGATAGGTTGAATCCTCGCCCTGTATTATCTGCTTATAGTTGTTTGCTGTTTCAGAAGCAGCAACCTTTGGCAGGCTTGCCTTATACTCGCTGTATGAAGGCTTTTCTTTTATAGCTTTAAGAGTCAGGGATTTAATTACTGTAGGCTCATTTACACCTTCAAGTCTGATTGTGTTTGTTCCCTTCTTGAAATAGAAAGCGTAGGGCTCTGTAAAATAGCCCAAATCATCCTTGAAATACGCTTCGGTCCAGGAAGGTACGTCAATCTGGGAAGGTCTGATTTCATTTCCCTGATTGTCTACGACAACTTCTCCTTTGTCTTTCCATATTCTGTAGAAGTTAAGCGCATCTGCTCCTGAAAAAGGAATTTTACCGTTTATATACAGCTTTCTTTCAATTTCAACCCCACGGGCCTTAACGGTGTAATATTCCATATGTATGTTGTACATACCCTCTTCAGGAACATTGA
>JAAZDK010000035.1 GCA_012512855.1 Clostridiales bacterium
TATGCTTATGTTAAGCTTACGTAATATTAAAATTTGTTCAAGCCGCCTTACGGCCTTTTCGTCATACATCCTGTAAGAGTAATCGCTGCTGCGTATGCTTGTCAGAAGACCCATATCCTCGTAATAGTGGAGAGTACGTGCGGATATATCATATTTTGATGATATTTCTCTGATTTTTATTAATTCGTTCATGTAAATCATCCTCCTTCTCATTTGCTTACGAACAGTATAAACTGTTCCCTAACGGCAGAGTCAAGATGTCAGGAATATAAAATTAATATTTATTTGTTTCCCTGGAACTACCAAGGCTTCTCATCTAATTTAAGTATATAAAATAAGAGCTGCCGATTAGAGAATTTTTATCTCTAATGTAACAGCTCCCTTGTTTTTCACTTTATAATTCTTTCCCAGATCTGCTGACATAGAGCCTGTAATATACTCCTTGTTATACACGCCTGCTCTTAGTACATGTCACACGCAAAAATATCAATACAGCTTTGCGCCTGCAGGAATGCGGTTATCCACCATAAGGAGATTAAGCCTTTCTTCTCCCTCTTCCTCATGTACTGCTGAAAGCAGCATACCGCAGGAATCTATACCCATCATCTTCTTTGGTGGAAGATTAACGATGGCAATCAAAGTTTTGCCAATAAGCTCTTCCGGCTCATAATATTCATGGATTCCGCTTAAAATGGTACGGTCTGTTCCGCTTCCATCATCCAGTGTGAACTGAAGCAGCTTCTTGCTCTTTGGTACAGCTACACAATCCTTTACCTTTACCGCTCTGAAATCACACTTGCTGAAGCTTTCGAAATCAACCAGCTCTTCAAATAAAGGCTCTATTTTTACCTTGGAAAAATCTATTTTCTCAACCGGCTTGTCCGCAGGCTTCTCAGCATTAACTACATTGCCTGACTTTTTCTTGTCGGAGTCCAGGCTCTTCATTGTCGGGAAGAGCAGTACATCCCTTATTGCCTGGGAATCGGTCAAAAGCATTACAAAGCGGTCAATTCCTATACCGATTCCGCCTGTCGGAGGCATTCCATATTCCAGAGCGCACAGGAAATCCTCATCCGTCTGATTGGCTTCCTCGTCACCTGCCGCCCTTAAGGCCTCCTGGGCTTCAAATCTGCCTCTCTGATCTATTGGATCATTCAGCTCCGAGAAGGCATTGGCCATCTCACGCCTTGTAATAAACAGCTCAAATCTCTCTGTAAAGTCAGGGTTGTCCGGCTTTCTGCTGGCAAGAGGTGATATCTCAACAGGATGATCCATTATAAAGGTAGGCTGAACCAGATGCTCTTCAACATACTCTTCAAAGAAGAGATTGATGATGTCACCCTTCTTATGCCTGTCCTCAAATTCAATGCCATGCTTTTTAGCCAGTTCCTTTGCTGCCGTTTCATCAGGAATTTCGTTAAAATCAATTCCTGCATATTTCTTTATCGCATCAACCATTGTCAGTCTCTCAAAGGGCTTTGATAAATCAATCTCTACACCGTCATATACAACGGTTGTTGTTCCAAGCACCTTCTGTGCAACCGTACGGAACAAATCCTCAACCAGATCCATCATTCCGTAATAATCGGTGTAAGCCTGGTACAGCTCAAGGAGGGTAAATTCAGGATTATGTCTTACCGACAAGCCTTCATTACGGAAAACCCTTCCTATTTCATATACCCTCTCCAGACCGCCGACAATAAGCCTCTTAAGATAAAGCTCAAGGGAAATTCTCAGATGCAAATCCTCATCCAGGGCATTATGATGTGTATTAAATGGCCTTGCAGCCGCACCGCCGGCATTTGGTACAAGAACCGGTGTTTCTACCTCCAGAAAGCCTCTGTCATCAAGGTATCTGCGTATCTCCCTGATTATCATGGAGCGCTTTATGAAGGTATCCCTGACCTCAGGATTAACTATCAGATCAACATATCTTTGTCTGTACCTGGTGTCTGTGTCCTTTAGGCCATGGAATTTTTCCGGCAGTATTTGAAGGCTTTTTGAAAGCAGGGTGATGCTTTGGGCCTTTATGGATATTTCCCCTGAATTGGTCTTGAAGACCTCACCCTCTACACCAATGATATCTCCAATATCATACTTCTTAAAATCTGTATAGGGCTCTTCCCCGATCTCATCCTTCTTAACATAGATCTGTATATCTCCGCCCA
>JAAZDK010000004.1 GCA_012512855.1 Clostridiales bacterium
TCCTCCGCAGAATACTCCAGAATACTCCACAGACTGTCATTTATCGCCTGTTTTCCCGTTTTAAATCAGTTTTTAGGGCTTTTTCATTCAATAATATGGATAACTTTATATGTCTTTTTCATAAAAAAACCTTTGTAAAATGCCTGGCATATAATAAAATTAAGTTGTATAAGCATTGCAGTTATGGCATAATTATATTAACTAAAACGGTATAGCACCTTGGATAATGTCAAGGTGCCTATCACCCAAAGCAGCAAGGAGGATAAGATGGATATTATATATAAAAGTATTTCCGAATCAAACCGCTCCATGTATCTTTATTACCCGCCTGGTCCCAACAGGACCGCATTTAAACGCTGCAGCATAACTGTACTGAGAGACGGCGATGACGAGGCTTCAGTACATAAGCTCCTTTTTGAAACAGGCCTGACCAGGCTGGCTGAAAATGATGATGTAATCCTCTCCTTCCCTAATCCGTTAAATGGTCGCTGGAATTCCGATTTGTCCGGCGAAGATGTAGCAGCCTTTAACAAATTCCAGGATGCTATGATAAGGCCTGATGATAAGCCCTTTGAGTTTAGCCCGAACGGATTTCCAACCTATGAATCTATGATGAGTACCTGGCATCCGATGAATGATACCAAGTATTTGATCGGTATAGGGAGCGGAGCCGACCTGGCATGTACCCTTGCAGCCAATTATCCGGAGAATATAGCAGCTGTATTATGTATAAATCCAACAATAGCTGAACTGCCAACAGACAAGGCCACCTTTGCCCCTATGCCTGTCCATCTGGTCAACTGCCCGGATAAAATCAGGGATTATTTTATCAAAGCCAATGAGGCCGAGCCGGTAGAGCAAGGCAACAATATTAGCATATATGAAAATAAACTAAACCCCCTGCAGCGTGTAATCGATGACAGGCTTAACAAGGAGCTAACGCCAGAGCTTCTTGAGTCGGTATGGAATGAGCTGTTTAAAAAAGTTAGACGGACCAACACCGGTGCACACGGCGACTGCGAGCCCAGAATGGATATAAAAAAGGCAAGCTTTGAAATCTATCTGGATGATGACAGACTTGATGGCAAGCCCCATACCTGGTTTACACATGTTCCGTCAGGTATCAAAAAGGACCAGACGGAAAAGGTTCCCTTGCTTGTATTTTTCCATGGTGGCTCGGATAATCCTGCCGAAGCAGCCGAGATGAGCAAGTTCCATGAGCTTGGAGAAAAGGAAGGCTTTATTACGGTTTATCCATGGGGTGGCAATAAAACCCAGTGGAATTGTAATATGGATGAAAGTGAGCCGGATGATGTCGGATTTGCCGTGGCGCTTATTAAACACATGATTGCAAATTACCCGGTAGACGAAGGCAGGGTATACCTGTCCGGCTTCAGCAACGGAGCCGCCCACGCGCAAGCAGTTGCCATGGTGCACCCTGAGCTGATAGCAGGCATCTGCCATATTAACTCCAACTGGCCGGGAAGACGTATCGGCCCGTCAGATATTAATGTTGAAGAGATGAAGCCCTTCAGCATAGCCCTTGAGAAGAAAAAGAAATTTGACTATCGGATGCCGGTATGGTACACCTATGGTAGCAGGGAAGCATCCTATCCTGTATACCGGGGATGTACCCAACAGCATCAATATGATTTCTGGAAGAGATACAATAACATCGAAATTGCTCCTACACCTGAACGTGACAATCCTCATCCCTGCGGCTGCGGTGTTCCCGGACATAAATATACCTTGCTAAAGCCCTCCAAACGGCACCCTCATCACGAATATGATGTACATTCCTTCTACTCAATGGATAAGGAGCCGCTTAATCTGTACAATTATGTTCTGATGCGTGATAAGGGACACGAGGTTGCAGAGATGGATCCTGCACTTGGTTGGGCTTATGTCAAGAAATTCAGACGCTTGCCTGACGGCGGACTCGAGATAATAAAATAAAGCTATGATTTAAATAAAGCTATGATAATAACTCTTCCTGCTTAATCTTTACTGCAAAAGCCATGGCCTCAGCCCAAAACATAAGGGTCTGAGGCCGCCTTTGCAGCCAAAGCTTTGGGCATAACGTTGTTTTACCTAGTGCCTGCGGCTGTCTGCCAGTTCATGCGGCTAACTCTGGTTTGTGCGTAACTATTGAAATATGCTTAATGGAGGCTTTTTATGAAAAGCAGCAAATTGATGGTATTTATAATGTTTCTAATACTCGCCGGCTTATTCGCCCCCTCTGAAGCAAATGCTGCTGCCATGGCGAATCAGCCAAAATATACCTTCTATGACGGAACCCTTAAATATGAAATCACCAAGCCTGCAACTAAAGGCAAAGCCGGTCAGGTTCGCCTTACAGGAGCCAGAGATAACAGCATAGAAATCCTATCCATACCAGATACGGTAAGGGATTCATCCTACAGCTATACTGTTACGGAAATTGCCGCCTCCGCATTCAGTGGCTTTGCAAATTTGCAATCCGTCAAATTTCCCGCCAGTCTCAAATCTATTGCAAATCAGGCCTTTTATGGCTGCAGCTCACTTACTGAGCTGACTCTTCCGGATAGTGTAACAAGCATCGGAGGATCGGTTTTCTTCTCCTGCTCCGGACTGAAGAAGGTTCATCTTTCCAAGTCTCTCACTGAAATGGGTGACAGCGTCTTTTATGGCTGCATCCAGCTGGAGCAGATAAATATACCTGTGAGTCTGAGCTATATACCCGAAAACACCTTCTACAATTGCGAAAGCCTGCAGGCAATCAGGCTGCCATATGGTATCAAATATATAGGCAAGCATGCTTTCTTGGGCTGTAAATCCCTTGAAAGTATCAGTATGCCCTACAGTGTAGAAGGAATTGGTACGGCTGCCTTCAAGTCCTGCTCCAGGCTTTCCTATGTCAGCCTGTCAGAAAAAATCGTAAGCCTCCCTGATTTTCTGTTTGCAGATTGCATTTCCCTGAAGGAGCTTCTTCTGCCGGAGAACCTGCGCTATATCGGCAATAGTGTATTCTCCAACTGCCGTTCCCTCACCAGCATTAATATTCCGGACAAGGTAAGCTCCATAGGAGAATATGCATTTAGCGGCTGCAAATCGCTTGAGAGCATTAGTCTTGGCAGCTCCCTCGGCAAAATAGCCAGCTTCAGCTTCAAAGACTGCGACAGCCTTATACGCCTTGCTCTTCCTGAAAGTATAACGGTTATTGAAAATAACGCACTTGAGAACTGCTCCTCTTTAAAAGAAATAAGCTTCAGCAACAGGCTGAGCAAAATAGCTGAAAATGCTTTTTTAAATTGCAGCAGTCTTGAATCTCTTCAGCTGCCGCATGGCCTGACTGCCATAGGCAGTCGGGCATTTGCCGGCTGTGTCAATTTAAAGGATATAAAGCTGCCGCCTGATATAACAAATATTGCTTCTGATATACTGGATGGTACAGCTATTACTGCAGTATCTGATAAGGGCTTGCTTATACTCGACGGCTACCTCCTCGATGGCAGCGCAGCCAGCGGGCATATTTCCATCCCAGATTCCGTCCGTCATATAGCGGCAGGCGCCTTTAAGAACAATACAAGGCTGACGAGCGTAATCATTCCCGATACTGTCAGCTCCATTGGTTCAAATGCATTTTACGGCTGCAGCCAGCTGGAAAGCATACAACTGCCGGAGACTCTGACATACCTGGCCGACGGGATATTTTACGACTGTACTAAGCTGACATATATTAATCTTCCAAAGAAACTAACCGAGATCAAATCAAATAGCTTTTATAATTGCCAAAGCCTTAAATCTATCAGTCTGCCAAAGAGCCTGACAAGAATAGAGGATTATGCTTTTTATGGCTGCAGCAGCCTGGAGAGCATCAGCTTTCCTGGCGCTTTGACATACATTGGCTCTTATTCCTTCAGCAGGTGCAGCAGCCTTAGTGAGCTGAAATTGCCCGGTAACATCAAATGGGTGGGAAAGCATGCCTTTTCCTACTGCACTTCACTTAATACTGTTCATGCTGCGGCAGAGATTATATCGTCATATGCATTTGCAGACTGCAGCTTACTTAGCAAGGTCACTTTAACAGATAAAGTCCTAAACCTTGGAGCATATGCCTTTAAAAACTGCTCCTCGCTAAAGTCTGTTGTATTGTCATCCAATCTGACCGTAATAGAATATGGCAGCTTCGCCGGCTGCAGCAGCTTAGGTTCCATATACATTCCAAACAGCGCCGAATATATACTGGAGGCTGCATTTGAAGACTGCGTATCACTAAAAAGGATTTATCTGCCCAGAAATATATTCATAGATGCCAATGCCTTCGCCGGCTGTGAATTAGATATAAACAGCGGTTCACAAATCTTTATAAATGACACAAGCGAACCGGTCATAATTTCAGATGATACCTGCCATTACCCCGGAAATTTCATCAAAACGGACGGAGAAATATATTATTTGACAGGAGTTTCATCCTATAATGAAAGGGCCGATCTGATAAGGCTGACACAGTCAGGCAAGACAGTCAAAATCGGCAGCTTTGGCGGGTATTCAGCTTTCATTAAATACAAGGATTATATTTATTATTTAGACTTAAACAGAAACCTTTGCCGTATGTCAATTGCAGATGGCAAGCAGAGCCGTCTGCTGAAAAAAATCGATGTTCTTGTTGCTATATACCGGGATTATATTTATTATATTGCTGATAAGTCCTTATACAGAGCCACTACCGACGGGAAGGAGCAAATAATGCTGGCCGGCCTGAGAGCGGATACAAGCTCAGCCTATTACCGAAGCAATGCCATACAGCTGGTTGACAGCTCCATATATTTTGTAACAAGCCGGCATCACAACTGGCTATATAGCATAGAAAAAATCAATCTTGACGGGACAGGGCATAGGGTATTGGCAGGAGGGCTGGCCCTGAAGGATTTAAACTATAATATCTATGCTGCAGGCGGCAGAATATACTACCAGACTGACGATGATCTGCTTTACAGTATAGACGAAAATGGGAATCAATATTTGCACGGTAAGGGGCAAATCCATGGTGTTATCAAGGATGAGTTGTATTATACTGATGAGGATGGCTTATGGAAGCTGTCGAACGAACTGCTTCCCATCCTGGTGCTTGATGGTAAATTCATGCCGGCTGATGCCCGGATATCAGATGTATCGGAGGATGGCAGTACACTAATCCTATACTATGCGGGGGATGATGACAGTGAAAGAGGCTATATCTATCTGGTCAACACTGAAGCTAATGCTGTTACAATATTGACAGAAGGTGATACCATATGGCCTCCGGCTGTTTCTGCCGATTATGTTTATTACAAAAAGGATTATGATTATGAAAATGGACCGGTATATTACTTAAGAAGCAGATACAAATGAAGCAGCTTAAGTGGCGTATATCAATTTAAAACAGAGTTAAATACACCCTATATAAGCAAAAACAATCAAGGAGGATATTATTATGGGATTTCTTTCTATGCGTTTTCCGGGCGGTAAGGCCAAAGCACTTACATTAAGCTATGATGATGCAGTACAGCAGGATGTCAGATTAATGACCATTTTAAACAAGTATGGCCTAAAATGTACATTTAACATCAATACAGGCTTATTTGCCGAAGAAGGCCATGAATATCCCAAGGGCCAGATACACCGCAGAATGAGCGAAAAGGAGGCCGTAAGCCTATATAAGGATTCAGGGCATGAGGTTGCCATACACGCTCTTACCCATCCATTCCTCGAGCAGCTTCCGGCCAATTTGGTTATAAAAGAAATAATGGAGGATCGAAAAAACATTGAAAGGCTGTTCGGCAGGATAGCCAGAGGCATGGCCTATCCCTTTGGTACCTTCAATGATGAGGTGGTAAGCATCCTGAAAAGCTGCGGCATAGCCTATGCCCGAACAGTCCACAGCACAGAAAGCTTTCAGATACCCACCGACTGGCTGCGGTTGCCTGCCACCTGCCATCATAACACCCCCAAGCTGCCGGAGCTTACAGATAAATTTATAAATGACAAGCCCTTCGGTTCACCCTGGCTCTTCTATCTGTGGGGCCACAGCTATGAATTTGAAGCGGATAACAACTGGGAGCTTATCGAAGACTTTGCAGAAAAGATCGGAGGCAGGGATGATATCTGGTATGCTACCAATATTGAAATTTATGATTATATACAGGCATATAATCAGTTAATCTTCAGCATGGACGAAAGCATGGTATACAATCCCAGCGCCTTTGTTATATATTTTGTATATAACAGGCAAATGTATACCATACAACCGGGCGAAACCCTCAGGCTGTAATTTAGGACCGCATACATACCTACAGGCAATTATTAAGGCAAATTATTTAAGCCATTTACTCAAGCGATTTAATTCTATATGATGCATAAACAGCCTGTTTTCAGCTTGCAGGCTGTTTAGAAAGTAAAGGTAAAAATAAAATGAGAAAAAGAATTACTGCTAAATTGGCAGCTGCAGCCTTATTGCTGTTAGTTATCGGAACGATATATTATTTTCTAACCGGTTTTTTTGGCAACCCTATTTCAGCAGCAATTGCAGGATATAAAATAAAAGGCTATGTTCAGGAAAAATATCCTGATAAAGATTTGAATGTATCAAACCCAGAATACA
>JAAZDK010000036.1 GCA_012512855.1 Clostridiales bacterium
AAGCTGAAGTAAAACAGTAGAATCCAATCCGGGCGCCTCTCTCATATTTACCGAATTTCCTTTTACATATTTGGTGATTTCCTGATCCATGTCTTCTTCACCGGCCTCCGTCTGCCCTTCTTCTGCTGCAGGTTCGGATTCTGCATCTGCTTCAGACTTCCATTCGGATATTGACTCTGCTTCCTTTACTGCAGGCAAGCTTATAACTGCGTCTGTGCCTGTCCCGGGTTCCGGGGCTGCCTCCTTCCTGTCAGCCCAATTGCAGCCGCCAAGGGCAATTATCAGCATACAAATCACAGCAAAAACCAGATATGAAGATAGTTTGTTCATAAGCAGCCTCCACCCCGCCATAGTACCATAATTCAATAATTCCCAAAAAATAATCGATATTTGACAATAAGAATTTAGATCGAAAATATATCCTTCCAAACATTAATCAAAAGTATTAAATGCTTCCTATCGGTTACTTATATAATCCTCAACCGATTCCCTGCACAGATCAAGGAAGTTTTCCTCACCAAAGGTGTTGAATTTGAAGAATACGGCCTGACTGCCTCCTGAAGCTATCGCTGAAATAAAAAGATTATTGTCATGACCCACCAGGGTAACATTCAGGCTCACTCTGTTGCCGCCGGTCATGCTGTATCTTTCATATACTCTGACAGCAATCCTTACTCCGTTAATGCTTATATCACTTCCGTCCTCATAGCTTACGGAAATGCTTCCGTTAATAATATCGTTGTGAATCTTGTTCAGCAGCTCATTAAAATTCCCATTGAGCCTTCTTTCATATTTAGCCATAAACAGCTCCTCCATTAACTATTATTGCCAGAAAAACTATAGTCACATATCCAGTCCTTTACGGCTTATCCTTTGCACAGGAGCATATATCCCAAGTGACCAGTTGCTTATACCTGCAGGAATAACTATCATTCCACCAAACTATATATCGAATAATGGGCTTAAAAGAATAGCACATTTCATATGCTATTGATCATTTAACAACTCCAGTATTTGCAGCGGTGAGTCCAGACTTTCAAATCCCTCGATTTTATAGTCCCTGCTATACTCCTTAATATACCAGCCTGCCTGAACAGCCCTCATTCCAAAATCCCTGGCACCAAACAGCTCATTACAGCCTCCATCGCCTATATACAAGCATTCCTCAGGCGATACTCCAAGCCTGCAGGCGCATTGCTCATATATCCGTCTGTCAGGCTTTGCGTATCCGACCTCATATGATAAAACCGCCGCATCAAAATAAGGAAGCAAAATACTTTCACGTATTATTATTGCTTCCTCTGAAAAGCAATTGCTTATCAGACCGATTTTATATCCCTCCATCTTAAGCTTATCCAGCACAGGGATGATATCCTTATGCAAATAATTGAAGCAGTCGGCTTTTGTTTCATACCTCTTTCTTATTACGGTATCATATGCTTCTTCATTTTTGCAGCCAAGCTGCTTCATGATAAGACCTATGACATCCTCATATGATATTTTTCCTATCGAGCGGTCATGCTCAAGATCGTGCCATATCTTTACAAACTCCTGCCAGTCCAGCTGCAAATCCCGGCTGATTTCCCTGCTTTTATATTCACTGTGACCGTATTCTGTTATTAGGGTTTCAAACATATCAAATATGACAGCCTTCATTAGCAACTCCTTCTGTATGAATTATTTTACAGAGTAATTTCCTCACCTGCTTTGACAATCAGTCTGTTTTTGGCAGTAAACTTTGCAGCCATTTCCTCATCAAACAAGGCACCGGGCTTCATATGGATAGGTATGGAGTACCTGGCTCCTATAATTTCAGCACATTTTGACGCTTCGGCAGGGTCCATATTGTAGATGCCGTCTATAGGCAGCAAGGCATAATCCAGCTTAAGCTTTGCAAAATCCTTCATCTCTTCGGTTGTTGAGGTATCTCCTGCTGCATAAAGCTTTATTCCGTCAAACTCCAGTATATACCCGACACACTCATTTCCGGAATGGTTCCTGTTGTATGCAGGAACCGCAGTTATAAGCACATTGCCAAGCTTAAAGCTCTGATGCTCGCCATCCTTTATGACATCGTAGCTTTGAATAACTGTGCAGCCATCCTTTTTTGCAACCTTGTCAACCTGATTGTGATCCCCATGCTGATGTGTAACCAGTATAATATCCGCCGGCAGATCATAGCCTTCACCAACAAAGGGATCAACATAAATTACGACATTTTCATCTGTAGTAATACGAAAGCTTCCATGTCCCTGAAAAAGTAGCTTTGCCATAAAAAACATCTCCTTTTTATTATTAATTTATATAGCTTGTATTTATTACCTTGATTGTAAACTCTGAATCTTTACGGCTTAATTGTAATCAGCTGAAATGTCTTATTTGCAGGTTTACTTATGATTTACTTGTATCGAAGCTTGCCAGGCAGTGTTAAATTACTATGATCTATTATAAATAAGCAAAATATAAGCCTGCATATATACCTATGCACATTAATTATGCCTAATTAAATAAATAAAGCAAAATCAGCCTTTCTTCAGCAGGCTCTTTGTGTACCTTATAAAATCCCTGATAAACTGCTTTTCATCAAGACTGCGTATATTCCTGTAATTAAGAATCAGCATAGCTAAAACCGCCACTTCAAACACAGTCAGATATACATCCTTAAGGTCAAAGGTAAATAAGCCTCTCAACTGTATGTAATCCAGGCTGCCAATCAAAAAGATTATTAAGCCATGAATAATTTCTGTTGAACTTAGGCTCGAAGCGAATGAAATTAAATATTAAATCAAGACTTTTATCCATATGGTTATGGTAGATATACAGCTTAATTGCCTGATCCAGCAGAACCATAAATGAAAGAATACTCATAAGCCTAATACGAGTCTTATTAAGTACTATCAAGTAAAAACCCTCCGAAATTCATTTAAATATAATTTAGCAAAGTATATCTAACCGAAAATTTCTCCTGCAAGCTACTTATTATATCCGGGCTTCTGCTGCCTTTATAAAAATTTCCTTATGAAGTTAAGGCTTTCATTACCCCTGTCTGTGTCCAGATTTCCATATTCATCAGTCAAAATAGCATAAATTCCCATGGCTGAAAATTATGTGCCGAAGGGGCATAACAGCCCGCCTTCAAAGCAATCTCCTAATCCTGCTCAGATATCGGCTCACCGGTAAATTTGCGTATGCTCCTTCTGGTTAAAATGGCCTCAATTATATCCATATTCCGTCTCCTTTCTAAAGTCCTTTTTACTTTCTCTTTTATAAAAAATTTGTATCATGCTTGTCATTTCATTCTGATCTTATATGACAAATGCAGCTATTATATCACTATGGCAAAATCCTTGCCTTAACATCCTTTTGCCTTGATAAAATTTTATCATGCATTCATCAGTAACGGAAGCTTAATCCGGCATCTGATACCACTATGTTTTTTACAATTTATTTTTACTCTTTCTGCTGCCGGTTACATCAGGCGCCAGCTCCAGCAGCTCAAGAGCGTCACCTTCGCTTATAGCCACCAGCACCACCAAAAGAATTCCGCCAAACATGATCAGGGTTGAAAGAGATATCAGATTAATCCATGCTTCATTAAATTTCTCCACC
This sequence comes from Clostridiales bacterium, assembly GCA_012512855.1. Lineage (GTDB taxonomy): Bacteria > Bacillota > Clostridia > Lachnospirales > Lachnospiraceae > Mobilitalea. The sequence continues at coordinate 3,610 of JAAZDK010000036.1, forward strand.
AGCAGCTGGGCTATTGCAAAGCAAAGATAGACAGTCAGCATGAAGAAAAGGCTGCTTCCAAGGCTTTTATCCTTTGCCCCCCATATATAGCCGGCTGCACACAATAGTATTATAGATACCGCTAAATTGATAATCGGAAATACCAGTCCCTTTCTTATCAATAATGATAAAGCCAGATTTGCCAGCAATAATCCTGCAAATACGAGAATCATTAGCTCCACTCTGTAAGGCGTGACTTTTTTTAAGCTGTAATATGCACTGCTTGTTATGCCACTAATCAAAGCGTTAAAGATAGCATAAATAATTATGGAGTATCTGTTCCTACTCTTTCTCAGATAAAGCATATAAATTATTACCGTCAGGAACATCCATACAGATCCGGCGGCAATCGCCAGTCGTCCATCAATATAATTAACTGACAGGAGATTGATAAGGCTAATCACAATAAATAAGAGAAAGTAAAGCAAATACATTTTAATCATGCCAGGCTTCTCCTTCATAAGCTATAGCTCCTCCCATAGAAAGCGTTTTTGATATTCCTCCTTATCCTATATACGATGCTTCACCGGTCCGGGACTATTTGCTTTGCCCTCTATTATTAACTGCCTTTTTCAGATATAAGAATAAAGGTATGTATGATATCAATAATAGCGCAAGCATTATAATCTGATGAAGCATAGCCGCCAGGAAGAGGGGGTCGACACTACCGCTCAAAAAAATGGCGGTCGGTCCGTCTGCACCACCAATAATTCCTATATTATTAATCTTATTAATATTGCCCGCCTGATTCATTAACTCCGGCTTAAAATTTAATGAAAATAAATTAATGATCTTTGTTGCAGCTAATTCACTTATAAAAGATATGCATATGATGATACCCGACAAAATCAGATGCTTTCCAAAGGTCCATTTGAACTTCTTTTCCATTAGAAACTCCTTTTCCATTTTATTAGCCATATATTTACTATAAATCATCCTTACCTGTAATTATATTGCCATAGTCTATAATAATCTTTTTGCATTTGTCACAGCAGTAGGCTTCCACACTTGAGCCTCCGGTAAATGAGAATTCAGATAACACAATTGCTTCCTTATGAAAGATAGCCGCTCCAAAAAGCCTGGCTTTCTTAGGCTTCCAATTTATTTCATGAGGACTTTGTATCACCCCATACCTCATAGTCCCTTTACAGTATGGACATTCCATACTTATTCCCTCCATTTGCTAAATATTAAAAATACTTTTCCAGTCCAGAGCCGGATAGCCGTTTAGTCCGTAGCCCATCACAGCTGTAATAAATGCCAGCAATCCTGTCAGCATAAGTATCATGCCTATAATTTTTCTATTGCCTGCCGAACCGCTTTTTACAAGCAAGGACTCGCCTTTTGTGAAAAGCAAATATATTCCATTATAAATCATCAGCAATCCAAAGGCTCCTCTGAGCAGGACACCAAATAAAATCTTCTGTTCCTCAAGCGCGAATATCAGCAGTACAAAGATCATGCAGATACCTATCCCTATTATATTAATTACATTATATAAGCTTTGTTTCTTCATCCTGAAATTCCTCCTGCGTTATTTTAAGTCATTATAGTAGCCTAGCCATCTTAGCCTGCCTTATGTATTAACCTTTACAGGGTAAATTGCTACAGCTTAAGAATTGCTTAAGCTATTAGGATGGTGTTTGGTCTAAAATCTGATAATCTCATTGAAAATTTTTATGGCATAATTATCTGTCATGCCTGAAATATAATCAACTATGGCCTGAATATAGCTGTTCTTATCAGGCAGATCATATATCTTCTCATTATGCATTTTTTCATTGGCTTTAATCCCCACACAATATTTTTCCAGCCAATTGCCAAAGGAATCAGCCAGCAGCGGATATATTTTCTTATTCTCATTTATTATAGGCAGCGTATTTTCCCCATCATAAAATTCCTCCAGTGTTTCAATTATGGTATTTATCACCAGCTCGGCATACTTTTTAAACTTCTCCAACCTCTTATGGGCATAGATGTTCTTATAGTTAAAGTCCTTAACCATATCGATGAAATCCAGATATTTATCGGAGAAAACCAATCCCTTGTCCGGACTGCTGTGCTCGCACAAATCAATCATAAAGTTATGCATAAGCACTGTATTGTTTATCTCCCTGAAGTCGGCTACACCCAGGGTACCCTTGACAATGCTGCGTAATTGTCTTAACTGGCTTTCATCTAAAATATTTAAGGTTATTGCATCCTCGATATCCCGTCCCAGGTATGATATTTTATCAGCGATTTTTACTATACAGCCTTCCCAGGTAAAGGGTGAGACCTGACCGGCCTCCTCTATGTCATATAAATCAATATTTTCATCCCGGGGAAAAATGGCTGCAGACTTAACCTCTCCACAATGACAGATTATGCCGTCACGTACAGCATAGGTCAGGTTAAGATTCTGTTCTCCGCCCTCCGGGTCTGTCAGGGTTTCTATACTGTCAACAAATCTCAGGCTGTTTTTTTCATGCCAGAATTTATGGTTAAGCTTTTTTGCAATATATCTTTCCAGTATCTTTTCTCCCTCATGGCCGAAGGGGGCATGCCCCAGATCGTGCCCTATCGCTATTGCATTGGTCAGCTCCGTGTTTAGCCCCAGATAATTGGCTATTGTATAGCTGACGGATGAAACATGGTTGACATGCTCAATTCTGGTGCATATATGATCATTTCCCGTCGCAAAAAAAACCTGGGTCTTGTGCTTAAGTCTTCTATAGGCGGTACAGTGCAGTATTCTGTTGTAATCCCTTAAGAACTCAGTTCTTATATCATTATCCCTTCTATATATAGCTTTTCTTCTGACTATACTCTGCTCCCACCTGGGATTGCCCTCCAAGGTGGCCACCTTGCTGAATTTTTTATCTCCCATGCTTAATCTCCCTGGATTATTGTTATTTCATTTGCAATAAAATTATATAAAAACTGTCCTTCAAAAATATCGGAGTCATCATCCATCCATTTAACCTCCACCAATACCGTATCGGAATCTTCAAAGTCAAGTATTCTGATATAGGGATCAGGGCGGTTCTCTTGGGGTTTGGGCGCATTTTCGTAGCAGGATACAATTGCATCTAACGAAGGTAAATTAATCACTTTCCTATCCACCAGATCCAGGATGACACTCTCACCCCAGATACGACCTGTGTAATAGACACTAAGATAACGGCTGTCTGCCGACCATATGAATTCTACCGTATATCCTGCCGGCCGCATCCCCCAGATAATCTCACCGCTAATTATATCCCAAACATATATTATTTCGTATGGATACAGACCTCCTGCCGGAACACCGAACACAGTTCCAGATGCTTCGGCACAATATTTACCATCAGGTGAATAGGATACAATAGGCTCATTTTCCTTCTCTTTTTCTTTATCCTCCGCCGCAAAGTCCGCAACCTTATCTGCTTCCTCCAAAGGCATGCTTTCCTTCAGCTTTTCATTCTCCTCCAGCTTCACAGCCAGCTCTTTTTGCAGCTTTGCGATAGTATCCTCCAGCTGCTTGTTTTCATCGCTTAGTTGAATGCTTATGGCCTCTTTTGCTTTCGATTCATCCAGCATTCTATTAAGAAGAAAAATGCAGCTGACCAACAATAGGACATTTACTATTGTAAGCGCAACAATGATTGAATAAGTTGCTTTTTTTCCCATAAGTAATGCACCTCATATCATTTACAAACGACATATTAAAATTAATCTTACATATGACATGCCCTTTGCTGTCTGCAGGCTCCGTAAGCCTTTAGTCAAATTCCTTCTCATGGGCCGTGTGTTTCTTCTGGCGTTATTTACCTTCTTAAGCTGATCATAATCGGCCAGGGACTTAAGCTGAAATTTGGAGTATTTGGCATCCAGATACTCCTCAAAAAGCTCCTCCCTTTTTAAATCGATTCCTTCATTCAGGTTGCGTATGTTCAGCATATAATCAAATACATCGTCACTGGTTATTATTCTGCTGTTTTCGGGAATCCCCTCTTCATCATCCATATTCATATCGCACAAGCTCACATAATCAGAGAAAAAGCATGACTTATTAAAAACAGAATCCCTGCTGATGCCGGTTTTTTCAGCAATTACGTTCAAGGCGGTCGATTTGCCTGAGCCGTTGCCTCCATACAGAATGGTAATCGGCTCAAAATCCAGCCTGTCCAGCTCATGTCTTGACAATATTTTAAAGGGATAGAAGGAGTCGTAGCAATTTCTTTTGATACTTAGAAGAAAATCAAATTCCCTGTCTGCATTGGGGAAGGTAAAGGATTTTAAATAAACCATAATTTTCTCCTGAATTTCCTGCTTTCATTTATCCATCAACTATTCATAAAAGACCGTCGATTAATCAGCAAGCCTTCCTTTACTATTCCTGCTTAACTAAAGAAGGCTTATCATATAAAATATCATATTATAGCAGGTATATCCTGTCAATTTTTATATAAAAAGTATTTTTAGATTTTACTCCATTGGAATTAAATAAGCCCAAAGATATCTCTTTGAGCTTGTAAGTGCCTTAGTCATCTATACAGGCAATAACTCTTGCCATGGATGCCTCTGCCCTGATTTTTAGAGGCAAGGCGATAATCCGTATCTTCTTATGTCCTGCCAGTCTGCCCAGGTTGGTAAGATTTTCAATAATCAGAATATCACTGTAGAATAATTTTTTATGAATTGTAAAGGGATAGCTGTCCGGTGAGGGTAAATCCATACCCAGAATCTTTATTTTTCTTTGAATAAAGAAATCCGCTAAGGCTTCACTCACCACAGGGTGCTCTGTATAGTAAGCGTCCGTTCCGTATTTTTTGCTGTGGTCGGTGTACAAAATTACTATATCATTTTCAGCAACCATATCAGTATATTCATTTTTGAAATCTATAAGCTTTTCCCCTCTTACATCCAGCAGACATCCTTTTCCGATAAAGCGCTCCAGCGGAATCTCATTGATATAGGTCAGGCGGTTGGTCAAATGCATCGGGGTATCGATATGGGTACCGGCATGCATACCTATTTCAAGCTTATAGTTATTATATTCATCCTTATCAAGGAATTTATCCTGATACAGCCAAACCTTGTCATCATAGGGATGAACAGGCATCCCGTTAAAAATATCATAGCTTAAGTCAATATATTTTGACATTATTCATCATCCTTGTCTTATATGTTGGTTAAAGAAACCAATGATTACTCAGGTAATTTCAAGTTAAGAATGCCCAAATCTCTTCATAAAGCACTTGCTGATGCAGCCAAAAAAGAGGGTGTAAGCATGAATCAATATTGTATATATCTTCCAAGCAGAGAATTAGCAAAAGAACATACCACACATGCATAAGCTTCATGTGCTTTTACTAATCCTCCATCCACAAATTCCAGTACTCAACGGAGAAATATGCAGCCGGAAACATCAAACCCTCAAAGATAATATGCAGGAAACGGTTCTTGGTTAATGCAGATATTATCAGGTTCGTAATTGCCAGGATGCTAAACATGGTCCAAAGGATTGCATTAAACAGCTTGGGTCTTTTGGCTCTCATCCTCAGGCGGGCAAAAAGTTTAAGCTCAATAAGCTGAAATAATCCGTATCCTGCAATTATTGCAATAAGCTCTACCAATGCGGTGCAGTCTCCGTTTAGCAATTCACGGATTATCTGAAACAAAACAAGAGCACATAACAGGACTAAAAGCAATATTTTTAAAAGCTTCTTAGCTATAGGACATCATCCCTTCTTTTTATTAAGAAGTCTCTGACTCTATTTGCCTCCACCTCATCGCAGCTAAAGCCAAAATACTTAGCTACCGTCAGCTCTATTTCATGAAAATAATCATATATAATAAATAGCTTATCCCATATATCTTTATATTCACCGTTTGGGAAAATTCCCTGCAGGCGTTTCATTTCACTGTCTGAAAGATATCTTTTTAGATATTTTGAAAACTTTCCGGTGGTAATATTAAAGCCATACTGAGTTCCCACCTTCCAGTTAAGCATTTTCATAAACATATCCATCATAAGTACATCATAGCTATATTTTGCATAATACAGCTCTTTTCTGCAAAGGCCCTTGGCAACATAAAGAGATAGCCAGCGAAACTCATTGCATGTATTGCTAAATTCCATCTGTGTCGGTGCCTGAATATAGAAGGCCTTTTCATCCTCCACCGGTATCAGTTCAGGATAATTGTCCTTATTTAGCAAAATAACTCTGGGTTCATTATTATACTTTTCCTGTGCTATATTTCTTATGTCCACAAGAGTCAGATCAATCCTGTTACCGTCTGTAAATTGCATCAGATATGCAAATCTATCATGGCTGCTGTAATCATAGGGATGGTTATACCAATCATCAGGGCATTGGACTATTAGAATATCTCCGAAATAATTTATCCAGCCCTTATCCCTTGTAAATTCACGAATATCCCTCACAAAATATACAATATCAAAGTCGCTGTATTTATCATGAACCGCACTCCTGATTACCCTCGAGCCATCCAATGCTACAGCCCTTATTCTATCATCCTCAATAGCCTTTTTCATAATTAAATCCATCATTTCTTTTTCAGAACGCAAGCTCAAACCTCCTCAGACGGAAGCGGTGTATCATTCAAAAAGAAATTAATTAAGTCTGCCACTGTTTCCAGTATATAATCCGCACCCGCATTTTCCAGCTCATTTCTGTCACCGTAGCCGTACAAAACGCCTATTGATTTGATACCCTGCTTATGGGCACCAAAAACGTCATATTCCCTGTCACCTATCATTATCACCTTTGATAAATCATAAATGTTACAGCCATTAAGAGCGTAACAAATAACTTCATCCTTGTTGACCCTTCTTCCGTCAAGCTCGCTGCCGGCTATAAAATCAAAATATGAAGAAAGCTGAAAATGCTCCAGAATCTGCTTAGCATATAACTCAGGCTTGGATGTAGCAAGAATGATTGTCCTTTTTCTTTCTTTTAGAAGCTGCAAAAGCTCTCTTATTCCATCATAAACTTTGTTTTCAAAAATACCCTTGTCCCTGTAATATTCCCTATAGTATTCTACAGCCTTCTTTGCTTCTTCTTCGGAAAAACCATAAAATTTTTCAAAGGATTTCTGCAGTGGCGGCCCTATAAAGCTGTAAAGCTCGCTTCTGTCATTTACCTTAATTCCGTACTTATTTAGTGAATACATTATGGAATTGGTTATTCCTGTTGCCGGGTCCGTTAAAGTTCCGTCAAGATCAAACAATATATACTGAAAACCCATTCGTGCAATCTCCTTTTGCAAATTCCATGCCGATACATCTGTATCATATATTACCATCATCTGCAGCAAAGGTACAGATCTTTTTCCCTTTTGCTTTGCATAAACGATTTGGTATAGGACGACAGCATTAAGCTGTGATTAAAGCAACTAATGATACAAAAAAACCGGCTCAGTTATCATTCCTGAACCGGCCAAATTTTTAAAAATATGCACTTCTTATAATTTACCCAATATTCCGGTTTAATTATTCCGGTTAAATTTTTCCAGCTGATATTAATCCATCACCTGATATTAATCGATCTTATCAATTCCCTCTTACAAGCTCATATTCATGCTCCTCTATACCCGGAATTGTATAAACAGCCGTATAGCCTGCATTTATCAGGATTCTGGCAGCTATTGCACTCTTATAGCTTTTCCGGCAGTAAAGGATAATAGGAGTATCCCTTCTGTCTGTCAGCATATATGGATTAATAGTTATGTCATTCAGCGGGACGGATCTGCTTCCTGCTATATGACCATTCCTGTATTCGTCATGGCTGCGCACATCAACCAGCATTGCCCTGTTGTCGCTATCCAAAAGCTTGCGGGCTTCATCTGGACTAAGTGTTTTTATCCTGCTTGTCCTCACTCCGCTTTTGGGAATCCGCTTCTTTTTGTTAAGCATTTTAATAATAGCATCAGCAGCCTCTGCCCGGCTTAAATTCAATTCCGGCCCAAAAAGCCTGTCTTCGCGAGCTGACATTATTCCCTTAACATACACCTGGGCTATATGCATAACGCAGGTGCGGCAGCTGTAAAGATCAAGCAAGTGCTCCGCTGCCGACCAATCCTGCTCATCCTTTTCTGCCAATTCAGAAATAAGCGCTTCATGTATTATCCTGGCAGCCCGACGACGCTCAAGAGGTTTATTTTTATTTAACAGGTCATAATCTTCGATTATTCCTTTTCTCAAGGCATAATCCATATAAAATGACTCATCATGCTCCGTCCCTTCTTCGTCCCGGCAACTTCGCATTATTAGGCTTACAAATTCCTCTGTAGTAATCGTTTCCTCAGGCGGCAAAGTCTCCATAAGCATTTTTTTATTCATATTTTTCATGCCTTAGATTGGACTAACTCTAAAGGTTAGGTTGTCATAAGCTTCTATACCTTTAACAGAGATAACTCCTGTTGTGTTAACTGTCTGCTCTCCTGTCCACAGATTTCTTAGGCTATAGCCTGAAGCGTTTTTAAATTTATCGCAGTATGCCATTTTATGCCCAATATAGCTAAGAATGCGCTCAATATCCACCGAATATTCATTGTCATCCCGGTTGTCGCTCAGATTAATAAATGAAAGGGCAATATCTCCATTTGCCAGAGGCTTGGCTAAAATATCCACCCGGTTGTTGTTGGTAACATAGCTTGTATCGGGATTGTCGTTTGCTATTGAGCAATAAATTCTCTTAGCCTGAATGCCCAGAGCATCCTGGTTCAGAGCAATAAGCTCTTTATTGGCTATAATCTGCCACAGCTCATCTCCCTTTTTCACCCGTCTTAAATCCAGTCCCAGCATAAGCGGGGAATTCATCATGCACCACATGGTCATATGGGTTTTGCTCATTGTGGTTGTTATGCCGTTCATTCCGATTACCATCATGTCGGGATCATTCCAGCCTCTGTCCAGTCCGGCAAATTCATCCATTATAACAGCCTTATTATACTGGGAGGTTATACTGTTGGTGTAGTTAGAGCTCCAGCTGCAGGAGCCGGGATCCCCATCAGAGCCTACACTGAAGGTTATATCATTTAAAATACGCCAGGAGTCACCAACCTTATAGCCCCAGTGATGAGGCTGTGTCTTGCCCCATTCGCAAATGGACAGCACAACATCATGATCAGGCTTTGCCTTGTTCAGTCCATCCAGCAAGGCGGCATATGAATTCAGGGTATTTTCCTGCCTTCTGTGATTCATAAGGCGGATTATATTATCCCCCTCATTTAAATCCACAATTATTTCTTCAGAGTCTGTAAATGTACTTGTATTCTCGGTTAGGGGCAGAAGGTTGTCAAAATATCTTTTTTCATTGTCAACGCTGCCTACAGCCAGCTGCAGCCAGCGTCCTACTCCTACCTCCTCGCCGCTGGCAAAATTTACCGTAATAGCATATTTACCTGCTGCCGGCGCCTTCACAGTAAACTGCAGTTCGCTCCAGAGCTCGCCCACAGGAGATACTCCTCCGTGGGTTCCGTCAAATGTTCCTATATTTGAAACATAGTCACTATCATTCTTTATGGCGCCCTGTCCCAGCAAAATGCCGTCCCTGACAGCATTAAGGGTGATATTTAGTCCATTCCCCTTCACAGTTATACTTCTTATATTAGGGGCATATGTATACTTGGCATTCTTTTCATCAGAAAATGTTGCGTTATCCCACAGATAATAGCAATTATCAACCTTTAAGAAATCAACTCCCCAATCAATATAGGTTCTTGCATCGATATCCTCATACCCGCAGGTGCCGACTGCAGCTCCGGCGCAAAGATTTGTACCTATATCATTGTACATGCCAAACTTAAGCCCTTTACTGTGGATGTAATCGGACAATGCCTTAAAGCCGCTGGGAAATTTAACAGTATCATTTGCCAAAAGGCCGTCCACCCGCTCTGATCTATAGCAGCCATCATCCAGCACAATATATTTATATCCCAGCTCAGCCAACCCCAGTTCAATAAAGGCATCAGCCATCGCCTTTGTAAGCTCCTCGTTGTTTTTACTGCCAAAGGCGTTCCAGCTGTTCCAACCCATGGCAGGCAGGCGGCCTGTCCTTTTATTCAAAAGAACCTTGCCATTAGAAAAAGCCGGAAAGCTGTATTCCACATCAGTGATAGCATCCGGTGCAGTCCTGGAAGTCCTTCTTCCCATGCCGGAGATATTTACATCATTTGTATTGCTCATAATATATCCTCCTGAAAAAGAATAATCAATAATTTCATACAAGCTCAAGTTTATCACATAAATCAGGTAACATCAATTAATATTGCTTCAGCCAGCCAAATTTGGCCGTCCAATCATTTTCCGAAATATTTTAAAAGCAGCTGCTGCAGTACTAAAGTCTCCCTGTCAACCCACGGGTTCAAATCGTCTGCCTTCGCTGCTATTAATCCGGCATTCTGCAAATACGCATTGTCCGGTTCAACCCATACAGGCTTAAATTCCAGTTCATTTTCATAATCATCCAAATTCTGTTCTTCCTGCTTGCTTCCTATATCACATAAATAATAAAAGGACTTCATCTCAAATATTTTAACGCTGTCATATTTGTCAGGTCTTCTTTCGATTACAACTCCCAGCAAATCATTAACCCTTTCTATCTTATAACCGGTTTCCTCCCTGACCTCACGGACTAAGGTCTCAGCATGGCTTTCCTCCTGTATGACCCCGCCGCCCGGAAATTTATAATCTCCCTTTTTAGTCCTTACAAGCAGCAATTTACCTTGCGAATAAATTACCGCTCTTATTGCCTCCCTGCATAAGGAGATATCCTTGCCTGCACAATCTGTCGTCTCAAAAACAATGTTAAAAATCACCTTGCTTATCCTCCACCGTTTGATATTCTGTCAAAAGTATATGTTTAAACTCCATCTCTGTCTTATATATAACTACTTTCACTTAAGCTCGATAAAATCATAAAATAGTCTTCACTTAGTCTTCATAGTTGGTATGTACGCAGAAATCAACCTTTTTGCATGCGGGACATTTCAATCTAAGCTCTCCGCTGCCATCCTTTACAGGTGGAGAACTTTTAAACATCAGGGCATACCATTTTTTTATGAAAATATGACCGCAGTTGGGACATGCATAGGGTTTTCTGGAGTTGACTAATCCTTCAATTGCCAAAAAGATGAATATGAAAACGATGCTGACAATTGCTATTATTACCTGCATATTATATTGTCTCCTTCGTAATGATTAGTTATTAGTGCAAACAGGCTAGAACTCATTCTTCAGGCTTCTGGTAAACAAGCCATCCAGCACTTGTTTAGGTGACTTGCCCTGATATAAAATATCATATACGGCAGCTGTAATAGGCAGCTCAACACCATAATTCTTGCCCAGATTCATCATGGCCTTTACGGTATAATATCCCTCGGCCAGTTCATCGAAGGGCTCATTTCTTACA
>JAAZDK010000037.1 GCA_012512855.1 Clostridiales bacterium
AGGAGGAAATAGAGGAGGCATATAGCCAGGTGGAGCCTTCCCTGATAGATGTTATCAGAAAGGCTATTAAAAATATAGAAGACTATCATGTCAAGCAAAAGCGCTACAGCTGGTTTGACACAACAGAAAATGGAAGCATCATGGGACAAAAGATTACTCCCATTTCAGCAGTAGGAGTGTATGTGCCGGGAGGTACGGCGGCATATCCATCTTCGGTTCTGATGAATGTTGTCCCGGCCAGGGTGGCTGGTGTTGAAAGAATAGCCATGACAACCCCGCCGCAAAAGAACGGCAAGGTTTATCCTGTTACCCTGGTGGCTGCAAATGAAGCAGGTGTTACAGAGATTTACAAGGTGGGTGGAGCACAGGCAATTGGGGCACTGGCATTTGGCACCGAAAGCATAAAGAAGGTGGACAAAATAGTTGGCCCCGGCAATATTTATGTTGCACTGGCAAAAAAGGCCGTATATGGCTTTGTCAGCATAGACTCACTGGCAGGTCCCAGCGAAATACTGGTTCTGGCTGATGAAACTGCCAACACGAAATATGTGGCTGCAGATTTGCTTTCCCAGGCTGAGCATGATGAGCTGGCAAGTGCAATACTGGTTACCACCAGCAGGCAGCTGGCAGAAGAGGTGTCCGTTGAAGTGGATAGGCAGGCAAGCAAATTATCCAGAAGGGAAATAATCGAAAAATCACTGGATAACTACGGCTACATTATAATAGCCAGGGATATGGCGGATGCAATAGATATAGCAAATGATATTGCATCTGAGCATCTCGAAATAATGACAAGGGATCCCTTCATGATTATGACCAAAATTAAGAATGCGGGAGCAATTTTTATCGGGGATTATTCCAGTGAGCCCCTTGGAGATTATATGGCAGGCTCCAATCACATCCTGCCGACAAACGGAACCGCCAAATTCTTTTCACCGCTGGGTGTAGATGATTTTGTTAAAAAATCGAGCATTATAGCATATTCAAAAGAGGCACTGGAACCGATGTACAAAGACATTATGAGCTTTGCGGAGCATGAGGGACTGACAGCACATGCTGCCGCTGCAGGAATTAGATTTAACCAATAAATATACAGAAAACTTGCTTAAAATATAACAATACGGCGTTTTGCATAAAAAGAAGAATGCATTCTTTAGCATAAAATAAAAGAAGTTTGACATTTATATCGATTTAGCTATAATTAATAAGTAAGCTCATGCATAATAAACAGTAATTTTGCCAGATCTGCAGCAATATGGCCATATGGCCATATGACCATATTGCCGATAGACAGCCAGGTAATTTAGGAAGCTTCCGGCAAAAAAGCTTAGCTGCCGGAGTTTATATATTTAAAATATTTATCTATAAACTAATGCTATCGTTAAAAGGAGATTGTGATGGAAGGCAGAAGTGCATCAATCACCAGAAAAACCAAGGAAACTGATATTAGCCTGGAGCTTATGCTGGACGGGGCCGGTAAGGGAAGTGTCAGCAGCGGTATCGGATTTTTCGATCATCTCTTGGAGAATTTTGCAAAGCATGGCTTCTTTGATCTTAAGCTGACGGTTAAAGGGGATTTGTTTGTGGATTCCCACCATACGGTGGAGGATACAGGTATTGTACTGGGCCAGGCAATTGCTTCGGCACTGGGAGACAAACAGGGAATCAGGCGCTACGGATCAGTCATTTTGCCTATGGATGAAGTGCTTGTTCTTTGTGCTGTGGATCTGTCAGGCAGGCCGTATTTTGTCTATGACTTGGATTTTTCAGTGGACAGGATAGGTTATATGGAGACTGAGCTTATAAGGGAGTTCTTTTATGCCATTTCCTATTCTGCAGGTATGAATCTACATATAAAGCAACTTTCAGGCGGCAACAATCATCATTTGGCGGAATGTGCCTTTAAAGCATTTGCCAAAGCGTTGTCTGAGGCTGTGTCCATTGATGAAAGGATTAACGGGGTATTATCAACAAAGGGCATGATTTAATTTCCTTACTATATATACAAACAAGACAAAGCAACCTTAATTATTCCATAAAGAAAGGAAAACAACAGCGATGATTTTATTTCCGGCAATTGATATTAAAAATGGACAGTGTGTAAGACTAAGACAGGGTAGCTTTCAGGATATGCTGGTATATTCTGAAATGCCCTTAAAGATAGCCAAACAATGGGAAGCTGCGGGGGCTTCCTTTATCCATATAGTGGATCTTGATGGCGCGCTTCTGGGTCATTCTGTTAATGATGAAGTAATTTCAGCTATTGTGAAAGAGGTTAAGATTCCTGTACAGGTTGGTGGCGGAATCAGGACAATAAAGGATATAGAAAGCAAGCTCAGTCTAGGTGTGGAACGAGTTATAATCGGAACAAAGGCGGTAAAGGATCCGGCATTTATTAAAGAAGCAATTAACACCTTTGGAGCAGACAAGATAGTGATAGGAATAGATGCAAAGGATGGAATGGTGGCAATAGAGGGCTGGGAGATAATCAGCAGCTACCATGCAACTGCTCTGGCTTTGGAGATGAAAAAGATTGGAGTTAAAACAATAGTCTATACCGATATTACCAAGGACGGTATGCTGCAGGGACCGAACATAACCCATACAAAGGAAATGGTTGACATAACCGGTCTGAATATTATCGCCTCCGGTGGAATCTCATCCCTGAAGGATTTGGAGATGCTGAGTGAAATAAACGTATATGGAGCAATCATGGGCAAGGCCCTGTATGAAAACAGGATAGATTTAAAAACAGCTATAAATATGTTTGAAAAACGATAAACCGGTTTTATAGCTTTTTTTAAATGGAGGATATATGAGCATTAAAAAGATAATTCCATATATAAATGCAGAAAATGAGCTGCCGGACAAGGTTGTCAGGCTGGCTAAGGATTATAGCTATAATGGAGCCGACGGGCTTTTTGTCTATAATTATTCAAAGGATGAAAAGTCCAGGGAGGAATTTATTTCCCTGATGAAGGCTCTGATAAAGGAAACTGATATTCCGGTTATAGTAGGAACTTATGTTAAACGCATGGAGGATGTCAAGAAGGCCCTGTATACAGGCGCTTCGTCAATAATGATTAAATATGCGATCCTTGAGGAGCTTAGTCTGTTGGAGGAAGCGGTAAAGCGTTTTGGGCCTGACAAAATAATTGTAGAGCTGGATATTGCTGAGTGCAGGGAGGAAGAAGGAAGCAACCTGATTGACACCCTGACGGAATTTAATATAAAGACAGTAATGCTTAAGCATGTGGTATATTCACAGCAGCTGGTGGATAATATTAACAGGGCTCCGGGAAATGTAATCATCCGGGACAGTCTTGTTAGAAATGATTTAAGCAGCCTGCTGGCTATAGATAAGGTAGTAGGCATTACCACAAACTTTTTCGAAAATAAAAGTATAACTCAGGCAAAAATTGCCCTAAAGGCTGAGGGTATAAATGTAAATGTTTTTGAAAGCAGCCTGCCATTTTCCGAGTTTAAGCTTAATTCTGAGGGATTAATACCGGTGATTGTGGTGGATTACCGAACTGATAAAGTATTAATGCTTGCTTATATGAATGAAGAGGCATATAATAAGACTATTACGTCAGGACGCATGACATACTATTCAAGAAGCAGGCAAAGCCTCTGGGTAAAGGGAGAAACAAGCGGCAATTATCAGTATCTGAAGGAGTTGCTTATTGACTGCGACAAGGATACAATACTCGCCAAGGTATTGCAGCTGGGGCCTGCTTGCCATACCGGCAACGAAAGCTGCTTTTATACCGGGCTTGTTAAAAAGGAATATAAGAGTACGGAGCCAAATGCTGTGCTGAAGGATGTTTACAGGGTGATAGCAGATCGCAAGGCAAATCCCAAGGAAGGCTCCTATACATCCTATCTTTTTGACAAGGGTATTGATAAAATACTTAAAAAATGCGGTGAAGAGGCCATAGAAATTACAATTGCCGCCAAAAATCCCGGAACAGAGGAGCTTCGCTATGAGATAGCGGATTATCTGTATCATCTTATGGTATTGATGGTGGAATGCGGTCTTGACTGGGACGATATAATTACAGAGCTGGCAAACCGCAGATAAGCGGGATTCCGGCATAATTTCTTAACGATATTCTAGTAATTAGGAGGCAACGAAAGTGCAGAAGTACGGTGTAAATGAACTAAGGAGAATGTTTCTTGATTTTTTTGAAAGCAAGGGGCATCTGATTTTAGACAGCTTTCCATTGATTCCCCATAATGATAACAGCTTGCTGCTGATAAATGCAGGTATGGCTCCGTTAAAGCCATATTTTACAGGACAGGAGATACCACCCAGAAGAAGAATTGCCACCTGTCAAAAATGTATCCGTACACCTGACATAGACAATGTGGGCAAGACTTCCAGGCATGGTACCTTCTTTGAAATGCTGGGCAACTTCTCCTTTGGCGATTATTTCAAGAGGGAAGCTATAAAATGGTCATGGGAATTTTTAACAGAGGTAATTGGCCTTGATAAAAACCGTTTGTATCCTTCAGTTTATCTTGAGGACGATGAAGCCTTTGATATCTGGAACAAGGAGGTAGGAATACCTGCTGATCGGATTTATCGCTTCGGTAAGGAGGACAATTTCTGGGAAATAGGCTCCGGTCCCTGTGGCCCCTGCTCAGAGATCTATTATGATCGGGGTGAAAAATACGGCTGTGGCAAGCCTGACTGCACTGTCGGCTGTGACTGTGATCGTTTTATAGAGGTATGGAATAATGTATTCACCCAGTTTGACAGTGATGGCAAAGGTAATTACACTGAGCTTGCCAGCAAAAATATAGATACCGGTATGGGCCTTGAGAGGCTTGCAGTAGTAGTTCAGGATGTGGAATCCCTTTTTGATATTGATACGGTCAGGGCTATCCGTGACAAGGTATGCCAGCTGGCAGGCATTGAATATCATCAGGATCTCAATAAAGATATATCAATAAGAAAGATAACCGACCATATAAGAAGCTGTACCTTTATGGCATCCGATGGTGTTATTCCTTCAAATGAGGGCAGAGGCTATGTATTCAGAAGACTGCTCAGAGGTGCTGCAAGACATGGAAGGCTTCTTGGAATAGAAGGCAATTTCATGGCTGAGCTGGCAAAGGTGGTTATCAGGGAGTCTAAGGATGGTTATCCGGAGCTTGAGGAAAAGCAGGATTACATTCTTAAGCTGCTTACATTGGAAGAGGAAAAATTCAGCAAGACCATAGATCAAGGCTTGAGCATTCTGGTGGAGCTGGAAAAGGATATGGAGGCTAAAGGGGTTAAGACCCTCTCAGGAGAGGATGCCTTCAGACTTTATGATACCTTTGGCTTCCCGTTGGATTTAACCAAGGAGATACTCGGTGAAAAGGGATATACCGTAGATGAAGCCGGCTTCAAGGCTGCCATGGAACGCCAGAGGCAGGCTGCAAGAAACGCAAGAGGCACAACTAATTATATGGGCGCTGAGGAAACCGTTTATCAGCAGATCCCTGCAGATATTAGTTCTGTCTTTGTAGGCTATGAGTATCTGCGTTATAGCTCCGAGATTACGGTACTGACTACTGAAGCTGAGCTGACAAATGAGCTTATCGCAGGCCAGAAGGGAACCGTTATAGTAAAGGAAACTCCCTTCTATGCCACCAGCGGCGGTCAGATGGCCGATACAGGAATTATCAGAACGACTGATGCAGAATTTGAGGTGGAGGATGTTATAAAGCTGTCCGGAGGTAAAATCGGACATGTTGGCACAGTTACCAAGGGTATGCTTAGAGTTGGTGATAAGGTTGAACTGGAGGTTAATACGGCACAAAGGGCTGCTACGGCTAAAAACCACAGCGCAACCCATCTGCTTCACAAGGCGCTCAAAACCGTACTGGGCAATCATGTGGAGCAGGCTGGCTCCATGGTCAGCGAGGACAGGCTGCGCTTTGACTTTACACATTTCTCAGCTATGACGGAGGAAGAAATAAAGAGGGTTGAAGCTATAGTAAATGAACAGATAGAAGGTAACCTGCCTGTTACAACAAAAATTATGGATTTGGATGCAGCCAGAAAGGAAGGGGCAGTAGCCCTTTTCGGCGAAAAGTACTCAAATGAGGTAAGAGTAGTTTCCATGGGAGACTTCAGCAAAGAGCTGTGTGGTGGTACCCATGTAAGCAATACGGCTGCTATAGCCAATTTCAAGATATTATCCGAGACAGGTATTGCGGCCGGAGTCAGACGTATAGAGGCCCTTACGGGAGCTGCTGTACTGGCTTACTACAGGGAGCTGGAGCAGGAGCTGAATGAGGCTGCAAAGGTTGCCAAAACCGAGCCTGGCAAGCTTTCAGCCAGAATCGAAGGTCTCCTTGAGGAAATAAAGGCATTAAAATCCGAGAATGAAAAGCTTAAGAACAAGCTGGCAGGCAATGCGCTCAAGGATGTTATGGATCAGCTTGTGGAGGTAAAGGGAGTAAAGCTTTTGGCTGCAAAGGTTCCGGAGCTTGACGCAAACGGCCTGCGCAATCTTGGAGATCAGCTTAAGGATAAGCTTGGTGAGGGAGTAATTATTCTTGCATCAAGTACAGGCCCTGATAAGGTAAATCTTCTGGCCATGGCAACCGATGGCGCAATTAAGCAGGGAGCCCATGCAGGCAATCTGATTAAGGAGCTGGCGGCTTTAGTAGGCGGTGGCGGCGGCGGAAGGCCAAATATGGCCCAAGCCGGAGGAAAAAATGCTGCCGAAATTGATAACGCCATTTCAAAAGCAAAGGAAGCATTAGCTGCCCAAATAAAATAAATGAGAAATTGATAAAATATTTTGAGAAATTTTTGAGATGTTTTTGTCCCTTTGACAAGAAATTTTTGTTGACGATAATGAAAAATATGCTATAATCATTTTAGTGCTATTCAAATAATACCCAAACAGTTGTTTACGCACAATATACAACTGGAGGGAGGTTAGGTGTGAGTCTATGTCAACTGTTATCGTTAAAGAAAACGAATCGTTAGATAGTGCTCTCCGCAGATTCAAGCGGAACTGCGCGAAGGCCGGTATCCAACAAGAGATCCGTAAGAGGGAGCATTATGAAAAGCCAAGTGTAAGACGCAAGAAAAAGTCTGAAGCTGCCAGAAAACGTAAATATTAATATTACAGAGACTTCCAATGGAAACATTGGAAGTTTTTTATTTGAGTTTATATATTCTACAAATTCCTTCTTTTTCATATATTAATAACAGCATCTGCCTAGGATTTAGGGGGCGACCATGAGGCAAAAGCTTAAATCTTCCCATGAGAAGTTCAAAAAAAATGCAAAAAATACTTTATATAAAGGTTTTGATAAAAAAAGTAAAATCAAGCCTTCTGACAGACAGTCATTTCTGGAGGAGTTCTCTAAAAAAATACATATTCCCACGGATATCCTGGCCGGAGCCCCGATAATAACCGCCACCGGAAGAAACGAAATAAGCCTTGAAAATTATAAAGGCCTGATAGAATTTATCGATGAGCTGATAAAGGTACAGACCAAGCAATGCAGGATATGCATTGAAGGCAAGCATCTGAATATCCTCTACTTCACAGAGGATGAAATGAGAATTACAGGCTATATCCAGGCTATATATTACCAATGACGCCAGTTTGCTCACAGGGGGTATCTTTATGTTGATTAAGCTGCTAAATTGGTTATGCGGTGTTCTGACTGTCAGGATAAGCGGTGTTGCACCTGAAAGATTTATAAATCTTTGCTGCAACCGGAAGCTTTTTATATGGAATCTGCAGAATATAGACAGGGTGTATCAGTTTAATATCCGTGCAAAAAAATTTAAACAGCTGAAACCCATAGCCAAAAAAACCGGAATTGTCCCGGAAATAGTCGAAAAAAGCGGTTTCCCGTTTATATGGCACAAATACAGGAAAAGATACGGTTTTTTTGCAGGTATCCTAATCTGTGTCCTTCTGGTATATATACTTTCATTGTACATATGGGATATTAATATTCTGGGAGGATCCAAATATACTCCTGAGACCCTGCTGGAGTTTTTAAGAGACAATGATGTATATGCAGGAATAAGGAAAAAGCATATAAACTGTCAGGAGATTGAGGAAAGCATAAGACTGGCATACAAGGATATCGGATGGGTATCGGCTGAGATAAAGGGAACAAGATTGATTATAAAAATAACCGAGACCAATATGCCGGCTCCGGTGAAAAAGGCCGACAGGCCAAGTCATATGGTAGCCAGTAAAAATGCGGTCGTTAAAAGCATAATAACCCGATCCGGCACACCCCTGGTAAAGAAGGGGGATGTGGTCAAAAAGGGAGATATTCTGGTTTCCGGAATAGTAGCTATAAAAAGTGATTTTGATGAAATTATAAGATTTCAGCCGTTGGTTGCCGACGCGGATATAATTTGCAGCAGCTATTATGATTATGAGGATGTCTTCAGCCTAGAGTATCTTGAGGCCATCTACACCGGGAGGGTAAAAAAAGGCTATTATGTAGCACTGACCGATAAAAAATTATTTTTATATAATCCTAGTAATTCTTATGACAAGTATGATATAATTGTTAGCGAAAAAGTGCTGCATATAACTGACAGCTTTTACCTGCCCATCCGTTACGGAACGATAACAAGCAGGGAATATTATGAGGTTAAAAAGAGATATTCGGAGGATGAAGCGATAGCTTTAGCGCAGGGTAAGCTACAGAGATATCTTGATAAACTGGCGGCAAATAATGTTTTAATTACTCAAAATAATGTTACAATAACTATAGAGAATGGTTATTGCATAGCAAAGGGCAGAATTCTTGTTGAGGAGCCTGCCTGGGAATATAAAGAAGTATCTGATGATGAGTGGAGGATAGAAGGGACGGATGAGCATAACTGAATCAATAATTGATATCCCTGCTGAGCATGAAAAAAACGTTTTTGGCGGATTTGATGCTTATGTGAAGATTATCGAAAGAGCCTTTAATGTTACGGTTATAGCCCGCAACAACGAGGTAAAGATTATAGGCGCAGAAAAGGATGTTACGCGTGCCAAGAGTGTTTTTCTTCAGCTTATTGAGCTGTCAAAGAGAGGTAATCAGATAACCGAGCAGAATGTTAATTATGCGATTTCACTATGTTTTGAGGATAAGGAAGCAGCATTGCTGGAAATTGACAAGGATCTGATATGCCATACAATTAACGGCAAGCCCATAAAGCCAAAGACAATAGGCCAGAAAAACTATGTGGATCTGATACGCAAAAAGATGATCGTGTTCGGAATCGGACCTGCCGGTACCGGCAAGACCTATCTTGCCATGGCAATGGCTATTACAGCCTTTAAGAATAACGAAGTAAATAAAATAATTCTAACCAGACCTGCCATAGAGGCAGGAGAGAAGCTGGGCTTTCTTCCGGGGGATCTGCAAAGCAAGGTGGATCCATACCTGAGGCCCTTGTATGATGCATTGTATCAGATTATGGGACCGGAATCCTACATTAAGAATGCGGAAAAAGGCCTGATTGAGGTGGCGCCTCTTGCATATATGAGAGGCCGCACCCTGGAAAATGCCTTTATAATTCTTGATGAGGCTCAGAATACAACCCCGGCGCAGATGAAGATGTTTCTGACCCGTATAGGCTTTGGTTCCAAGGTAGTCATAACAGGGGATTTGACTCAGAAGGATCTTCCTTCCGGCAGCAAGTCAGGTTTGGAGGTTGCCATAAAGGTACTTTCTAAAATCGACGATATCGGTTTTTCGTATCTGACCAGTCTTGACGTTGTAAGACATCCTTTGGTGCAGCGTATAGTTAAGGCTTACGATTCTTACGAGGAAAAGCTGAAGCAGCAGGCAGTCAAAGCAAGGCTTGAAAACAAGAAAAAACTTAGTTTAAAGTTTAAATCAGAAAAAATCAGGTGAAACCGCTATGAAAAAAAATCACAGTAGCGATGATTTCAGTGTCGGAGGAAATCAGGAGGATATTAAAGGGCAGGATAACAGCATCCAAATTGACGAAAAGGATATTGCGGTAATCATTAAAACAGGCGCTAGGGATAAAACACCTGTACCAATTACCCTTTTGCCTGTTTTAGCCATGCTTTTGTCCATGCTCCCGGGGATATGCAGGCTGGCCTTCAACCTTGAAACTGCTCGCTTTGGTATTATAGCCTTGCTTCTTACCGGTACTGTTGTCTTTTATATACGCTTTAATCTTTCCGGCTTATATGAAAAAAAGCTGCTATTAGCTATACTTGCCATAAGCTATTTGGGATCTCTGGCCCTGCTGTTGTATGTGCCCAGTCCTGAGCTTTTTTCATTTTGGATGCTGGGCGGTATAGTAATAGCAATGCTGCATGATCAAAGGCTCGGCCTGCTGGTTCATTTTGCATTTACCGTTTATATGGGAATATGCTTTCTGGATAATCTAAAGGCCATAATCCAGCTTTTGTTCATAGGAGTTCTTATGATCATGCTCTCAGGAGCATTAAAGCATAAAGCAACGGCAATTTATGCATCAATTATTATTTTGTCAACCAACATAACTTTGGCATTTATTCTGAATAATTTTATATTCCGCTCGGTTAACGGTTTTAACTATTTGATTTCATTGTTTAGCCTTATCTTGGTCCTGACAGCTGCTTTTTGTATAAATTACATATATAGTAAATATGCAGGGGAAGCTGCAAGCCCTGAAAATACTGCAGATAATAAAGAGAAAGACAGTGGACAGGCAGATGGAGTGCAGATAAATTCGGATGATATTATTAGTGATAGCTCGAATTTGCATGAACTAAGTCAAACCGGCCAGGCTGTCAGCCTGGTTATTCAAAGTGTTGGTGAAGACGGTCTTCAAATTGACAGCAGTCTGGAGCTTCTGTGTGATAAGAGCAATATGCTGCTTGTGCAGCTGAAGCAATATTCAAAGGCCTTGTATGATCATTCTGAGCGTATTGCAGATCTGGCCTTCAGAGCGGCTCTGGAAATAGGGGCTGATTCAAAGCTTGCCCTGGCAGGAGGCCTTTATCATGAAATAGGCAGAATAAGGGATACCGGCAATTACATAGAGGAAGGCCTTGCTATTGCTGATGAATATAAATTTCCTGCAGAATTAAAGGCTATAATTAAGGAGCATAATATTAAAAACGGAAAGCCGAGTTCGCTGGAGGCTTGTCTGGTAATGCTCGCAGACAGCCTGGAGGCATCAATAGATTATGTCCTGAAAAATAAGGGAAACAAGTATACAACTGAAAAAATAATAGACAGTGTTTTCAAGCTTAGAATGGATAAGGGTATTTTTGATGCCTGTCCGTTAAAAATAAAGGATTATAAAAGGCTTAAGGAATTTTTTATCAGGGAATATGCTGATTATAAGCTAAATTAAGATTGCTATGAGAAAGGCCTGATTGAGCAATGACAATCAATATAGAGTATGAAGCCGAAAAAAAACTGGACTTTGATTATGAGGAGCTGGTCAGGAGGGTTATACTGGCCTGTATGGATTATGAAGGCTGTCCTTATGATGCTGAAATAAATGTTTTATTTACAGACGATGAAAATATAAGACAGATAAATCATGACTACAGAGCAATTGATACAGCTACCGATGTTTTGTCATTTCCGGCTGTGGATTACGATAAGCCGGGGGATTTTTCAAGGCTGGAGGAAAATGTTGCTGCATATTTCAATCCCGAAAGCGGAGAGCTAATTCTCGGAGATATTGTTATTAGTGTTGAACGGGCACTAAATCAGGCTGAAGAATATGGGCATACTATAGAGAGGGAGATAGCTTTTTTAACGGCCCACAGCATGTTCCACCTCTTCGGCTACGATCATATGATAGAAGAGGAAGCAAAAATTATGGAGCAGAAGCAGGAGGATGTGCTGGATAAGCTTCAGATAAGAAGATAATCTGCTGTATCAGAAGATAACCTGCTGTTTGATCGCCTGCCAAATGACTTAACGAGGGGAAGTACGAGAATGAAAAAAAGGATCTGTACCATATTGATGCTTATACTCGCTGCAGCTATTATTGTAGCCTGCAAGAAAAAAGCAACTGATGAGGAAATAAAGCCTGACGAAATAGAGAGGCCGGAGATCACTGTTACTGCAACACCAACACCGGTCACAGAAGAACCGAGCCCGACAGCTGAGCCGGAGGAAAGCTATGAGGGCATGATGAGAAGTTATCTTACAGGCTTATGGATTCCTGTTGAGCTGGGGACAAAAAGGCCTTATGCCATTCAGTTCAACAATTTTAAGACAGTAAAGAACCAGTGGGGCATCGGCCAGGCCGATATTGTGTATGAATGCCTTGTTGAGGGTGGTCTTACCAGGCTTCTTGGTATTGGCCAGAATTTTTCAGGGGACAAGCTGGGCTCTGTTCGCAGCGCAAGACATTACTTTGTAAGTATTCTTGAAGAATACGATGCAATATATATTCATTACGGCAAGACCAAATATGCCACCAGCAAGATGAATAAGCTGGGTACCGACCATATGGACGGAACCACCGGAATAGGAAATATAGTATATTACAGGGACAAAAGCATAAAAGCCCCTCACAATGCCTTTACCAGCCTGGAGAGAATCCAGGAGGGAATAAAGAAGCAAAAATTCAGGACCGAGCTGGAGGATGACTATCAGCCACATTTCAAATTCTATGAAAAGGATACGGATTTGGTATCCGGCTCTAAGGCAAATAAGATCAACATTCGTTTTTCGGCATCAGCCCAGCCTTATTTTGAATACAACAGTGAGGACAAGCTTTACTATCGTTTCCAATATGGGGATGTGCACAAGGATTCCCTGACAGGAGAGCAGTTAAACTTTAAAAACGTTATTATCCAGTTTGTTAAGGAATGGAATATTGACAAGAATGGTTACCAGACTATGGATCTGGAGGATGCCAAGGGAGAAGGCTATTACTTTACTAACGGAAAAGTGGTTCCAATAACATGGAGGAAGAAGGAAGCAACCAATTGGATGCGCTACTATAATGAAGCCGGGGAAGAGCTGACGATTAATCCAGGCAAAACCTTCATAATTCTTTTCCCCAACAACCGAACAAAGGATGTAAAGTTTTCTGAATAAAGAAAGTGAAGGACTCCCGCGGATTGGCTGGTTTTAATAGCCGATTAACACAGGATAAAGGAGTAGATTAAATGTCTGATAGCAAAAGTAACCATTTTTTAATACAGGGGAATATATTGGCTATTGCCTCTCTTCTGGTACGAATTATTGGTTTGATCTACCGTATACCAATGAGAAGAATAATAGGAGCGGAGGGTGCAGGCTTATACAGCTATTCCTTTGAGGTTTATAATATAGCCCTAATATTGTCCTCCTACAGCCTTCCTTTGGCAGTGTCCAGACTTGTGGCAGTCAGAAGGGCAAAAAAGGAGCACAGGAATTCATACAGGATTTTCCTTTGTGCAATGGCTTTTGCGGTATGTGTAGGACTGCTTACCACGACGATTATCTTTATAGGTGCGGATTTTATTGCCGAGGTCGGCTTTAAAAGCCCGAATGTCGCCTTGCCATTGAGAGTATTGTCCCCGACAATTCTGATTTTTGCAATTATGGGTGTATTCAGAGGCTTTTATCAGGGCAAGGATACCATGATTCCTACTGCAATATCACAGGTGCTGGAGCAGGTTGTTAATGCCATAGTTAGTATAGCCGCATCATATATGCTGATTAAAAATTACAGCGCCAATATTAATGTGGCTGCATATGGAGCTGCAGGCGGTACCCTGGGAACATTTGCAGGCGCCTGTGTTGGGCTGATTTTCCTGGTATTTGTATTTATCATTTATAAGCCTGTATTAAGCAAACAGATTAGGACAGATCACAGTGGCAACAGGGAATCCTATAAATTTATTTTCAGGCTGCTGCTGGCAACGATTGCCCCTATAATTTTAAGTCAGACGGTTTATCAGCTGAGCGGTCTGATAGACGGAGCTTTGTTTGGCAATATACTTCATAATAAGAAGGTGACAGTATTTGACAGCGAGGTTCTTGAGGTTCTGCCGGGACAGCCGTATACCAGCGCCCACAGGGACAAGCTCTGGGGTATATACAGCTCCGAATACAGGCTTCTTACCAATGTACCGGTAGCTATAGCGGCTGCTATAGGAACGGCAATGGTATCATCTATATCGGCAGATCATGTTAGAGGTTTTTATGATACTATCCGCTTTAAGATAAAATCGGCTGTAAAATTTAATATGATAATTGCAATCCCTTCGGCTGTAGGGATGAGCGTACTGGCATATCCAATCAATGTTTTGCTCTTTGATGACGGCTATAAGCTGTCAACCTATATACTTATGCTGGGTTCTGTATCAATTATTTTCTTCGCATATTCAACAGTTACAACAGCAATCCTGCAGGGTATTGACAAATTAAAGATACCTGTGATTAATTCGGCTATTTCCCTGGGGATACATATAATAATGCTTTCATTAATCCTGCAGTTTACAGAACTAAGTACATATGCCCTGGTAATAGGTAATGTAACCTTTCCTCTGGTGGTAAGCATTCTTAACTGGCATGCCCTGGAGAAATACATAAACTACAGGCAGGAAGTGATAAAGACCTTTGCTATTCCATGCGCAAGCGCTTTGATTATGGGTCTGCTGGCTTATTTCCTTTACAAGGGCTTGTATGCATTAACAGACAGCATGCTGTTGGCTACGTCAGTAACTATTCTGCTGGCAATCATAATTTACTTTATTTCACTTGTTCTGCTTAAGGGTGTTAATGAGGATGAAATCAGGCAGTTGCCTAAGGGCTATGTGTTTGTCAGCATATTAAAGAGGCTGCGCCTGCTGAAGAGCTGATTATATCTGTAATGTTCAATATTTAATTCGCTGGTAATTGATTATATCTGACAGAAAGCATTATCAATGCCGGAAAGGCCTCCTTTGGTGTATAAAATAGAAATTTTAGGAAATAATAATGCCGAAGGAGTGGTTTTAATGAAGCTTAAACAGGCATTGTTATATATTGGAAGCTTTCTGCTGCTGTCGCTTATGTTTGTCATCTGTTACTATATGAGCTATCTCCATGCCCTGAATAATTTTAACAAAAAGGCTATTGAGAGGAAGGAGCAGCTGCATTTAATGCTGGAGAATGAAGAGGAGCCACTGGATGAGAGCGCAGGCAAGAATACTGACATCGTTCCGGCAGTACAGGATGTAATTAGGGTTTTACCCTCCACAAAATATATACTTGAAATTTACGACATGAAATCCGATAGCACAACAAGACAGGAGCTTAATCCTCCTGCCCACCTGGTGGGCTTGACCAGACAGGAGGTTATAGATTATCTTGCCGACTATATGAGGGATCTGCCTCTATCTGAATATAATAAGGGATTGATTTCGGCTGAGCTGATTTATTTCTCAGATGAGGAAATAGTAATTAGAAAAAGCTACAATGAGGATTTTCTGCCCTACAGATATTATGTGGTTATCAAGGATGGTTATATAGTTGTTTATAACAGTGATTTAAAGAGTATATACAGATATACCAGCATAGATGCCAAAAGCCTGCCGGAGGAGGACAGGCTGGAGCTGATTCAGGGAATTTATGTGAACAGCCTGGATGAACTCTATTCATTGCTGGAAAGCTACTCCAGCTGATTTTCGCAATATCATATAAAACAGACTAAAATGAAATACAAAAGACTAATATGTTTTTTTGGTTAAAAAAACAGTTAAGGATGGTTATCCGTATTAATATTTAAGCAAAAATCAAAGAAGGATGCTTACTGGCATGTGCTGGTCCTTTGGTAATGCAGGCTCTTACACAGCTTGATTTTGGCAGATGTAGGAGGCCTGCTTTTTATGTATATTAACTATAATAGCTTAGAAAATTAACATAGCATTAAGAAAAGCTTAGTTTTTAAATAAACGCTTGAAATAAAATATAGTCTAAAATATAATGAAACAAAATATCTAAGTTGGTATGGGAGGCTTGTCTCTTGACTTATGATTTGATTGTAATCGGAGCAGGAGCGTCCGGACTTGTAGCTGCAATAGCCGCAGCCAGAAGCGGATGCCGGGTGCTTGTTATAGAAAAAAAGGAAGCCGCAGGCAAGAAAATACTCGCTACCGGTAATGGTAAATGCAATTTTACCAATTTGCTTCAGACTGACAAGTGCTACAGGTCGGAGGATATTGAATTTGCAATGAAGGTATTATCCTCCTTTGATGTTCATAAAACCATCAGTTTTTTCAGGGAGCTGGGCATTTATCCAAAGGAAAAAAACGGCTACCTTTACCCCAATTCGGAGCAGGCCTCAAGTGTTGTAAAGGTATTGATGATGGAATGCGCAAGACTTAATGTAGAGTTTTCATTTAATGAAACTGTGCGGGCGATAAAGGAACCTTTGTTCACGGTAATTTGCGATGCATTGGAATACAAGGCTCCTGCAGCTAAAACATCTGCAGCGGATAAAAATAATACAAGGAAGGATAATAAGGCTTTATCAAAGGGCAATAATCTAAAAAGGATGAGCCGGAGCGGTCAGGAAATTATTACAAAAAAGAAAAGCTATTATGCGAAAAAAATAATTCTGGCTGCCGGCGGCTGTGCATCGCCAAAGCTGGGCTCGGACGGAAGCGGATTTTTACTGGCTAAAGCACTGGGACACAATATTATAAAGCCGCTTCCTGCCCTGGTGCAGCTCAGATCTCCTGAAAAATTCTGCAAAAATTTAGCTGGAGTACGCACTGAGGCAGTTGTGGAATTGTTTACTGACAACAAGCTTTGTGCAAAGGAATATGGTGAGGTGTTGTTTACCGATTATGGCATATCGGGTATTCCTGTACTTCAGATAAGCCGATTTGCGGCAAAAGCTCTTGACTGTGACAGAAGGGTTTCTCTTAAGCTGGATTTTCTTCCTGCAATGACAAGGCAGGAGCTTAGTGAATTACTTGGTGAGCGGTGCAGCTTTAACCCTGACAGAACCATTGAAGAGATGATGACAGGCCTCCTCAATAATAAGCTGTCCTTTTCAATAATAAAGCAGGCGAAGCTTGAGCCGGACAAATTATCAGGCAGGGTGGGGAGACAGGAGCTTGATTTGCTTGCCGGTTGCATTAAGGAATTTATAATGCAGATTAATGGCACCAATAGCTTTGAGGAAGCCCAGGTTTGCGCAGGAGGGATTGATACGTCCGAGGTTGATGCTGATACTATGGAATCCAGGCTGATTGAGGGCTTGTATTTTGCCGGTGAGATTCTGGATGTTGACGGTACCTGCGGCGGTTATAACCTTCAGTGGGCATGGAGCTCAGGATATCAGGCAGGAGCCGGCGCAGCCAGGGCGGTGGCCGATATGGATTAAAATCATGGATGAATCATTTATCATGAAGAAATAAATCATAAGAAAATACCTCATAATTAAATCATTATATAGAAATACTTACAGTTAAGGCTTAATGGAAGGGCATGATTGTCAATGATAAAAATTACACAGCTTAAGCTGCCTCTTCGGCATACACAGGAGGATTTAAAGCAGGCGGCAGCTAAAGCATTAAAAATTAAAGCTGACGGGATTAAGGATATATCAATTGTAAAAAAGTCGATTGATGCCAGAAAGAATGAAATTAAATATATATATAATGTGGAGCTGACCCTGTATCCTGATAAAAGAGAGGATGAGGAAGCGCTGGTTGCCAGATGCAAAAATCCGCAAATATCGGTTACTGAGAAAAGCAGCTACACTTTTGTCCCCAGCGGCAGTATAAGCCTTCAGCATCGCCCGGTTGTAGTTGGCAGCGGACCGGCGGGCCTATTTGCAGCCTTAATGCTGGCAAGGCATGGCTTTCAGCCTCTGGTTATAGAAAGGGGCTATGAGATAGCCAGGCGTATTAAGGCTGTGGAGCATTTTTGGAAAAGCAACGAACTTAATCCGGAGTGCAATGTGCAATTTGGGGAAGGGGGAGCCGGAACCTTTTCAGACGGCAAGCTTAACAGTATGGTTAAGGATGCTGCGATGCGATATCCACTTGTAATGGAGACCTTCGCAGAATTTGGTGCCCCTTCGGAAATCATTTACCTGAATAAGCCCCATATAGGCACAGACAAGCTGCGGACTGTTGTTGAGAATATGCGAAATGAGATCATCCGCCTGGGAGGAGAGGTTCGCTTTGAGACGAAGCTGACTGATATATTTATCAAGGACGGCAGGCTGGATTCGATAGAGCTGAATAATAAGGAGACGCTTAAATGCAGCTGTCTGGTGGCGGCAATAGGACATTCGGCAAGAGACACCTTTTCGCTCTTTTTAAAGAGGGGACTGAAACTGGAGCCCAAAGCCTTTGCAATAGGACTAAGGATAGAACACAAGCAAAGCTTTATCAGTATAGCACAGTATGGTGATGATTATATTTATCTGCCTGCTGCTGATTACAAGCTGACCCACCAGACAAAAAGCGGCAGAGGAGTATATTCCTTCTGCATGTGTCCCGGCGGCTTTGTTGTAAATGCTTCATCAGAGCAGGGCCTTCTGGCAGTCAACGGCATGAGCAATTATGCCAGAGATGAGGAAAATGCCAACAGCGCCATAGTAGTTACGGTTAATCCCGAGGATTTTAGCAGTAGCCATCCGCTTGCCGGTATAGAATTTCAAAGAAAATGGGAGCGCAAGGCTTATGAGGCCGCTGCCGGTTTTGTCCCGGTTCAGCTTTTTGGCGACTTGCTCAGGGGCAGAGCCAGTGATACAATAGGTGGGATAACACCAAATATTAAGGGCGGATATAGGCTGGCGGATTTGAACAGTATCCTGCCAGGCGATATTTGTGAGGCTCTTAAGGAGGGAATACTTGCTTTTGACAGAAAAATCAGGGGCTTTGCCGATGAAGAGGCCGTTTTATCTGGGGTGGAAAGCAGGACCTCATCCCCTGTAAGAATAAAACGTAATGAAGCCTTTGAAAGCAACATCGCCGGTATATACCCATGCGGAGAGGGAGCCGGATATGCCGGAGGTATTACTTCATCTGCCATAGACGGCATCAAGGTATTTGAAGCTATTGCATCACGCTTCAAGCCTGATTATTAATAGTTATTACGACATCTGAGCTGGCTTTACAATTAATGGCAATTATTGGAATCGATAGCATCTTACTGAAGCAGAAGCCGGGTACAGAGCAGATATGCTAATATTATACTGAATTAACGCAGATGATGAAATTCCTTCACAGAGCCGCCAGTTTCGGCCGGAAGTGAGTTTATATAAGCTGAAAGATTTTGGAGGAAAAGATGGAAGACAGGAGTTACTTAAAGGATAAAAAACGCATAGTTGTCAAGATTGGGTCGTCATCACTGACACATCCTCAGACAGGAAGTTTAAATCTTGACAAATTGGAACGCCTGATAAGGATTTTAACCAACTTAAGAAATCAGGGCAAGGATGTGGTGCTGGTTACGTCAGGTGCCATAGCGGTAGGAAGGAAAGCCCTGGGATTGACCGAAAGACCTAAGGAGCGCTCTGTAAAGCAGGCATGTGCCGCTGTAGGCCAGGCAAGGCTTATGATGGTATATCAGAAGCTGTTTTCGGAGTATAATCAAACCACCGCACAGATACTTATGACCAAATATACGATGATTAACGAAATCAGCCGAAACAATGCAAAAAATACCTTCAGCGAGCTCTTTGCACGAGGGGTAATACCGATAGTAAATGAAAATGATACCGTCTCAACTGAAGAGCTAGATTTGGATTTTGGTGATAATGATACTCTTTCAGCAATAGTAACAGCGCTGGTGGAAGCCGATTTACTGATATTGTTATCTGATATAGACGGCCTGTTTACAGATGATCCCCACAAGAACAGTGAAGCTAAGCTGATTCCTTACATACCCGAAATAACTGACGATTTAATCGGCATGGCAAAGGGTACATCTAATTCTGTCGGAACAGGCGGCATGACCACCAAGATAAGTGCAGCCCTGATAGCAACCGCTTCAGGAGCCGACATGGTTATCGCCAATGGTGATGATGTCCGCAATATTACCCGCATAATCGAAGGCCGTCAGGTAGGTACCTTATTTGTAGCACATAAAAAGCCTGACTTTAATATGATGGATTATATTTCAAAAAAGCAATATCCGGCAAACGGCAGGTAATAAAGTAAATTGCCTGGAAGGACTGATATTGATGGCTAAATTTATGGTTAAGCAGGAGATCAGAAGCAGGCTGTTGGCGGCAAGAAACAGTCTGTCTGCAGATGAAAAGAGTGTGCATGATAAAAAGCTGAAGGAAAAGCTTTTTGCTACCCGACAATATCAAAAATGCTGCAATCTCTTTTGCTATATTTCCTTTAAGTCGGAAATAGACACTCACGAGATTATTATGCAGTCACTGGCTGACGGCAAAAGAGTCTTCGTTCCCAGAGTAGAGGGCAGGGACATGGAATTTTATCAGATCGAAGGCTTAGACGGACTTGTTGCAAGCAAATTCGGGGTGCCTGAGCCTGGACCGGACAATAACAGAATATTTTCTGCTGAGGATACGGCGGATGATGAACAGCTAAATGCTAATCTTATGATCCTTCCCGGTCTGGCCTTTGACCCTGCTGGCAACCGCATCGGCTATGGTGCCGGTTATTATGACAGATATTTGCAATCCCACAAAAATATAGGCTTTTACAGGATAGCGCTGGCTTATGATTTCCAGCTTATAGACAGGATTGAGGCCGATGAGCAAGATGTGGCTGTAGACATGATAATTACCCCGACAAAGATCATTATAAGCTCATAAAATATTATGCAAAATCCGGCATATGACCGGGAACACCTTGGCTTGCAGATTGACATCATGATCATTGATTTGGGTTAGAATAATATTTGTGTTCAGAATAATGTTAATAAAATTATTGATTCAAGTAATTGGATGGAGGGATTTTATGAGTTATTTGGAGCAATTGGGAAGCCGGGCTAAGCAGGCTGCCACCCGTCTGGGACTGCTGATGCAGGAGGAGAAAAACAATGCCCTTAGGTCATGTGCTGCGTCGCTGCTTGAGAATGAGGCGGAAATACTGGCAGCTAATGAAATGGATGTTAAGCTGGCAATAGATAATGGTGTAAAGGAATCATTGATAGACAGACTCCGTCTTAATCCTAAGCGCATAAAGGAAATGGCCGACGGACTGCTTCAGATTTGTGCTCTTTCTGATCCAATTGGTGAGGTGCTTTCCATGACGGTAAGGCCCAACGGGCTTACTATAGGGCAGAAGGTGGTGCCTTTGGGAGTTGTGGGCATTATCTATGAGTCAAGGCCTAATGTTACCAGCGATGCCTTCGGACTTTGCTTTAAGACCGGCAATGCTGTTATCCTTCGGGGAGGAAGCGATGCCATCAATTCCAACATGGCTATTGTCAAAGCTCTGCGCAAGGGACTTGCTGACAGCGGCTGCCCTGAGGATGCAATCCAGCTGATAGAGGATACCTCCAGGGAGACGGCCAGACAGTTTATGAGGATGAATGAATACATTGATGTGCTTATTCCCAGGGGCGGAGCAGGCCTTATAAAGACCACTATCGAAAACAGTACAATTCCGGTTATAGAAACGGGAACAGGCAACTGCCATATTTATGTAGACGAATATGCTGATTTTGATATGGCTCTGAATATTATAGACAATGCAAAGACACAAAGGCTTGGTGTATGTAACACCTGCGAATCACTGGTTATACATAAGAAGATAAGTGAAGGCTTCATACCGCTTCTATATGAACGGCTTAACGCAAAGGGAGTTGAGATAAGGGCTGACGAGACGGCCAGGGCAATATGCAGCAGGCTGTCTGTTGCCACTGAGGAGGATTACAAAACCGAGTATCTTGACAAAATTATCTCCTTAAAGGTTGTTGACAGCATTGAAGAGGCCATTGCCCATATCAATTATTACAGCACCAAGCATTCGGAGGCCATTATTACCAGGGATTACAGCAATGCATTGAAATTCCTTAATGAAATAGATTCTGCGGCAGTATATGTTAACGCCTCAACCCGCTTTACCGATGGCAATGAGTTCGGTTTTGGGGCAGAAATTGGAATCAGTACGCAAAAGCTACATGCCAGAGGTCCTATGGGCCTGAAGGCACTGACCACAACCAAATTTATTATTTTCGGCAACGGCCAGATTAGAGAATAGAGACAACTAATAAACAGGCATTTTTTAAAAGGAGGGGTAACGGTGGCTGACAGAAAAGTATATGACTATCCACCCAAATTTAATCCCGGATCGTTTTTCAACAGATTCGGCAAGCTGATAATTTCATTGATTGTAATATTATTCATTTTGCTATTTGCTTTTGATTCCTTTTTTACCATCAAGGAGGAAGAGCAGGCGGTGGTAATTACCTTCGGCAAGGCCAGTGCGGTAAACACCGCAGGATTGCATTTTAAGCTGCCTCTAATTCAAAAGGTAAAGAAGGTAAATACGACAATACAGGGCTTTACTATAGGCTATGATGCGACCACAAATATGAATATCGAAAAGGAATCCATGATGATTACCAGAGATTTCAATTTTGTAAATGTGGACTTTTTCGTGGAATACAAGGTGTCGGATCCGGTAAAAGCCTTGTATGCATCGGATGAGCCTGTAACAATTTTGAAAAATATTGCCCAGAGCAGCATACGCTCCGTAGTCGGAAGGTATGATGTGGACAGTGTAATTACAACAGGAAAAAACGAAATCCAGTCCGAAATCAAGCAATCTATACTTGATAAGCTTAACAGGCAGGATATCGGAATACAGCTGGTCAATATAAGCATACAGGATGCGGAACCGCCGACAGAAGAGGTAATGAAGGCCTTTAAATCTGTCGAAACTGCCAAGCAGGGCAAGGAAACAGCTATTAATAATGCTACAAAGTATCAGAACGAGCAGCTTCCGCAGGCGGAGGCCAAGGTTGACAAGATACTGCAGGAGGCTGAGTCAACCAAGACTAAGCGAATTAATGAAGCAAATGCGGAGGTTGCCAAGTTTAACAAGATGTATGAGGAATACATTAAAAACCCTGCTATAACCAAGCAGAGAATGTTCTATGAGGCTATGGAATCCATATTGCCTGATTTGAAGGTTATAATAGACAGCGGCGATTCAGGCATACAAAAGCTACTGCCTCTTGATCAGCTGATGGAAGGAGGAGCAAGAGAATGAAGAAAATCATTGCAAGGATAATAATGATTATTGTAATACTTGCTGCAGTGGCTGCATTTTCCTCCTCTGCAATAATCACATATGAGAATCAGTACAGTGTGGTTAAAAGATTTGGCAGAATAGAAAGGGTTATTGATAAGGCAGGCATATCCTTGAAGGTTCCCTTCATTGATACGGTAAATGTAGTGCCAAAGAGCATACAATTTTATGATATGCCTGAATCTGATGTTATAACCCAGGATAAGCAGGCAATGGTTGTAGATAATTATGTACTCTGGCGGGTTGTGGACCTGGTGGCCTTTAATCAGAATCTGAATTCCAGTGTGGCTGCTGCGGAAGGAAGAATAGATGCTACCGTATATAATGCCATAAAGAATATTATAGGCAATCTCTCACAGGCAGAGGTAATAAGTGGCAGAGACGGGGAGCTGGATAATAAGATCAAAGACTACATTGGCGATTCCATGAAGCAATACGGCATCGAACTTATTTCGGTGGAAACCAAGCGTCTGGATCTGCCTATTGACAATAGAAATGCCGTATATGAGAGAATGATATCTGAGCGTGCCCAGAAAGCTGCCACATATACAGCAGAGGGTGAAGCTGAAGCTCAGAAGATACGCAATGAAACCGACAAGCAGGTCGCAATCAGCATTTCCAATGCTGAAGCGCAGGCAGCCGCCATAATAGCAGAGGGCGAGGCTGAATATATGAGAATTCTGGCGAGCGCCTATAATACTCCCGAAAAGAGCGAATTTTACACCTTCATCAGATCACTTGAGGCAGCCAGGGCTTCCCTTAAGGGAAATGAAAAAACCTTAATATTGTCCGGCGATTCGCCGCTTGCAAAGATATTCTATAATGTTGAATAAAGACATAAATATATTCACCTGATGCCTTTTAAAGGGATATGAGCTAATTATATTAACAGCCTGTAAAAAGACTTGTAATCCTGCAGAAAATCATAAGATATTTTTTACAGGCTGAATTTTAGCAAAGCATCATAAAGATAGGGTTTTATCATAAGATTATATCATGATATAATACATGGTGATTTTATGATAATCGGATTTGATGACCCTATATACAGCTATGATAAACTGATTGAGGATGCACAGGCCTTATCAAAGCAATATAGAAAAATACTTGAATATGTCACGATTGGCAAATCCCATGACAATCGTGACATAGCTTTGCTGAAGCTTGGCAAGGGAAAAAAGCATATGATCTGCTGTGGAGGAGTGCATGGCAGGGAGACCATTAATCCTGTGGTTTTACTTAGGATAATAGAATTTTATGCCCAATCCTATACCTGCTACAGACAGCAGAAGAGCTCCCTAATGAGCAAGCTGTACAATCCTACAAAGAACCTGATATCTGAATATGAAAGAATGCTATATGCCGCCTGCATTCATGAGCTCTTGCAGACCTACACGATCCTTTTTGTTCCTCTGTTAAATCCCGATGGTTATATGATATCATTAGAAGGGTTTGATTGTATAAGGAATGAGGAGCTTAGGGCAAAATGCAAATCCATGCGGCTGCCGCACCATGAGTGGAAGTTCAATGCAAGAGGCATGGATATAAACAGGAACTTCCCCAGCAGACTTTGGAGGCAGAAGTTTGAAGGGGATTATCCGGCAAGTGAAAATGAAACAAAGGCTCTTATTAGCCTTTTTAAAGAGTACAAAAGCCTGGGCTTTCTGGATTTCCATTCAAGAGGCAAGCAGATATATTACTACCGGAGCCAGATGCCTGAAAGCTATAACAAAAGAGTTTTACATATTGCCAAACGGTTGAAAAAGGTAACAAATTACCAGCTGGTTGCTCCGCAGGAGGAAATTGATCCCTCCGATTCGGGAGGTAACACAGTACATTATTACAGCGAATATTTTGGAAAGCCGGCTCTGACTATCGAGACGGTGGATGAGGAGGCCGCCTTTCCTCTTGATATATCTTACAGGGCTATAACCTATGAGGAAATCATGCCGGTTATTTTTGAATTCGGTGCCCTGATAATACAATGGCTATACTGAGTTATCTGACCAAAATCGTCTAATATCAGAATGGAGGACACTATGATTAATGAAAATACCAATGCAAATGAGCTTGAAGCAGCCAGACAGCTGGGCTTTATAAATGAGCTCAGGGCAAGATTCGAGCTTGAATATCAAAAAACAGGCAGGAGGAAGACCTATCATATAGAAACCTTCGGATGCCAGATGAATGCACATGATTCCGAGAAAATGTCAGGGATTTTAAAGCAGATCGGCTATGTTGAGACAGACACAGAGGACGCAGACTTTGTTTTGTACAATACCTGCACTGTAAGGGAAAATGCCAATAACAGGGTATACGGCAGACTGGGAACCTTAGGTACCATAAAGAAAAACCATCCCGGTATGATAGTCGCCCTATGTGGCTGTATGATGCAGGAGGAGGCTGTTGTAGAAAAAATTAAGACAAGCTTTCCTTTTGTGGATATTATTTTCGGTACCCATAACATTTTCAAGCTGGCTGAGCTTATTCAGACCCATTTGGATTCTGATCGTATGATAATAGATTTATGGAAGGATACTGATCTGATAGTTGAAAATCTTCCTAACGATCGGAAATATCCCTTCAAGGCAGGAGTCAACATAATGTTTGGCTGCAACAATTTCTGCAGCTATTGTATAGTTCCTTATGTAAGGGGCAGGGAGAGAAGCAGAAATCCTCAGGACATTATTAATGAGATAAAGGCTCTGGCTGCTGATGGGGTAATTGAGGTTATGCTGCTGGGGCAAAATGTAAATTCATATGGTAAAACTCTGGAAAAGCCCGTTAGCTTTGCCCAGCTACTGGAGCAGGTTGAAAAAATAGATGGTATAGAAAGAATCCGCTTTATGACATCTCATCCCAAGGATTTATCTGATGAGCTGATTGAGGTAATGAAAAACAGCAAAAAGATATGCAGGCATTTGCATCTGCCGCTGCAATCCGGCAGCAGCAGGCTGCTGAAGCTTATGAACAGAAGATATACCAAGGAAGACTATTTAAGTCTGGTAGAAAAAATACGCAATGCAATGCCCGATATATCATTGACTACAGATATTATAGTAGGCTTTCCGGGAGAAACCGAGGAGGATTTTGAGGATACCCTGGATGTGGTTAGAAGGGTGGGCTTTGACAGCGCCTTTACCTTTATTTATTCAAAAAGAGCCGGAACCCCTGCTGCCACCATGAAGGAGCAGGTGGATGAAGAGCTTGCAAAGGAGCGCTTCAACAGACTGCTTAAGGAAATACAGCAAAGCTGCACCATAGCCTCCGGCAGGCATGTTCATAGCTGGCAAAAGGTGCTGGTAGAAGAGGTTAACAGGCAGGATCCGGACTATCTGACGGGCCGTTTAAGTAATAATATTCTGGTGCATTTTGCAGGAGATAAAAGCCTTATCGGTAAAATCGTAGATGTGTATTTGGAGGAAAGCAAGGGCTTTTATTATATGGGCAGGCTCTAAATTATCAATAAGTTTCAGATATAACAGTTTATAAATTAGCAAAAAAACTATAATTTATGCATAATTATAAATTATTAGACATTATAGATAATTTATTTGATATGCATATATTGCTTTCAGTATATTCAAATAATTTTCTACAATTGTAAATAAATATTCGCTTATATACTTGACATAATGCAAAAAAAAGTATAGAATTTATGTGTTGTATTCTTAGTAGAAGTGAACTTTTTATGAATAGATCTACTTGAACATATGATGATCGTTTATAAAGTTAACTTAATTGTACAATGAAAACTAAATAAGGAGGTGTTCCTGTGCCAGCAGAAGCTAAGGATATAATTATCGCTATCGCTGTAGTAGTTGTAATTATGATAGTCGTAGCTCTTCTTACCTGGAAAATCGCTATTGCCTACCGCATCAGGGTTTATGAAGCCAAGATAGGCAGTGCTGATGAAAAGGCAAGAGAAATCATAGATGAAGCTTTAAGAACAGCTGAGACTAAGAAGCGAGAAGCCCTGCTCGAGGCCAAGGAAGAAACCTTGAGAGCCAAGAATGAATTTGAGCGGGAGACGAAAGAGCGTAGAGCAGAATTACAACGATACGAGAAGCGTGTTCTGAGCAAGGAAGAAACCTTGGACAGAAAAACCGAAGCACTGGAAAAAAAGGAAGCCAGACTCGCTGCAAAGGAGGCCGAGCTTGAAAAGCTTAGGCAGGAAGTGGAGGAAATCCATGCAAAGCAATTGCAGGAGCTGGAGAAAATCTCAGGACTAACCTCTGAACAAGCTAAGGAATATCTGATTAAGACTGTTGAAGAAGAAGTTAAACATGAAACCGCTATGCTGATTAAGGAGCTGGAGAACAAAGCGAGGGAAGAAGCAGACAAGAGAGCAAAGGAGCTGGTAGTTACCGCAATCCAGAAATGTGCTGCAGATCATGTTGCTGAAGCGACAATATCTGTTGTACAGCTGCCAAACGATGAGATGAAGGGCAGGATTATCGGAAGAGAGGGACGCAATATCAGAACCCTTGAAACAATGACAGGTGTGGATCTGATTATTGACGATACTCCGGAGGCTGTAATACTATCAGGCTTTGATCCCATAAGAAGAGAGATTGCAAGGATTGCTCTTGAAAAGCTTATTCTGGATGGTCGCATACATCCGGCAAGAATTGAGGAAATGGTTGAGAAGGCCAGCAAAGAAGTCGATGCAATGATAAGAGAAGCTGGAGAACAGGCTTCACTTGAAGCAGGAGTTCATGGTTTGCATCCTGAGCTGATCAAGCTACTGGGCAAGATGAAATTCAGGACAAGTTATGGACAGAATGCACTAAAGCATTCGGTTGAAGTGGCAATCCTGTCAGGACTTTTGGCAGGCGAAATCGGTGTCGATGTCAGACTGGCTAAGCGTGCAGGACTCTTGCATGATATAGGTAAAGCGGTTGATCATGAAATGGAAGGAACCCATGTACAGATTGGTGTAGACCTGTTAAGAAAGTATAAGGAATCTCCGATAGTAATAAATGCTGTAGAGGCACATCACGGAGATGTGGAATTCCAGTCATTGATTGCATGTATAGTTCAGGCAGCTGATACAATTTCAGCGGCCAGACCTGGTGCAAGACGTGAGACCTTGGAAACATATATCAACAGGCTTAAGCAACTCGAGGATATTACCAATGGCTTTAAAGGGGTAGAAAAATCATTCGCTATACAAGCGGGAAGAGAAGTCCGAGTTATGGTAGTGCCTGAACAGATCAGCGATGCTGATATGGTATTATTGGCACGAGATTTATCTAAGAAAATTGAAAATGAAATGGAATATCCAGGACAGATTAAAATTAATGTTATAAGAGAATCAAGAGTAATTGAATACGCTAAATAATACTTGAAGTAGAAATCAAAAACCTTGTAGACAGTAAATGTTTGCAAGGTTTTTTTGTTAGCATTTAATTCTTAACAATTTCAACATGAAAAGGTAATAATAGAAAATTCAAATTCTTTAATTTGACATTATTGCAAAAATATGGTAGCGTAATTATGCAGGCTACCGCCGTTTATAAGGAGGTAGTTCTATGATTATTAAAATAGATATAGAACTCATATATTACCTAGTTATGATGTTTTGTGCTATTTATGGAATATTACATAAAAGCCGGCATGATAACTAGCGGTCAAGCCTGTCACTGGTGCATAATCGTGACTTTACATGAACATATCGCCTTTCGTGCAGTTAAAGGACCTTTATTGAACCAGTGATTAGGTCAGGTAGTCTGCTTAAAGCACTTACCGAAGTAAGTGCTTTTTTTATACTTCGAATTTGATATAAATTACAATGAATTATACAATGAGTAAAAATATAATAATATTTTTAAATGTACAAATTGCACAAAAAGTCCGTCGTAGACACACATATGAAAGCCGTAGAAAACACATTTTTCATTTATTTTGAAAATTATTATTGACAATGTATAAAAGACTATAATACAATGTTAAAAGTTAATCAGTCTACACTTTAAAATCAAAAAAAATTAGAGAAAAAAATTCATTATAAAAAGTAATACATATTATAAATTAAATAAATTAAAGCGAAGGATGGTAGGATAAGATGGCATTAACTTTATCTAGGAAGGCTATGGCGGTTAAACCCTCCTCAACCCTGGCTATTACCGCTAAAGCCAAGGAATTAATGAGCAAGGGGATTGATGTTGTAGGTTTTGGTGCGGGTGAACCTGATTTCAATACGCCTGACAATATATGCGAGGCTGCCATCAAGGCTATTAAGGACGGTTTTACAAAGTATACTCCTGCTGAAGGAACCCTTGAGCTGCGCAAGGCGGTATGTGAGAAGTTCCTTAAATTTAACAATATCAATTATGAACCGTCACAAATTGTTGTCAGCAATGGCGGAAAGCATTCACTGACCAATATCTTTGAAGCTATCCTGAATCCTGGTGATGAGGTTATTATTCCTGCACCTTATTGGCTGAGTTATCCGGAGATCGTAAGACTGGCGGATGGAGTACCAGTAATTATTCATGGCGAAAAGGCCAACAACTACAAGGTAACGACAGCACAGATAGAGGCTGCCTGCACGGAGAAGACAAAGGCCTTTATACTTAATTCACCCAGCAATCCTTCAGGTATGATTTATACCAGAGAAGAGCTTGAGGAAATAGCTGAGCTGGCTGTAAGAAAGGATTTCTATGTTGTATCGGATGAAATGTACGAGCATCTGATATATGAGGGTGAGGCAATCAGTATAGCATCCCTTAATGATGAAATATATAAGAGAACAATTACCTGCAGTGGCGTTGCAAAGAGCTATTCCATGACAGGCTGGAGAATAGGCTTTACCGGCTCATCAAAGGAAATAGCGAAGCTAATGGCCAGCCTGCAGTCTCATCAAACCTCCAATCCTAATTCAATCGCACAAAAGGCTGCATATGAAGCCTTGGTAGGACCTCAGGATTCAGTCTGCAAAATGCGTGAGGAATTCAGAAAAAGACGGGATTATATGTATGAGCGGATTTCTGCCATGAAGCTTATATCATGCTTAAAGCCCCAGGGTGCCTTTTACATGTTTATAGATGTAAGCGAGCTGCTGAAGAAGGAATATAAGGGGCAGCTAATCGGAGATGTAAGCAATCTTGCAAAAATACTTATTGAGGACTTTAATGTAGCGGTTATTCCGTGCCAGGATTTTGGCTGTCCTGACCATATCAGATTATCCTATGCAATCTCTATGGAGCAGATTAAGAAGGGCCTTGACAGAATTGAAAGCATGATTGAGAACTGCTGTGCCTGATTTTACTCTATAAGTTAGTAGAAAGAATTTTCTATTGATGAAAGAAAGACTTTCTGTTGATTAAAAAACTGGTAGTATTTTTTGCATATTTATGCTAAAATACTACCTATTTTTTTGGATATGTGTTAAAATATGAAATATCAAAAAGAAGGATGAAATTTGATAAAATCGGACTGAAATTTATCATTATTTTAAATATAGAATGCAAGAAAGGCTTGGGTGCTGAAATGGCTTTATTTGGTTTTATTGGAACAGGTAATATGGGATATCCCTTATTGAAGGCTGCTATAAGAACATTTGGTCAGAATGAGGTTCTTTTTACCGATGCGTCTGCCGCCAGAAGAGAAGAGGTAGCGAAGGAAGCTGCTATCCCTTATATAACTGACAATGCAGAGCTGGCAAAGCAGTGCAAGTATCTTGTGCTTGCAGTTAAGCCCCAGGGCTTTCCCCAGCTTATGGCCGAGCTGAAAAATGCTGTGACGAGGGAGCATGTTATAATTTCCATAGCCGCCGGAATTACTATATCTTATTTAAAGAATGAACTGGGGCAGGATATCAGGATTGTAAGAGCTATGCCCAATACACCTGCACAGGTTTTTCAGGGAATGACGGGAATCAGCTTTTCAGATGACTGCTTTACTGAGGATGAAAGAAAAGTTATAGCTGATTTTTTTTCATCATTCGGCAAATATGAGGTATTTGATGAAAAGTATATGAACGCGGTAGTATGTGCGTCCGGCAGCTCACCGGCTTACGTATATATCTTTATTGAGGCTTTGGCTGACAGTGTGGTAAGCTATGGCATTCCAAGGGATAAAGCATATAAGCTTGCCGCCCAGACTGTATTGGGTGCCGCGGCTATGGTGCTGGAAAGCGGGGAGCATCCTGCAGCATTAAAGGATAGGGTCTGCTCGCCGGGGGGTACTACTATTGCGGCGGTAAAGGCTCTGGAGGAGTATGGCTTCAGAAATGCAATACTGAAAGCCTCCGATGCCTGTTATGCTAAGGCCGAGGAATTAAGCGGAAATAAATAAACAGATCTGATTATAGAATTTATATGACAAATGAATATAACAGGGCAGAAATTAAAGAAAAATATAATAATATTTTAAGGGAATATTATAAGATAAAGATAAAAGAAGAAGGGAAGGTACGTATAATATTTATACGAATAAAGAAATGGATATAATTAAAAAAATTACTGATGATGATATTATAGGAAGTACAGGTTTGAGTAATAGATCTCCTAAAATTTTAGCACGTGCCATTTTGTTTGATAATACCGGGAAAATTGCATTAGTTTATGTGAAAAAAAATCAGCTTATACAATTCCTGGTGGAGGAGTAAGTGATGGCGAATCAATATTAGAGGGGCTAAAAAGAGAGATCCTTGAAGAAACAGGGCTTGGTATAATATATGCAAGACAGTTCCTGAAAAACGCTGGCCAAAATACTTAAATGATTTTATCAGATATGCTTATTATACAACAATTGAAAGAAATAAAGATTATATGGATGAAGTAGAAAGATTGCATAAGGAGTTTTTCATCATGTATAGGCGTATAGACAGAAATTTAATTCACAAGGGACGAATAATAGATCTTTATTCAGATACGATTAAAATAGATGGAGAGGATAAAACAGTCACTTTTGATTTTATAGATCATAAGGGTGCTGCAGCCATGATTCCGATTGACAGCGATGGCAAAATCATTATGGTAAGGCAGTATCGCAACGCTATCGACGGCTATAGCCTGGAGATCCCCGCCGGCAGCAAAAATCCCGGTGAGGACAGCACCAGCTGCGCAATACGGGAATGTCAGGAGGAGACCGGCTATATTGCAGGCGAGGTATATCATCTGATTGATGTCTATACAACGGTAGCGTTCAGCAACGAAAGGATATCGATATTCTATACCACCGGCATTAAGGCCGGCAGGCAAAGGCTGGATGATGATGAATTTGTAACAGTTGAGCGTCATTCAATTGATGAGCTGACAGATATGATATTTAACGGAGAAATCACGGATGCCAAAACAGTAGCAGGAATCCTGGCATTAAAAGCAAAGCTTGAAAATAATCAATAGCTTGTTCTAAACCGTTTTTCCCGTCATATTTATGTTATATAATAGATGATGGGAAGACGGCAGATGAATCAGTTAAAATCGCAGCTGAACCGGCTAAATGTATTGCAGCTATCACTTTTTCTGTTGATTTTGGGACTGTTTTTGGGTATACTTTGCGCCAATGTTTTTAAAGTAAATTATATAACACAGATAAGAAATTTCAAAACCGATATCTTTCCTAGAATAGTAGGAAATGATATTGACTATATGGGATTGTTTCTTTATATACTCGGAAATAATCTGAGGGATTTCTTTATATACTGGCTGTTATGCATAACAATACTCGGTATTCCTTATATCGCTTATAAGATCACTTCCTTCGGATTCTTTACCGGCTTTTTGATATCGGCACTTACACTGGAGTACGGTGTCAAGGGCCTGTTGCTGGTAATAGTATATGTTTTTCCACATGGAATTTTATATCTTCCTGTAGGCTTAATCAGCCTGTATAAGGGCTACAGGCTTTGCAGCTTTATATACCGGGATAACCGTGCAAATATAAAGGTTATTGCCAGAGAGCTAAGGGCCAATATCGGTTTGATTCTGATTCTGGCTCTGGCCTTGCTGGTGGCAAGCTTATTGGAGGCATTTCCGGGAGCATATTTGCTGAAAAAGACTCTGGGATTGTTTACATAAAAATATTCTGTTTACTCCATTTGATTTGCTGCTTCTATTTTTCCCGGAATAAACAGAATATATCAATAAATTAGTTGATTTACTGATTTTAGTGATAAGGGAGGAAGTGTATGGAGCAACTCATTAATGATTTTATTTCCTATATGAGGGATGTCAAGGATGCATCAGAAAATACCCTGCAGGCCTATATGAATGATTTAAAAAAGCTTTATAGCTTTTGCATCAGGCAGGACATTCAAAGTGTCACTAAAATCAGTGAGACAAACCTGAAGTCATATCTGCTTGCCCTTGAAAATGAAGGCTTGTCCCCATCATCAATCAACAGAA
This sequence comes from Clostridiales bacterium, assembly GCA_012512855.1. GTDB lineage: Bacteria > Bacillota > Clostridia > Lachnospirales > Lachnospiraceae > Mobilitalea. The sequence goes on from JAAZDK010000037.1 coordinate 33,548, forward strand.
ACATTGCAGCAGTCAAGGCCTTTATCCTGTATCTGATAAAGCATCAGATAATATTTAACGATCCATCGGAAAGAATTAAACCGCCGCCGGTTAGAAAAAAAGCCCCTCAGGTTCTGGATACACAGATGATAAACAGGCTTCTTGAGCAGCCTGACACTAAAAGTCATAAAGGTATCAGGGACAAGGCGATACTGGAGCTTTTGTATGCAACCGGAATAAAGGTTTCCGAGCTGATATCCATCAGATTGTCGGATGTGAATATGAGTGCTCGTTACATAATTTGCAGAGAATTCAGGGAAAGAATCATTCCATTTGGAAATTCGGCCAAAAAAGCGCTGCAGGATTATCTGAATATCAGATCTAAATATTATGACAAAAGCAAAAGTGACATACTATTCCTTAATTCATCAGGTAAAGCCATCAGCAGGCAGGGCTTGTGGAAGATAATTAAATATTATGCCGATACTGCAGGCATAACGGATGTCAATCCTAATTCAATCCGTCATTCCTTTGCCGCCCATATGCTGGATAACGGAGCTGATTTGGGCAGCGTTCAGGAATTTTTGGGCCATTCCGATATATCAACCACCCAGATATACATGAGCTCGGGTTATAAAAACAGCAGGGAAGTATATATGAGAACCCATCCACGGGCATGAAGGGATGCCGAGATATAATATAAAATTATAAAATTGAAATATATTAATAAGATAAAAAGAGAGAAGTCTTCATAATTGCTCCATATGACGACTTCTCTTTTTACTTTACAGGCTGTCTGCTATTGTATAAATCAGCTTCTCGGAATCGTTCCAGCCAAGGCAGGGGTCTGTTATTGATTTACCATATACATGTTCGCTTACCTTGCGGTTACCTTCCTCGATATAGCTTTCGATCATGACGCCCTTGACCGTCGTGGCAATTTCCTGAGATACCCTTCGGCTATGGAGAACCTCCTTGACTATGCGGATTTGCTCCTTAAACTGCTTGTTTGAATTTGCATGGTTGGCGTCAACAATAATTGCGGGATTGACAAGGTCACGCTCATTATACAAGGAAACACACAAATTCAAATCCTCATAATGGTAATTTGGAATGCATTGGCCATGCTTGTTGACAGCTCCACGAAGGATTGCATGGGCTAAAGGATTACCGCTGGTCTTTACTTCCCATTTGCGGTAAAGGAAGGTATGGCTGGCCTGAGCTGCAACTATGGAGTTAAGCATAACCGACAAGTCGCCGCTTGTTGGATTTTTCATTCCTACAGGTACGTCCATGCCGCTTACTGTAAGTCTGTGCTGCTGGTTTTCAACCGAACGGGCTCCAACTGCAACATAGGAGAGGATATCCTCTACATAAGGCCAGTTTTCAGGATAAAGCATTTCATCTGCAGCGGTCAGACCAGATTCAGCAATTGCACGAAGATGCATTTTCCTCATAGCAATAAGGCCCTCAGCCAAATCCGGCTCCTTTTCAGGGTCCGGCTGATGAACAATACCCTTGTAGCCTTCACCGGTTGTTCTGGGCTTGTTGGTATAAATCCTTGGTATAAGAATAAGCCTGTCCTTTACCTTTTCCTGTACCTTAGCCAATCTTGATATATAATCGCAGACCGCATCTTCGTTGTCTGCTGAGCATGGTCCGATAATCACGAGAAATTTGTCGGAAGCACCGGTAAAGACATCCTTAATCTGCTTATCACGTTCCTTCTTAATAAGTACATCCCGTGCCGGCAACGGAAAGGCTCTTACCAGCTCCTCCGGTGAAATAACTTCCTTAACGAATGTGAAACTCATCTCTGATATCTCCCTCGCTTTACTTATATTAGTTGTATTATTTTATCCTTTTTTGGAATCTTCGTCAACAGTTTATTTGTTTAAAGTGTAAAAGTTCGTCATGATGTTGCTTGTATACTCTGAATATATGCCTGATGCAGGCAAAATGCTGCAATGGTTTGAAAATATTGCAAACAGCAGTTATTTAAAAGTTTATAAACATAAATATGATTTTTTTCCGGAATAATGTATAATACTGATAAAATCCATTATCAAGCATGTATGGAAAGGCAGGGTATAGCTATGAATATGTATGATATCATTAATAAAAAGAAAAGGAAGGAACGCTTGAGCAGGGAAGAAATTCAGTATTTGGTTGAAAACTTCACTGATGGCAAAATACCTGATTATCAGATGGCAGCCTTTTTAATGGCTGTCTGTATAAACGGAATGGACCATGAAGAAACTGCCGCCCTCACCATGTCAATGGCCGGTAGCGGTGACATGCTGGATTTATCGGCCATAGACGGAATAAAGGTTGACAAGCACAGTACAGGTGGGGTTGGTGATAAGACCTCGCTGGTGCTTAGTCCCATGGTTGCAGCTCTGGGTATTCCGGTGGCTAAGATGTCAGGACGAGGCCTGGGGCATACGGGAGGGACCATTGATAAGCTGGAAAGCTTTCCGGGCTTTTCAACCAGCATATCAACTGAGCAGTTTATCGGCAATGTAAACAGGATCAAGCTGGCTATAGTCGGACAAACAGCCAATTTGGCCCCAGCCGATAAAAAAATATATGCCCTTCGGGATGTAACTGCAACTGTTGATAATATTTCACTGATAGCCAGCAGCATTATGAGCAAGAAGCTGGCTGCCGGCTCGGATGTTATTGTGCTTGATGTTAAAACCGGCAGCGGTGCCTTTATGAAAAGCTACGAGGATTCTCTGTCCCTGGCAAAGGAAATGGTTCAAATAGGTACAATCGCCGGCAAAAAAACCTTTGCGGTTATTACGGACATGAACCAGCCTCTGGGCTATGCGGTGGGCAACACCCTTGAGGTAATTGAAGCAATCAATACCCTGAATGGAAAGGGGCCGGAGGATTTGCTGGAGGTAAGCCTTGCTCTGGCATCCCTGATGCTGCTTGGAGCCGGAGCTGCGCCTGATCTAAGCTGTGCAAAGCAAATGCTTCTTAAGACAATAGAGGATAAGAGAGCGCTGAACAAGTTTGCAGAATTTATAGCTGCCCAGGGCGGGGACAGCAGCTATGTATACAATACCGATAAATTTGATAGGGCAAGCCTGTCATATGATATAACGGCAGAGTCGGATGGTTATGTATCGGATATCCGGACCGATGAGGTGGGAATGGCATCCCTGCTGCTAGGCGGCGGAAGGGAAACAAAGGATAGTATTATTGATTTGACAGTCGGAATAATTATTAAGAAAAAGCTTGGGGATAAGGTTAATACCGGAGATATTCTTGCCAGATTGTATGCCAATGACCAGAACAGGCTAAGGCAGGCAAGTGAGCGCTTAAGAAAGGCATTTACCATAAATGCAAAGCAGCCGAAGAAGCAGAAGCATGTATACGCCATAGTAACAAGTGACGGGGTAGAGGAGTTAAAATAGCTACGAGCAAATAGCATTAAGCATAAATAGTATTTGGCTGATTAGTATCAGGCTCTATCTTAATCATTTATTATCTTTTAGTGGCCGTCTTCATAAAATATATAAATCGATGCTTTTATCTGCAGAGGAAGGACATATTAGATTATGAAGCGGCATAGCAAAAAGAACAGACAGCCTCTTATTTTCAGGATTTATAAATATATAGCTATTATAATTATTGCTTTACTGGTAATTAACTATATTTACAGCAACACATCCCTTTTTTACAATAGAAGAATTATCCTGCCTTTTTCCTTTCATTTAAGCAAAAGCAAGCTTTATCTGCTGGTGGGTGAGGAGTACAGGCTATTTGCTTTTGGCGATAAAGAAAGGGTTGAATTTGCCTCAACCAACTTTAATATAGCAGAAGTCAATTTTGCAGGAATCGTCAAGGCTTACAGACCGGGAAAAACCTATATCATAGCAAAAAGCGGCGACAAGCAATTCCGTTGTCTGGTGCATGTTATAGATATTAATAAAAAGAAGCTTACTCTGTCGGTAGGAAAAAGCTACAGGCTCAAAGTCCGTGGGATAATTGCTCCTGTCAGCTATAAAAGCAGCGACAAAAGGGTTGCAGCAGTCAATATGTTTGGCAGGGTAAAGGCCAAAGGAAAGGGCAGGGCAACTATTTATGCCAAGGTTAAGGGAAAGGTGCTAAGGACTGAGATTGTAGTAAATTAAGAGATAAATCATATGAAGTTAATATTTATTATAAAAAACACCGTCAAAGCAAAATCATCCGTAATATTTCATGATTTAAGGCGTGAATTATATTGAAACCATTTTTCATTTATTTAACATATACTTCAGTCTCTCCATATACAGAATTCATATTATATTTTGCATAACATGGTCTAAAATCGGCAGGGCTTGATTAAAATTATAATAGAATTCTGTATACAAGGCATGCATCCGATCAGCAGGCTCTGATTGGATATGCGCAAGCCTCATGGAGGTCAAATTGAAGAAGATAATATCGCTTTTTTTATTGTGCTCTGTGTTCTTTATTTTGCTTTATCCTGCCCCAGGCTATGCAAAGCTTCTTAATACATCACCTGAAACGGAAGGAGAAGCCATAGCGGCAGTCGGAACACAGGATGTCCAGTTAGACATAAGCTCAACTTCAGCTGTGCTGATGGAGGGCTCGACAGGGACAATCATTTTTGAAAAGAACAAGGATGAGCGCTTAAAGCCTGCCAGCATTACCAAAATAATGACCTTACTGCTAATATTTGAGGCCCTTGATGCCGGTCAGATTAAGCTGACGGATGAGGTCAGCGTAAGTGAGTATGCAGCAAGCATGGGAGGTTCTCAGGTCTATTTGGAGCCTTTTGAGGTTCAGACGGTTGATACTATGATAAAGTGCATCAGTGTGGCCAGTGCAAATGACGCCTCCGTTGCCATGGCTGAGCTGATTTGCGGCTCTGAGGAGGAATTTGTGGCAAGGATGAACAAGCGGGCAAAGGAGCTGGGGATGAATAATACCAATTTTGTCAACTGCACCGGTCTGGACGAAGACAACCATTATTCATCCGCCTATGATGTGGCCCTGATGTCACGGGAGCTTATTACAAAGCACCCTGAGGTCAGCAATTATGCCACCATCTGGATGGACACCATTATACATACCACAAAAAGAGGGCAGTCTGAATTTGGCTTAAGCAATACCAATAAGCTGGTGAGATTTTATCAGGGAATAACCGGACTTAAAACCGGTTCCACAAGCCTTGCAAAGTATTGTCTATCAGCTACAGCCAGAAGAAACAATATGGATCTGATTGCAGTAATTATGGCGGCACCGGATACTAAGACCAGATTTGCAGAGGCTACAAAGCTGCTGAACTATGGCTTTGCCAATTACAGCATTTATGTTGATGATAACAATGATATAACAATTAATCCTGTTAAGGTTGTCAGAGGAGTTTCGGACACTGTTCAGGGTGAGCCGGCGGGTAAATTCTCCTACCTTTGTGTAAAGGGAAGAAGTCCTGAGGAAATAAGAAAAGAACTTGTTTTATATGAGAAGGTGGAGGCTCCGGTAGAAGCCAAAGCTAAAATAGGTGAAGTAGTGTATTATTATCAGAATGAAGAGATAGGCAGACTTGATATTGTTGCATCCGAGGCAGTGGATAAGGCAGGCTACAAGGATTGCTTCATTAAGGTACTCAAGCGCTTCTTCTGTGCATACAAGTAATTTTCTTATATATTTACTAATATTGATTGTGTGGAATTAATGGAGGGATTTCCTAAATGGTAATCCCTCTTTTAATTAAAATTACTGATGTAGAATTGCCACATTTTTATATGCGAAAAACAAACAAAAGAACAGAGCTTATCGCTTATTGACACTTAAGACGCTTATTAGTATATTATAATAGGGTTTGGTATGGCAGGATAAGCAGATGAGAACAGCCTACTAATGTAGAATGAATTTGAGTCGGCATTGGTTTAGGCAAGCATAATCTTATAAAAGGCCTGCAAATACAGTTAATGTATGAAAAAGAAAGATTGTGATTTTATTAATGAATATATTACTGGGGATTTTGATTTTTATAATAATATTGCTTATATGGTCAGCAATTGAGCAGAAATTCTTTACCATTACCGGATACAGCATTTCATCAGCCAAACTGCCGGAGAATATGGATGGTACAGGCTTTGTGGTTCTTGCAGATCTACATGATAAGAGCTTTGGCAGGGATAATGAGAGGCTGGTACAGGCCATAGACAAGCTGTCACCAGATTTTATTCTGGTAGCCGGAGATCTTGTGGATAAGAGCAAAAAGGCATATCCATCAAACGCATATAAGCTGCTTGAATATCTTGCCGGCAAGTACAGGATATATTATGCCTATGGCAATCATGAGCAAACACTTGAGCAGTATAAGGCCTCTGGACGGTCTTGTGACAGAGAGCTTTATGCTGCGTGGATTGAATACAGGGACAGGCTTAAGGAGCTTGGGGTTGAAATTCTTGATAACACGGCTGCATTTTATCATAAGAATAATTCAAAAATAAGCATCTGGGGCGTGACAATAGGAGAAGAATTTTTCAGGAAGCGCAGGATACCGGTTATGAAGAGGGAATACCTGACTTCCATGCTGGGTAATACTAACAATAATTATTTCAGGCTTTTGATTGCCCATAATCCTGAACATTTTCATGAATATTCCCGCTGGGGATCCGATCTGACTGTGTCAGGCCATCTTCATGGTGGCTTGATGAGGCTACCGGGACTTGGAGGAGTAATATCTCCTCAGGTAAAATTCTTTCCAAAATATTATTCGGGCAGCTTTGAGGATAATAATAAATATATGATAGTTTCCCGCGGATTGGGAACCCATTCATATATGCCAAGACTCTTTAATGTGCCTGAGATTGTCTATATAAAGCTGAAGACAAAGGCTGATAATAAAGCCTGACTATATCCATAATAACGAAAGGGATAATATGAGTATACCGATTAAGCTGGAGGCATTTGAAGGTCCTCTTGACCTGTTGCTTCATTTGATTGATAAGAATAAAATAAATATTTACGATATACCGATAGCATTGATAACAGAGCAATATCTTGATTATATCAGGCAGATGGAGGCCAAAAATCTGGATATTATGAGTGAATTTCTTGTCATGGCGGCAACACTGGTTAAAATAAAATCAAGAATGCTTTTGCCTGCTCCCGAAAACGAGGAGGAGGAAGGTGCCGACCCCAGACAGGAGCTTGTAGAGCGACTTCTGGAATATAAGATGTATAAATATGCCGCCGAAGAGCTTAAGGACAAGCAGCAGGATGCAGCACGTGTGGTATTCAGGGCTCCCTCTATTCCTAAGGAGATACTGGATTATAAGGAGGAAGTACCCGTTGAGGAGCTGCTGGACGGACTTACCCTGGCTAAGCTGTATGAAATATATAAGTCCATCGTAAAAAAGCAGATAGAAAAAATTGACCCTATCCGCAGCAAATTCGGTAAAATAGAAAAGGAAGAGGTCAATATTTCAGCGAGGTTTGTGGAAATCCAGGAATACGGCCTTGTCCACAGGAAATTTTCCTTCCGGGAGCTTTTTAAGGATCAGCATAGCCGGATGAATGTAATTGTCAGCTTTTTATGCATCCTTGAATTAATCAAGATTGGCAGAATAAAAATTGAGCAGGAGAATTTGTTTGATGATATCAATATAATTTATATGGCTGATGATATAATACAGATGGAGGAGGCAGGCTTTTAATGAAACTGGAGCATCTTGAGGCTCGGATCGAGGCAATCCTTTTTTCAATGGGAGAGGCTGTTGAACTGAGCGCAGTAGCGGCTGCCATAGGGCAGGATGAGGATACCACAAGAAAAATAATAAATAACATGGCAGATAAATATGACAGTGAGGACAGGGGAATACATATCATTCAGCTGGATGGGGCATATCAGCTGTGCACCAAGCCCGAAATGTATGATACAATCGTAAAAATAACACATATTCCAAAGAAATATGTACTTACAGATACTCTTCTTGAGACCTTAAGTATAATTGCATATAAGCAGCCGATAACCAAGCTTCAGATAGAAGCTATAAGAGGTGTAAAATCCGACCATGCTATAAATAAGCTGATAGAATACAATCTTATTTGTGAGCTGGGCAGGCTGGATGCTCCCGGCAGACCCTTACTATTCGGAACAACAGAGGAATTCCTGCGATGCTTTGGACTTAAGTCGCTTGATGCGCTGCCGGCTATTAATCCGGAAAAGCTGGCAGATTTCAGGCTGGAGGCTGAGGAGGAGCTGCAGCTGAAGCTGGAAATATAAGGTCGGTTAAATTATATAGATTTGGAGAAGGCTATGGAAGAAAACAGGAAATTAAATGATGAGCAGAGTATCATTAATAATGGGATATATAATGGCATAAAAAACAATGAAATAAAAAGTGACATGGATAATGATATGAATAATCATCTGAATAATGATAGATCAAAAGAGCCGGACGGACAGGCCTATACCGAGGAAAAGCCGGTTAAAGACAGTTTGCTTGAAGATAGCCTGACGGATGATAAAGCAAATACTGATCCGGCAGCTGAAGCTTACTCCGGTTTTGAGACTAAGTCCGGTTTTGAGACTGACAAAGCTGCTGTGGTTGAGGATAAGTCTGCTGATGCGGCAGGTACTGAGCCCGACAAAAAGTCCGTAAAGACAAAGTTAACCAAGGGCCAGAAGTATAAAAAGCTGAAGCGGATGATGAAAACTACAAAAACAATGGCCATTTGCAGCAGCAGGGTTGAAATGTACAAGTATTTGGCCAAGCAGTTTGATAAGCTGAAGGATTATAAAAACTCACAGGAGCTGGCCGAAAAATGCAGAAAGAAGGCAAAGAAAACCAAAAAGCTGATAAAGCAGCAGATATATGAAACAGCGGTCAATTTAAAAAATACGGCCGAAAGGCCTGAGGATTACAAGCTTGCAGCCGTAGAATTTCGCAAGCTTTCCGGCTATCTTGATGCCTATGAGCTTGCCGCCGAGTGTGAGCTGCTGGCAGCCAGACTTGAAAAAAGGCTGACTGTCAGAAGAATTGCCGTATTGTCAATTTTGATCTTGCTTATTATATCAGCATTTATTTTTTCCAGAACACCATATGCAAAATACAGGCTGGCTAATATGCTTGCATATACCGGCTCATATGATTCGGCAATAAAAATATACAAAAAGCTAGGTAGTTTTCATGACTCTGATGAAAGAATAAGTGAGGCTCAATATAAGAAGGGCCTTAGGCTGATGGAAGAAGGAAGCTACAAGGATGCCTTAAAGGCCATGGAGGCTGCTGGAGAGTATAAGGACAGTCAAAAGCTGAAAGCGGATATAGAAAAGCATATTATTAAAAACAGTCCGGTAAAGAGTACTGTAAGGCTTGGCAAATATGACTGGTTAATACTAGAGATGGATAATAGCAGGGCCTTATTGATGAAAAAGACATCAATAGCCGGTATTCCTTATAATGACAGTCTAAAGGAAGTTACCTGGGAAGAGTCGAGCCTTCGTGCGTGGCTTAACTCCGATTTTTATAATGACAGCTTTTCGGCTGAAGAGCAAAAGAATATAGTACCGGCTGATTTGCAAAATCCGGCTAATGCATCTAACGGTACAGAGGCAGGCAGGGGCACCATGGATTATATCTTTATTCTGAGTATTGAGGAAGCGCAAAAATATAAGAATATAATGCCTGAATCGGATCACAATATCTGGCTTCGTAGCCCCGGAAGCAGTTTAAATAAAGCAGCCTTTATTTCAGCTGATAAAATTATTATGGAGAATGGCTATGAGGTTGACAGTGACAAGCTTGCAATAAGACCTGTACTCTGGTTTAGCCTGGAATGATCCTTTATAACTTGCCATAAAAAAGTGAGTTTGCTTATGCTAAGGCTTTTATAATGTAAATGAATCAATTTA
>JAAZDK010000038.1 GCA_012512855.1 Clostridiales bacterium
CTGAGCATAGCATACGGTATAGGCATCGGATTACTTAGAAGACTGTTCTTTTGGATACGCAGGGACAGCTAAACTAAAAGGCGCATATGCACTGGAGCTTGCTTATGCGCTAAAACGGATTGACTGCTTCTACAGTCAACCGTTAATAAGTATAAGGAGCCACCCTGAATATTTGGTGCATTATGGGGTGGCTTCTTAAATGCAAGTAATGCTTACTTATTGTCCATGAAAGTGTATTAGAATGAAATTGTATTATTATGAAAATGCCTATATGAAAATGCATTTTCAATTAAGTGCACTTTATTTAAGTTCTATATGTCCCTTCCAGCCGGAGCTGGGCTTATACTTCAATGTATTATCATATTTAATACAGGATAAATCCATCCATTCAGGTGTGTTGGAATGTATTATTATATCCTCAGGAGCAAAGCTACATATCGGATATGTCCTGATACTGTATGCCCTTTTTATATGGGGTATTTTATTGTAATCAAAGCCCATTATACCGGCTGCAACCGTATCAACCGCCAGTGGATTGATGCCTGCCATGATAATTCCGGCGGGCTTGGGAGAAGGCCTAAGCGGCCCCTCTCCTTCCCCGGAGATAATCATATCAAGAAGGGATAAGCATTTTCGTTGGGGAACGTCAGCCATCCTCCCCTCCCTGTCAGCATAAATAAACAGTCTGTTTAGGTCACATATAGTTCTCCATATGGTATCGTTACCCCACCAGCTGCCCTCTCTGTAATCATCCCTGGCAAGACCTTTCCTGAAAATGCCGTTTGCCATCTGCAAGAGCCTGAGACAGGCAACAGCCCTTTTTCTGCCCCTGATTGAAGAAATGTCGATCTTTTCCTGTAAATATGTATGAATTCTTCTAAAGGTATCTTTATGCAAATATTCATCTCCCTTTTCGCTTATCGACCCCCTTCTGTGGTGAGGCAGCCAGTCCTTGCTGCCATTGATCCCCACCAGATTTTTCATTGCCCCGGTCATTCCCGCCTTTCTATGGGTTTTGGGCTTGGGAAGGTTTATTACAAAATCGGCCTGCAATACGGAATTTGGTATAAGGTACTCATGCACCTGCCTGTTATGGTGCTCCTTCATCCGGGCAGGATCGTAATTGGTGACCCTGAAGCTTTCATAGAATTCAGAAACCTCATCATGCATGCTTTCCTTATTCAGATCAATGCGGCTGTAGCCTCTTGGGTCTCCGGAAAGCTTTTTTATAGCGCAGATTTTCCCCCTATTGTCCAGCAGGGCCATCTCCTGCCTGAAATCAATAATTTCAACATCAAAGCCATGCTTCTTATACAGCCCTTTTATTTCAGCCAGGCCCATATGCCTGATGGCTTTATCAAATTTACAGGCCTGGACCGGAGCATCGCCAATTATGATTTTACCACAGCCCTTAAGGGCTATATATACATAGTCGGCTATCGCCCGGACTATAGAGCCATGTGTAATCACACAGTCCAAACCATAATGCCTTAAATGGTTTTCATGCAATACTATATTAGGCTTCAGCAAAACCGTATCTCCAGGCTTTATATATTCCTTTAAGGGATTCCAGCAGGGCAGGCCGTAGTTCTTTCTGTCAAGCCCCATTTCATATAAAAGCCGGCGTATATTATCATAAACGGGATTTTCATATCCCTTCTCCAGCTGACGCAAGGCCTCAGAGGAAAAGGGATATTCCGGATAGGGCCTGTCAGGGTTAAATGGAGGTTTATCCGGATAAGAGAAAACTCCGCATCTTCTTATATAAACAGCAGTATCCTGCAGCATATAACCACCCTTATAAAAAATCAATGCTCCCAGTATAAACTTATCAATTTTTAACTTCCGCAATTAAATAAGTATAAATCACATCATTGTTTCCCTGATACAGCGCCACCTGGATATTGCCCGGATATGGCAGTGTTATCAGACGACGGAGAAGTAAAAGCCCGCTTATGAATCTTCCTCTCGCAATACACAATGGAAAAGGCCAGAGTGAAGAATATCGAAATTACAGTTGCTATGGCAGGCCCAATCAGGCCAAAGCCGCCGATTAATGCAACATCCAGCAGCAAATTAAGAATCGCCTGAACCAGATTCAGTGTTTGCAGGATTTTATGCTTTTTGCTTATGTTGAAATAGAGCATGTAAAATATCATTGCATACCTGAACCAGCTGCCTATCATAAGTACACGAAATATAGCAGTTGCCCCTCTGTAGGCAGTTCCATACAGTAACACTATAATTGGACCTGCAAAAATGACTACAAGAAGATGAGCAATTGTAGCCAAAAGGAATATCAAGAATCTTTCACGGTAGAAGAAGCTTTTTAGCCCCCTGCTGTTGCCCCTGACAAAAAATTCGCTAACCCCTGAAGCATAAAAGCTGGAGATAACATAAGCAAAATCCGCTATATTATTAAATAGCTTATAGGCCACATTATACACGGCAATATCCTCGGTGGTCATAAAATACTTGATTACCGCCGTATCGCCAAAATTAATCAGATACAGGCCTGAAAAGCCAAACAGCTGCCAAAGGGAAAAGTTTAAGACCTCCATAAACCATTTACGATCCAGTCTGAAGCCTCCGATATCCTTCCAGTTTATACCCAGGATAAAAAGAAGCACGGATGCATGGCTTACAATATTCAAGATAATCAGCATTCTGACATCATAGCTCATAAAGGCGACGCAGAGTATGTAGATCAGCCTTGCAATTATCGACAGGGCGCCTGAATAGAGCTGTTTTTTTACAGCCAGAAAATACTGGGCCAGATAATCCTCCGCCACACTTATAAAAAGCCAGACAAGAAGCAGGCCTGCCAGCTCTTCACCTATGTAACCATTAATCTGCCTCCGGAAGCATATAAACATAAGGGCAATTACAGCCACGCTGGCAAGCATGATAAGATTTCTTGCCCAGAAGGTTTTAGATATGCTGCCGCTCTGGGCCCTCTCCTTGCTTCCGTAATATATTATTGAAGCGGAGCTCCAGCTAAAGCCAAAGGTGGTCAAAAGCCCGATAAACATATATGCCACGGTAAAAACACCGTAGCTGCTTACACTGAGCTTTCTAACAATAAAAATATTGCTGACCAGCCCAAGCACCATTACCATAACCCGCATGAAGGAATATAGGATAAATTCCTTCCGCTCAAACAAAAGCCTGATTATCCTGTTCATATATTCACTTCCTTACCGGGACGCCTCACCCCATATTGTCCAGAAGCCACCTGACCCATAGCTGCTGGGGCAGGTAATGGCCTCTGACAAACCTTGCCACCTCACAGTTTTCATCCAGAATATAAAAGCCGGCGCTGTTATATACAGCCCTGTCATTATAGCCGTAGGACATTTCAACGATATAGAACTTATCCCCTTTGAACAATATATCATATGCCATTGAGTCAAAACGGTTCATCCTGCTTATCTTTGCGCAATAGCTGATTATCTCCTTAGGCAGCTCCGTTTTATAATCAATTTTGCCGCTGCCGCTGGCCCTGAAGTCATTGTCCCGGTTTTTACGCCAAAAGCCAAAGGCATAGCGATCCCCAATAATACTAATCCTGAGGTCGGCCGGATTGCCCCGAAGAAAGGTTTGGGTATAGAGCTGGCCAAAGCGGTCAAAAAGCCTGTCGCTTATTTTTCTTGCCATCAGATTTTCCCATAAAAATCTTTGATTTATGTACCTTATAAGCTCCCTGGCGCTTTTGACCAGGCTTACACCTGAGCTGGATGCTCCGGCGGATTCCTTAAGCACCACCGGATAATGCAGCTTCCTCGCATGATGAACCGCTTCATTATAATCAAAGCTGACAAAGGTTTGGGGGCTTCTTATTTTTTGATACTTAAATATGTAGCTTTGGGCTATTTTGCTGTCAAAATGCCATATGGTCTCATAATTTGGGTATACCCTCTTTTTCATAAACTGCTGGATAAAATATATCTTTTCCTTTAGTATCTGTGAGCTTCTTGGTCCCATAGACTGAGGCTTCCAGATCAAAATGTCATAGGGCTTAAGCCTGTCTATCCAGTCACTTTTATCCATATCCACAATATCGCAGGCGACACCCTCCTTCTTCAAAAAATATGCAAATTTATAGGCCCAGTTGTGGCTCCCGTAGAAGAAGCGTTTATTAAGGGGCTTTAGTATACTGTTTTGAATTATTATCGGTTGATTGCTTATTCCAACAGCAATCCTCATGCAGCACCTCCGTTTCTGCCAACGTCTTAGCATAGTTATCCTGCCGGTATTTATGATAAGACCCTGTCAAATACCCTTTGATATTTTCCTATTATCCTTTCCAGACTAAAATCAAATCCCCTGTTTGACGTTCTGTTATTTGCCTTCAGATATTGCTTCATTTTCATGCAAAGGGACAGCTCATCAACTCTTGCCAGCATTCCGTATTTTTCATCCCCCAAAATTTCACGGGGTCCACTATCACAATCAGTAGCCACTACCTTTGCCCCGCACACCAAAGCCTCCAGCAGGGTATTGGGAAAGCCCTCCCATCTGGAGGACAGCACATACAGATCGGCGTGCATGATATAGGGGTAAGGATTATCAAGATATCCCAAAAAGCTGACCTTTTTCTCCAGTCTTAGGCTCCTGCATAATTCGGCCAGCTCTATTTTAAGAGGTCCGTCCCCTATGATATACAAATGTGCCTTCGGTTCATATTCCAGCAGACGGCAGAAGGCCCTCAAAAGCAGATCATAGCCCTTTGCCGGCACAAGGCGGCCTACCGCTGCTATATTTATCCTGCCGCCTTTATATTCCCCAGGAAAAAATGCATTAGCCTTTGACAAAACCACAGCTGTATCCACAGGGTTGTAGATCCGTACTACTTTTCCCGGCTTTATGCCAAAATTCTTAATCAAATCCTGTCTCATTTTATCGCATTGGGCAATTATCAGGTCCGCCCACGGATACAGACGTCTGTACAGGAGCTTATAAAGCCGGGCTTTATATGCAGGATAACGTTCCAAGACCCTGGAAGGGGTAGAAGACTCCCTTATTATTATCCTGGCCTTCAGCCGGAGCAGACGCTTTAATATCAGTATAGCAAAATTGACATAACCAAGTGTGGAAAATATGCAATCCGCCTGCAAATGCACAATAAGCTTAACCAGCCTGATGATTGAATAACGAAGCCTCATTCCTTCAACAGAATACAGCCTGACTGATGAAGGGATTTCCTTGTGCAGAGGCCCCTTTGAGTTAAATGTTATAAGTATGGGAGTATATTTATCCTTATCAAGAGCTTTGATTATGGAAAGGGTTACCCTCTCAGCACCGCCAACATTTAAGGACGGCAGTATAAAGGCTATTTTTTTCTTTATTTTCTTATTTATTTCCTTCATGAAAATTTTCCACCATTATTTTCATTGGCTTACACCGGCAAAGGGTCTGACTAAATATCTGCAGGAATCCAGCCTGTCTTTGACGGCTTATTGCAGAGCCCGTTGCCTTGGTTCAGATACAGAAGCAAAAGCTCAGGACAGATAACAGACACTATCCAGTCGCAATCATATGGTTTATATACTTTATGCCTGCTGCCGGTTGTATTATTCTATATATTTTGCCCGGAATCTTACGAAAATGATGAAGAGCAGTATTAGTCCCACGATAAGATAAAAGCAACGTGTCAGAATATGATAGGGTTCCCCATAGGGCACGGTCAAAATCACCAGATTAAGTATAATATCGCTGCCAACAACTGCTCTAATGCTTTCCAGCGGAAGCTTGCCTTGAAGCTGCTGCAGGCCGTAGAGGATAGCCCCCACCAGCAGGCCTACTATGACAACTCCGGCTATATGTGCCTGCATATATGAAAATGTCAGCAAATCCACCGGAACCGAGCCGGTAACTCCGGCCTCTCCTTTATATGCTCCCCAGAAATCATAGGTAAGCAGCATGGATGCCGTATCCAGACCCAGCATGTACCTCCATATCCTGGAGGGCAAAAGATAGATCGGAGCAATCAGTATATCCTTGAACCATCTGAAGCTATCCTTGCCAAGCCAAGTAATGAAGGCGGCGCTGGGGAATGATAATTCACGTACAAATAAACTGGTGACGGAAATCCCGACAGGAGAACGGTTCAGTAGCCGATCAAAGGCCACTATGAGTATCAGGCCAAATACAACTACAATTGCCAGCTTTCTCACCAGCCTGATAACGGATTTATTCCGGTAAAGGATCAGGCTTAAAAGAAAGACCAGCAGATAGACCATAAAGGCCACTCTGCCGTCCCAGCTGTACAATACAAATAAGGAAAAGCATAATGACATAATGAAGCCTGCTATGCAATCCTTGCGTTTGGCTCCCTTCAGATTTTTGTCAATAAGCAGAGCAAAGAATATAAAGGAGGCAATAAAGGCAAAGGCGCCAAACCTTTGCAGGAAGCTGAAGGGGTTATTCACTAAAAGTATGCCTGATCTGATAACCTTGGCATAATAAAGCAGGCCGCTAAAGCCGCCATAGGCTCTGGCATACAATACATAAGAAACAAAAGCCACAGCCAGCATCAGCCAGGCGCCTGCCTTCAGCATAAAATACAGCTTCTTAAGCTCTCTGCATTCATTAAAGCTGTAGCTGACAGGCGCTACCGGCCTTTTTACTCTGCCGGCTATCGTCCAGCCGCAGACAACGGCTGTCATAAGCAGTATATTTGCGGCAAAATATATGCTGATGGAGATCGCATCATATCTTTCTATCCTGTTTGTCCATATGGCAGAATTCAAGCCATTTTTAGTCCCCCAAAACACAAAGGCGAAGCCCAGTCCGTTAAACAGAGCCAGAGTTATCAGAAAAAAATCCAGATATTCAAATTTTCTTTTATTCTGGAAAATCCTGAAATACAAAGCGGCCCCTATTATAACGGTAAACAAAAGGCCATAGAATATCGCATAAACAAGCTGTGAATTGCCCATCGCCTATACTGCCTCCACAAAAAAAATATTGTTATGCCGGCATCCCTGCACCAACGTTCCTATATTTCATGCCTCAGGCTGCCGTCAAGACTATTTCTGTACCAGATTAGCGCTTCCTCCATCCCTTCTTCAAAGCTCCACTGCGGATTATATCCCAGATACCTTTTGGCCTTTGAGATATCCGCAAAGCTGTGCCTGATATCTCCCGGCCTGTCAGGACCATAAAGGGGTTCTATATCCTTATCAAGCATTCTGCAAAGAAGATAATACAAATCAATCAGATAGACCCTGCCTCCACAGGCGATATTATAGACCTCTCCCGCTGCTTCTTTGCCGGCAAGGCATGCTCTTAAGTTAGCCTCTATCACATTTTCAATATAGGTAAAATCCCTGCTTTGCCTGCCATCCCCGTATATAACCGGCCTTTCACCGGCAAGAAGCTGCCTGATAAACCTGGGAATAACCGCTGCATAAGCCCCTTCCGGATCCTGCCGTCTGCCGAACACATTAAAATAGCGCAGGCCATAGGTGTCCAGACCGTACAGGCTTGTATATAGCCTGGCATATTCCTCGTTTGCCCTTTTGGTTAAAGCATAAGGGGAGAGGACCCTTCCTTCCCTTCCCTCGATTTTAGGAAGAGCCTCTTCATCACCATAGACAGAGGAGCTGGATGCATAGACAAATTTCTTTACCCCGCTTTGTCTTGCGGCCTCCAGCATGTTAAGAGTGCCCTTAATATTGATTTCCTCATACAAAACTGGCTGCTCTATGCTTCTAGGAACACTTCCCCATGCAGCCTGATGCAGGACATAGTCTGCCCCGTCGCAGGCCTTAAGGCAGGTGTCAAAATTCCTTATATCCCCCTCCATAAGCTCAAAGCCTGCATGCCCCAAAAATATATCAACATTTTCCCTTTTCCCGGTAGAAAAATTATCCAGGCATCTTACCCTGCAGCCCTTCTTCAGTAAAGCCTCACACAAATTTGAGCCGATAAATCCTGCGCCACCGGTTACAAGAAACAGACTGTCTCTGTCGAATGCCAACTCGCTGTATCCCATCCCCCACCTTGCCTTTCAAACCCAGCTAGAGACTAAAGTAGCTATAGCCTGCTTCCTCCAGCTGCCTTCTGTTTAATATTCCTTTGAGATCAAAAAGCACCCTGCGCCTCTTGTCTGTTGCCTTAAAGAAGGCGTCCAGCTCCCTGTGGCTAATAGACAAAAATTCATTATGAGCGACCGCTATAACCACAGCATCCATATCCTTTATCTCCTCAAGTGAAAGCAAATCAATGCCATATTCCTGCTTTACCTCATTTTTATCTGCCTGCGGATCGTACACCGCTGCCCTTATGCCATATTCTCTCAATTCGGTCACAATATCATAGACCCTGGTATTTCTTGTATCAGGGCAGTTTTCCTTAAAGGTAAAGCCTAGTATGGCAACCCGGGCATTCTTGATTTGAATATCCGCCTTTATCAGATGCTTGATGAGATTTTCCACCACATACCTGCCCATTTCATCATTGATTCTTCTGCCCGACAGGATAATCTGCGAATGATATTTCAACTGCTCCGCCTTATAGGTCAGATAATAGGGATCTACCCCTATGCAGTGTCCTCCCACCAGCCCCGGGCTGAAGTTGAGGAAATTCCACTTGGTGGCGGCCGCCTTTAGTACCGCCTGGGTGTTTATCCCCATTTTGTTAAAGATTATGGACAGCTCATTCATAAAGGCAATGTTTATATCCCGCTGGGAATTTTCTATAACCTTAGCAGCCTCCGCCACCTTTATGGATTCGGCCTTGTATATTCCGGCCTCCACCACCAGGCCGTAAACCCTTGCTATTATATCCAGCGACTCCTCATCCATTCCTGAAACAACCTTAACTATCGTTTCCAGCCTGTGAACCTTGTCACCGGGATTAATCCTTTCAGGAGAATAGCCCAGCTTAAAGTCAACACCACATTTTAAGCCGGAGGCTTTCTCAAGTATCGGCATACATATCTCTTCAGTAACACCGGGATAAACTGTTGATTCCAATACCACTACCGAGCCGGCGAGCAGATTTCTCCCCACAATCTCACAGGCCTTTGTCACCGGCCCCAAATCAGGAGTATGGTCCTCCCTGACAGGAGTCGGAACTGCTATAATATGAAATCTTGCCTGGCGCAGGTAGCTTTCATCAGATGTAAAAACAGCCGTAGTAGCCTTAAGCGCCTCATCCCCCACCTCTTTGGTCATATCAATTCCCTTTTTGTAAAGCTCCACCTTTTCACTGTTTATATCAAAGCCGATTACATTAAGCTTTTTTGCAAATGTTACCGCAATCGGCAATCCAACATATCCCAGTCCGATAACAGAAAGCTTATCTTCCTTATTAAGCAACCTTTCAAACAGGCACATTTGACAGTACCCCCATATTAACCCTCTATGCAGCTCCTCCAGACAGGAAGGCAATTTTCAGTCTTCATATGCTCCACCGACATCTGCCCCTGCCTACCTATTTGAAGCGCTTTTTCCTTATCTTTTATCAATATATTAAGCATCCGGTATAATTGTTCATCATCATCCGGCCTTACCAGCAGGCCGTTCTTGCCATGCCTGATCAGCTCGCCTGCCCCCTCATATCTTGTGGATATGCAGGGCAGGCCCATCATCATTGCCTCAAGCAACGCATTTGACAGTCCCTCATAATATGAACTCAGCACGAAAATCTCCGCATCGGCAATCTGCTCATGCAGGTTAGCCACGTTGCCGGGAAGAAAAGCATAGCCCTCCAGTCCCAGCCCTTTTATCTGTGCCTCCAGATTCGCTCTTTCAGGCCCTTCACCATATATATAAAGGCGGTAATCCGGGTGCTCTGCCCTGACTTTGGCAAAGGCATTAATCAGCATTCTGTGGTTTTTGGCTCTGGTCAGTCTGCCGGCACAGACTATTTTTTCATTTCTTTTTTCAGCAGCATATACCTGCACCTTTACAGGATTGGGAATTATAACACTCTTTTTTCTGATGTAGGCCGGAAAGCAGCCTTGTTCAGCCTTTGTCTGAAAAATGATTTTTTTTGCCAGCGGATAAAGCAGATAGGTTGCCAATCTAACGATAAAGGTCCTGCCGTCCTTTTTGGGATTGTTTCTTTCGGAGATAATAATATCCCTGCCAAGCCCCAGCCCGGCTATAAGCGCTATTACATTTATCCTGCCAATAAAGGAAACTATTTTATCAGGTTTGGTCTTTTTAATATATTTACGGATTTTATAAATCCACACAGGCAGGTATATAAGTCTTGGCTTGCTTTCATTGCAAAAATCTATCAGCCTTATATCCTCCCTCAGCTTATATGCACACTGCCTGTTCAGCAGCCTTAAAATATCCACCTGCCAGCCGGAGTCTGCATATGAGTTGGCAAGAACGCTTATCACCCGCTCTGCGCCTCCGCAGCCCATGCCGCCGATTACAAAGGCAATGCGCTTGTGGCAGCTTAACCTTGTATCCCTATCCATACTTATGTATATTTCAGTCATTTTTCTTTTAATAAGCTGCCTGTCATTCTGCCTTACCCTCTTTTGGTTATAGGCGCCGAAGCTCTCCCTGAGCCTTTTGTCTTCTATCAGCCTTGTCAGGGCTTTGGCAAAAGCCGCTACATCATCCGGATCTACCAAATATCCGCCCCTGCCCTCCTTTACCAGGTCTTTATTGCCACGTACCCTTGAGCAAACCAGGGGCAAAGATGAGGCCATCGCCTCCATCACAGCCACAGGCAGGCCTTCCCTGTATGATGACAGAACAAAAATATCAGCCAGGGGTAAAAGCTGGGGAATGTCATTTCTGTAGCCCATAAATATAACCTTATCCTCAAGGCCATTTTTTTGCACCAGCAGCCTCAGCTTCTTTTCCTTTGCTCCTGTTCCGCAGAGCATCAGCCTGATCCTATCGTTTTTCATGGCTGCAAGGCTTCTGATGATTAACTGCTGGTTTTTTCTTCTACTGAATTCCCCGACAGATATAATAAGCGTGTCCTCATCGGCTATGCCAAGCTCCCGGCGTCTTGCCCATCTGGCAATGCCAGGCATGCCGTAGGAGGCGGTATCTATGCCAATTCCCGGTACATACTCCACCCTGCAGCTTTTAAAGGCCTTCGCCCTTTTATAGTCCTCCCTGTTGATGGTGATAAGGGTATCTGTATATCTTGACATCAGGCGCTCTACAGGGTAAAAGAGCAGCCAGCTAATCAGAGGCGCTCCTTTGCAGAAGTGAAAGCCGTGGGCTGTATATATGACCTTTTTTATTCCTGCCGCCTTAGCCGCCAGCCTGGCTAAAACCCCTCCCACAGGTGAATGGCAGTGCACCAGATCAAAGGCCTGCTCCTTCATCAGCCTTTTAAGCTGCCTGTAGGCTTTTATATTTTTTATGGAAAAGGGATTTCTCTGAATCTCAATCGGGTGCCTGATTATATCCAGCTGTTCAAGCCTGACATTATAGTCGGAGAAGTTGGCCGCCCCATGCACCTCATAGCCCAATTCCTTTAGAATCTCTATGTTTACCTGCTCAAAAAGGTAAAATTGCCTGCTGACTGTGGAAACTATCAATGCCTTCTTCATTAATCCACATCCCTGATTTTTTATTATGTAGTTATCAACAATATGATTATGAACTCCCTTACTATATTCATTATCCTTCCGGAATACGGTTGGCAGGACTTGCGGACTGTAATAATTGCTGCAGCTATAAATTGCAGCTCAGATCATATGCCTGCTACGCTGCCAATATCAGCTATCAGGCCCATATCAGTTATCAGGTCCGCTTCCACAGGTGATATATACTGCTGCAATGGCTGTATTTAAAGCCGCTGCTAAGATAAAGCCGTATGGCTGCGGTATTGTCTGCTTGAGTACCCACTCTGATGCTGCCTATTGCCTGCCCGGCGCAAAAGGCCTCACACGTGGCAAGCAAGGCTTTGCCAATCCCCTTTCCCCGGTATTTATCTCCGACTGCCACCAGCTCTATCCGGCAGCCATCCGCCGGATCCGGTACAAACAGCAGAAAAGCTGCTGGCTCATGCTCCCTGTAGCAAATGGCAAAATACTTATCCTCCCTCATAAAGGCATCCCTGCACCACTGTCTGTATATATCCGCCGCCAAATCGGCAGGGAGAAAGGGATCATTATAAAACCTGGAATATTTAAAGGCCTTTCCCGCCATATCCAGCAGCCGTAAATCAGCCTCAAGGCTGTTGCATATAACTATCTCTCCGGCTTCAAGCTCAAGCCGCCACTCCTGCCTGCGGGGGCTTATGCCATCTGTAGCTTCTTCCTGCCGGCATTTTCCGCCGACAGAAAAGCTGCCTTTGCTGAATAAGGTCACTGCATTTTCATCGATTGATTTAATGAATTGAATATTGACATCCGCTAAAAAGGCGCTAGTCCTCCTGCCAATCCAGAAATTGTTTTCACTGCAGTTATACAGGTTTGTAAGGGTTACAAAATCAAAGCTGCGGCAAAAGCTTAGAATTTCCTCCTGCTCGGCCTCCCCGACCGCACCAAGCAGGATGACTCTTGCGCAGCTTATTCCAAAATAATCTGTATCCCATTTTAGTGGTATGCAGCTATAACGTCCCCCTGAAATATTGTCATCTGACATGGATTCACCTTCCATATACTCCTCTTCTTAACACTATCCCCTCTATGGTCTTGATAAAAATTTTCAAATCAAGGCAAAAGGAAAGATGCCTGATATAATAAAGATCATTTTTAAGCCTTTCCTTAAAGCTTACACTGTTTCTGAAATAAGCCTGATTATAGCCTGTAATTCCCGGAAGTACACTAAGCTTTTTTAGCTCCTTATTGCTGTAAAG
Source organism: Clostridiales bacterium (assembly GCA_012512855.1). GTDB lineage: Bacteria > Bacillota > Clostridia > Lachnospirales > Lachnospiraceae > Mobilitalea. The sequence continues at coordinate 12,793 of JAAZDK010000038.1, forward strand.
CTTGATATGCTCAGGCAAGTCAGGCCTTGGTCCGATAAAGGACATCTCGTTTTTTAAAATGTTTATTATCTGGGGAAGCTCATCCAGACTGCTGCTTCTCAAAAATGCCCCTATCCTTGTCAGCCTTGGATCATTTTTAGCATTATAGGTTGAGCCATCGGCGTTGCGGATATCGGGAGCATTCCTTTTCATAGTGCGAAATTTGTACATTTTAAATGTCCTGCCCCCCTTGCCGAGTCTCTTGGAGACATAAAAGGGGGAGCCCCCATCCTCAAGAAATATCAGCGGACATAGGATAAGACAAAGCAGCAGCAAAAAAGGAAGCATAGATATAGCCAAAATCAGATCAAGAGCTCTTTTGATATACCTTCTGTACAAATGCCTGCCCAAGCCATCACCCCAAATACACTCTTTAATTCAGCTTAAGCTTCTAAGTCATTCTTCTGCCTTTTGAATCGCTCCACAAATTTTTTATAACCTCGCAAACATAGTCAACATCCTCATCGGAAAGCCTTGTATGCAGCGGCAGTGTTATCTCGTTTTTATACATTTCATAGGCATTCGGATAATCCTTCATGTCAAAGCCCAGCTTCTTATATGCTGTGAGCATAGGCAGGGGTTTAAAATGCACATTTGCGCTTATTCCCTGTTTTGCCAGCTTCTCAATAAATATATTTCTGCCTTCCTCATCAAGCCCCGGCAGCCTGATCATGTATAGATGGCCGCTTGAGCTGTATTCCTCTGTATAATGCTTAAGGCTCTTAATCCCCAGCTGAGCCAGCCTGCTGTCATACCTGTCAATCAGTTGTCTTCTTCGTTCCAGAATACAGGGATATCTTCTTAGCTGGGCCAGGCCGATTGAAGCCAGTACATCATTCATGTTGCATTTGTAGAGGGGTTCTACGATATCATATTCCCAGGCGCCTGCCCTGCTCTTTGCCAGGGCATCCTTGGACTGTCCATGCAGACAAGCCAGCATATAATATCTGTAAATTTCCTCATCAGAAAGGCCTGCTGCTTTTTTCCATGTAACTGCTCCACCCTCTGCAGTAGTTAAATTTTTTACCGCATGAAAGGAAAAGACAGTAAAATCAGCCGCCTGACCACTTCTTTTCCCCTTGCGTATTGCGCCAAAGGAATGAGCGGCATCTGCCATAATTACCACCCTGCCAAAGGCCCTTTGCAGCTCGCTTTTTGCCCTGAACAAATGCCTTTTGCTCTCCACTATTTCATAAATCCTGTCATAATCACACATAAGCCCTGCTATATCTACCGGTATAATTACCTTTGTCCTGTCAGTAATGGCTGAGGCTATAGCATCATAATCTATATGAAAGGACTCCCTGCCGGTATCCAGCAGTACTATTTTTGCTCCCACATGAGCTATGATACTTGCCGAGGCGGTGTAGGTGTAAGCAGTCGTTATGACCTCGTCGTCTTCACCTACTCCAAGAAGCCTCAGGGTCAGCTCCATTCCTGCTGTCGCAGAGCTCAGCGCGGCTGCCTTTTGTGTATGGCAATAAGCGGCTATTTCATCCTCGAATAATTTTGTCTTGGGACCCGTTGTGATCCAGCCCGACTTAAGCGTGTCGGCAACCTCATCTATTTCGTCCTGTGATATATCCGGAGGTGAAAATGCTATAAGCTTCATAGGCAGCCTCCCATTAAAATCAGCAGCTGGAAAGCAGCTTAGTTGCCGCCATCCGTTTTCGGATTAACCTCCTCAGGAGCTTTATAGCCAGGAACCACCTGCTTTAGCACCATCTTCAGATGCTGGCGATCATTAGCCTTGAGCGCATCCTCCAAAAGCCTGAGCTTCTCCTGTATTTCCTCCTGTGAGATATCCTCCCTGTGTTCGATATATATTTTATGATTAGCGGTAGCAATAAGTTCCTTGCTGTGGGTAAAGAGCTCCTCATACAGCTTTTCGCCCGGGCGCAGGCCGGTTTCTATTATGGGTATGTCAATATATGGCCTGTAGCCCAACAGACGTATTAAGTTCTCCGCCAGGTTAATTATCTTAACCGGCTCTCCCATATCCAGCACATATATCTCAGACCTGCCCGGCATGGCTCCGGCCTGCAGCACCAGCTGCACCGCCTCCGATATGGTCATAAAATAACGGACAATTCTTTTATCTGTAATGGTAACGGGGCCTCCCTGCATAATCTGCTTCATAAAAAGAGGTATTACCGAACCGTTGGAGCCCAGAACATTGCCAAACCTGACAGCCACAAAATCGGTTGCGCTTATCTCCCTCATGCTTAAAATTATCATTTCACAGAAGCGCTTACTGGCCCCCATTACGCTGGTGGGATTGACAGCCTTATCAGTGGAAATAAGAACGAATTTATCCACCTTGTATTCGTCAGCCGCCTTGACAAGGAAGTAAGTGCCAAAAATATTGTTTTTCATAGCTTCCTCCGGACAAAGCTCCATAAGCGGAACATGCTTATGGGCAGCGGTATGGAATACTATATTGGGCTTATACATGGAAAAGAGGCTGTTAATCCTGCCCTCATCCCTTATTGAGCCTATTTCTACCTTAAGATTTAGGCCGTCACCATATAAATGCAGCAGCTCCTGCTGGATATCGTAAGCATTGTTTTCATATACATCCATTATCACCAGACAGGCAGGTGAATGCTTGGCTATCTGCCTGCATAGCTCGGAACCGATTGAACCTCCTCCTCCGGTGATCAAGACCACCTTGTTCTTTATCAGCCGCTCCACCTCATTATTAATAAGGACTACCGGCTCCCTTCCCAACAGCCCCTCGATATTGATATCCTCTATTCTTTTTTTGTGCTCCTCCTCCTCTTCCCCCTTAAGGGCTGTGAGAATATCAGGCAAAACTCTAATTTTGCTTGTTATTTCAGAGCATAATTTTCTAATTTCGTCTTTTCTCTCCTCCGATAAAGATGGGATAGCTATCATTACCTCCTTTGCCTGATCCGGTGTTATTAGCTGGTTAATCTTTTCTATAGGCCCCTTGACCTGCACATTATGAATTTTTTTTCCTATCTTCTCCCGGTTGTCGTCAATAAAGCAACTGACCTTATATTTGCCTGCATGCTTTTGCTCCAGCTCCTCCAATAGCTTTACACCGCTGTCCCCTGCCCCTATTATGACAACAGGAATATGCCTGCCTTTTTTCTTTTGTCTGAAATTCCTCCTGTAAAGTCTGTAGCTAAATCTTAGCGCCAGCATACCCAGCAGGGATAATGAGCTGATTGAAACAGTAAATAAAAGGGGTATGCCGCTATTAAGCACAAAAAAGTCGATCGCCACAAAAACAGCATAGCCCACCACCCCTCCTGATATCAGCATCAGATATTCCCTGCTGTGGGCATATCTCCACAGACTGTCATAGGTCTTAAAGAAAAGCAGAGCCGTAGCTATGCATGCCAGCAGTAAAAGCAGATGCTTAAACAGGGGAAAGATATTACCCTCAGGAAAATAAGCATCCGGCACAATTATTAGCAATGCAATTATTACGAAAGCCATTATAAGTAAATCCATCAGGAATAGTATTCCATTTCTGTATCTGCTGATTTTCAACGATTATGCCTCCTATTGCCGGCCCAAATATAATCCTAATGCAGCAGCTTGCTCCGTCCTGTCCCGGATGTCAAAGGCTGTCAAAAAACAAAGAATTCAGGCCACTTTTATGTCTTTTTTTGTTGTGTTAGTATTAATATATTCCGTACAAGCTTGTTGGGTACCTTAGTTAATCAGGCTTAGCAGGTCAAAAGAGATTTTAGGTTGGTAAAGCAGAACAGATCTCTGTCCGGTTCTGTCAAAATGCCGAAAGCCTGCTGAAGATAAATAAGCTCACATTAGTCCTGTCTTTGCTTTGGCTAATGTGAGCTTGCTATAAGCTTGTTTATGTTTTGAATCAGTAACAGCTGTGCCTATCTCTGATGTCTGTTTTGAGTCAGAACAATACCTTTTAATTTCTGATATCTATATTGCTAAATACCTTCAGGCCATTTTCCTCAAGCTGTCGTATATAATCCCTGCCTGCTTGCTCCTCTATCAGCTGCAGCGCTTTTATTATAACAGGAGGACGCACTGCTTTATCATGACAGTCACTGCCCAGCAGATCGATATATCCTTTTTTTATTAGCCTTATGGCCCTTTTTCGGCATCCGGCATCAAGCAGCGAGGATGTGTTGAGCTGCAGCAGGCAGCCGATAGCTTTAAGTCTGCCGGGGATCGCACGTCCCTTTGCGGCCGGATAACGCTCAATATGTGCTATAATCGGTATGACATTATAATCAGATATCAGGTTGCTCAGCATGGTGTATACGCTATCGTCCCATTTGCGCAGGAAGGGCATTTCCAGCAGCAAATATTCGGTATTTTCAATACATAGCGGGCTAAGATCGGCATAATGGAAGAGATAGTCATGCAAAAGGGTTTCACTGGCAGCCACAAGCCTGATGCAGGCAGTACTCAGCTCCTGAAAGGCCCGGTTTCTATGCATGATAAAATCCTGCAGGGAAGTTCTGGACGGATCAAAATGTGGCGTGCATACAGCTGTCTTTACTCCTTCTCTTTTCAGGGCTTCAATCAAGGTCAGGGCCTCATCCCTGTTTGCAGCCCCATCATCAACAGCCGGTAGTATATGGGTATGAAAATCAATCATCCTTGCTCCTGTAATAATAGCCTGATTTAGACTTTAAGCCCTGCTTCCGGATTACACCATTCAGTACAAAGCCCAGTATGTTGGCATTGACAAGCTCATATTTTGACAAGGCGCCGGCTATATTGGGATGGGAGGTTACAGCCTGCCTTACCACAATCAGCATTCCGTCCACCAGCTTAACCAGTCCGATTACATCAGAGACAACATTAATCGGAGGGGTATCTATTATAATATAATCATATGACTTTGCCAGCTTGGCTATCAGCTCCTCCATGTGGACACTGGCCAGCATTTCGGCAGGATTGGGCGGCTTGCTGCCCATAGGCAGTACATGAAGATTTTTATAGGCAGTACTGTGGATGACCTCTGTTTCGCTTGCCAGCCCCGACAATATATCGCTCAGTCCCGGCATACTTTTAAAATTAAAGAATCTGTGCAGCTTTCCCTTTCTTAAATCACAATCTACCAGCAGCACCCTTGCTCCTGTCTGGGCCATTGTTATGCCCAGATTTGCGCAGGTGGTACTTTTGCCATCCTCAGGCATCGGGCTGTTAATCATAATGATCTTGCAGCCATCCTTTCGCAGGGTATAGCGGAGATTGGATCTTAGGGCTCTGTATGCCTCTGTTATAATAAATTTGGTATTTTCGTCAATAATTTTGTCTAATCCACCGCTTTTAGCTTTTCCTCTCCCCGCCTGCCTGTTTTTATTTCTACCAGGCAATATTCGCCTTAATTTTTCCCTTACGGCATCATTGCCCTGATAACTGGGAATATTACCGATAACAGGCTTGTTGTATCTTTGCTTGAGTTCCTCCTCATCCTTGACATTTACATCAATCAGTTCCCAGATAAATACCAGCAGGACGGAAAGTACAAAGCCCATTAGTCCACCTATTGCTGTATTCAGCAGCACATGCGGTCCCGAGGGCTGTCTGGGCATTACCACCGGGTCTACAACACTGATTTCTGTTGTGTTTTTTATACTTTTTATAAAGTCTGGAGCAATATTCTGTATAGCCTTTGCCAGCTCGAAGGAGTCGGATGCGCTGTTGGTGGTTACACTGACCTGAAATATTTCCGTATTGGACACAACGGTAATCCTGATGCAATCCTTCAGCATATCTACAGTGTAGGGCAGCCGGGTCTCCTCGATTAGCATATTGTAGAAGACTTTTGTTTTCAGGAAATTTATATAGGTGTTTACAACCTTCTGGGCATAATTAAGCTCATTTAAATCTATCTTTTGAGTCTGGCTGTCCTGAGTATTTACATAAAATTGTACAGATGCCGTGTATGATTCGCTGATTAAATATTTATTGACTGCGAAGGTGGCAGCTAAGGCAAGTGCGGTAATTAATACAATCCACAGCATCCTTTTATACAACAGTTTTATAACCTGAGCCAAAGTAAACTCCATCCATAGAATCCTCCTCAAGCAAATATTTTGCCATTTTTGACAAGTATGTAAAGTATGAAAACAAGCTTGACAGTTAAGTTTAATATTAAGGTCCATAGTTATATCATATGTGGGATTTAAGCAAAGGTGAAAAATCTGACAAAAGCACCCACGCCCTGATGTAACTTAATTATCAAAAGGCTCATATAATACAGTAAAAGCATACACGGAGGCATATTATGGCTGAATTATTGCGCCTTACGCAAGTAAGCTATTCTTATCCAGGTATAGGCGATGAGACACCGGCCCTGCGCGATGTTTCATTTAATGTTATGGAAGGCGAATTCGTTGCAATCATCGGCCCGGGCGGATGCGGAAAATCTACTCTGCTCTCCCTGATAGCCGGCCTGCTTCAGCCCGGTAGCGGTGAAATATATATAAATGGCACATCACATAAAGGTTCGGGTAAAAGTATCGGTTATATGCTCCAGACCGATCAACTGATCGACTGGCAGAATAAGCTTACCCGTGTTGCAAGCAGGGATGACCATAAGAAGCTTGCGGACAACAATTATGTACAGATTAATGAAGGAATGAATTCCTATGGGCTCATTACCTTTATAGACACATATCCTTCAGGAAATTCGGAATGTATAAGACAAAGGGCTGCCCTGGTCAGAAGCCTGCTGAAGGAGCCTGATATATTGCTGATGGATGAGCCTTTTTCCGCCCATCCGAAGGATATCAGGCTGGCCGTTGCCGATGATATCTGGCAGATGCTGCGGAATGAAAAAAAGACCGCAGTATTGGTTGCAGGAGATATTGAGGAGGCCATCTGCATGGCTGATCGGGTGATTGTACTGTCCTCAAGACCCGGCACAGTGGTGGGCTCCTTTGAGCTTCCTCTTTTAGGAAAAGCAGGCAAGCCTTCGGCAGTCAAAAGGAGTCCGGAATTTGCCTCCTGTTATGAAGCTATAAACCAAACCTTTTCCGGGCAATAGGCTTTTCTCAAGCAAAATATGCCGTTCAACCAAAGCAACCGGTTTTTGTGTATTAATTTGTTTGGTTTATAAATTTTGTATTAACTATATATAAAATAAAAATAATATTTTCTTGCTAAAAGCCATATTCTCCTGTAAAATAAAGCTAAATACATATGGAGGATATGGATAATGAGGGATTATGTTATTACAGCCGATTCCAATTGTGATCTGCCTGCAGAATATATAAAGGAAAAGAATATTGTCATCATTCCTCACTATTATGATATAGATGGGGTTACATATGGTGACGAGTTAAACCTTACACCCAAGGAATTCTATGACAGGATGAGGGCAGGTGTTATGCCCACAACCATGGCCAGCAATCCCGAGGTTATACGAAACACCTTCCAATCCCTGATAAGCAGAGGTTACGATATCCTGCATATAAGCTTCTCCTCGGCCTTAAGCGGAGGCTGCAGCAATGTTATGGCAGGAGCACGTGAAATCTGCGAGGAAAATCCGGATGCAAAAATATTGGTACTTGATACCCTGAATGCTTCCATGGGAGAAGGCATGTTTATCCTTAAAGCCGTCCAGATGAAGGAAGAGGGAAAAACTATTGATGAGATATATAGCTGGTTGGAAGAGCATAAGATGAACTTCTGCGTCAGATTTACAGTGGATGATCTGGGCCACCTTCACAGAGGAGGCCGAATCTCAAAAACCACAGCCATAATAGGCTCCATGATTAATATCAAGCCCATACTGCATGTTAATCCGGAAGGACAGCTGGTGAGCCTGACTACAGTCAGAGGCCGCAAAAAATCCCTGACTACCATCTGCAATATGATGATGGAGAGCATAGGAAAATTCAAGGATGAAGATGATTATATCTGCATTGCCCATGGTGATGCCCTTGAGGATGCCTATTACCTGCAGGAGCTGATACTTGAGCGGCTGCCTGATAAAAAAATCATGATTAACACCATCAGCCCGAGTATCGGGGCTCATTCCGGTCCCGGCGCCATAGGAATATGCTTTATGGGAGAAATCAGATAATCCTGCATTTACATATATTTCACACATAATTTTCACACATGATTTTCGCAATAAATTAATCTTGAAATTTCAGGAGATTTATAATAGAATAGTTGAGTAGTCCAAAGCCATGGATTACTCAACTATTTATCTTTATGTATAATGTACAGATAAGGTTTAAAAATTTTCAATGATAAGCTGGAATAGCTCAGTCGGTAGAGCAATTGATTCGTAATCAATAGGTCGTCGGTTCGAGTCCGATTTCCAGCTTTAAAAAGTGATAGTCCCAAGTATAATTAAAACTTGGGACTTCTTCTTTCCATTAGGACAATATTTTGCCACTCTCCGAAATGATCCCTGGCTATCTTTTCACGATAACCAACCGTCCTGAAGCCGGACTTGGTATGCAGGGCGATACTTGCCTTATTAATTTCCATGATATTTGCCTGCAGCATCCAATAGCCTTCCTTCTCCGATTCCTCTATCAGTGCCTGCAGAAGCCTCTCCCCTATATGGCGGCCACGATATTCCTTTTTAATGTAAATACTTAATTCTGCCACACCCGAAAACGCGCAGCGGCTTTTGTATGGAGACAGGGCAACCCAGCCTGCCACAGCTCCATCCTCGACAGCAACCAAACGGCAGGCTGATATATGGGTCTTATCCCATTCCTCATAGCTTGGAACCTCCTTCTGGAAGGTGGCTATATGAGTGTCTATCCCTTCCTTATATATTTCAGCAACAGCCGTCCAATCTTCCCTTTGCATATTCCGAATAATCATCTTTTCATATTCTCCTTTGCTTAGTATAGCTGCTGACGGCATCCTGCCCTGTGTCTTAGGAATGCAAATGTATCAGGAATAACAAAAAACCATCGAACATCCGATGGTTTTAATCAACAGCATATAATCGAGGCGACGGGATTCGAACCCACGGCCTCTGCGTCCCGAACGCAGCGCTCTACCAAACTGAGCCACGCCTCGTCAAATCAATGCCTTCTTGCGGCACCGCATTAGTTATTATCATATAAAAACTCAAAAAAGTCAACTATTATTTTTCCTCTTAAGAGCAACTTTTATTAGAATCTTTTATCTATACCATTGCTTAAAGCTTTGCTTTTTGCCTTTTAATGTTGTTATTATTTGCTGCTCTACTTGTCCGGCTGCTTTTCCAGATAGACAAAATTAAAGCTGTCAGATACAGCCTCCATCTTAAACCGTCTGTAGCCATTCCTCTCATATAGCCTGAGATTACTAAGGCTTTTGTCACTGGTGAACAGTTCCTTTCTCTGGGACTTATGCTCGTTTTCAATAGTTTTAAGCAGGCTTTTCCCGATGCCTCTTCCCTGTAAATCGGGATGAACCATCAGCTTTCCGATATGTATGGTTCCATCCTTCACATATCCTCTGACAGAACCTACAATTCGCCCATTTTCATCCACCGCCTTGTAGATAACACCCCTTTCAAATTCAGCAGTCAGCTCCTCCAGGGTTTGGGTCAGGGGCTGTATACTGTAGTCGTTCAAAAGCTCAGCCTCGCTTTGATAGGCCAGATATTGAAGCCTAAGAATTTCCTCCAAATCCTTCTTTTCTGCCCTGCATATTACCATATAAACACTCCTTTATACCTGTCAGGATTAGAATCAGCTAGCTTTATGAGTTTTAAAGCCTTACAGGTCTTTTTATCTATACTTTATGATATCTTATGTGATGTTCTGTTATTTTTAATTACTACTAATAGTTACTACTAGAATTCTAAAAGACTGACAGAGAAGCAGCTGCCTGGCAAGCTGCTTTTTATCGTTATTCTACAGTAAAGCCTCATAAATTTCCAGTGTTTTTCACATAAAAAAATTATTCAAAAAAAAAGACCTGTAAGGATTAAATCCGGCTTGCTTTATCTGCCTTATCTCCTTACAGGTCTTAACATCATTATTACTCTATAAAATCCTTAGCAATGGCTTCTGGAATGCTACGTATGGTTATAATCAACATCAACAGGCTAACAGCTGGCTAATAGGCTGCGATTATCCCGCCTTCGTTTGCATACAGGGTTGATACACCTGCCGTATCAACTATGACGCAATCCATAAAGGATACCCGCTTTAAAACCTCTTCCTTGAAGAATTCAGCTCTTTCACGGTTATTGCAATGGGCTATGCCCAGAATTTTTTCACGGGCATTTTTTACATCCTCCTCGATCAGCTTTGCCATCAGCACCAGGCTTTTCTGAATCCCCCGAGCCTGATCCAGCTTGCAGATGTTACCTTCAGGGGTGGCACCCATTACCGGCTTGATATTCAATGCGCTGGCTATAAAGGCGCTTAAGCCGGTCAGTCTTCCGTTCTTGCGAAGATTATCCAGGGATTCCAGGACAAACTTGGTAAGCAGTCCGTCCCGGAAGGCATTTATGCCCTTCACCACCTTATCAAAGGGAAGGCTTTTCTCTATAAGCTCCTTTATTTTTAAAGCAATCAGGGTCTGGCCTACGGAGGCTGAACGCGAATCAATAACCTCAATATTCTTATGGGGGTTTTCCTCAAGATAAAGCTTTTTGGCCAGCTGGGCGCTGTTATAGCTGCCGCTTAGCTGTGAAGACAGGGTAATTATATAAATATCACCGTCACAATCCATATGCTTCATATAAGCCTCAGGTGACGGACAGGATGACTTGGGACACCTGGGGCTTTCTTTCATTTTTCTTAGGAATTCCTGCTGATTAAAGGATTCATCATCCACTATCACTTCATCATCAACAGTTAATGTTAGGGGTACTAGCTTTATATGGGTATCCTTCTTTAAAAAATCCGGAAGATCCATACCGCTGTCTGCAATAATTCTATATGACATCTTGGTTTCTCCTATATCCACTTATTACTATATAATTACAACAATATACGGTTTTTATGTTTTTGATATGTAGTAATTATAACCATATAATATCACATTAATGATACAATAAGCAAGGCAAATATTAGTATTTATATAAATTTCATATATTGCGCTTTATTTCATTTTTCCGCCATATTGCCCTATCTTTATAAGCTTAAAATATTCTACATTGATACTGCTGCAAATCCTGCTATAGATGCTGCAAACTATCATCGGCATTCAGTTTTGCATATATCGCATTAGATAATTTTTTTGATCTATTGTAAATTCTGAGAAAGTATCTTCGCACATACCTCCGCAAAAAAACAGAACACAATAACTACAGACCTGAGTCTATAATTATTGTGTTCCAACAAATACACTATTTATTCATGCTTATTCGGCAAGAAGCATTAATATTTCATTGCTTCTTTCTATAAATTTCGTCATTGCCTCAGGCTCAAGAGGCTTGTGGCTCAGCATTGCCAAATCGTAAAGCTGCTGGCAAATCATCGGAAGCTTATCAGATTTTTCATTATTTAAAATATATTGAACCAGCTTGTTGTTGGCATTAAGCACAAGTACCTCATCACCTAAATCCTGCATATCCTTGCCTGATAAATTGTACATCCGCATCATATCCTGCATTCTGCGGCTCTCCTCCGACAGGGTTATAACAGAGGACACCTTTTCATTCTTCAGCAGCTCAACCTTAACCTCCAGCTTATCCCTGCCCAATACCTTGCGGAACAGCTCTGTCATGGCTTTTGTATGCTTCTTTAAGGCCTTCAGATCCTTTTTCTTAGCCTCAGCCCTGAAGCCCTCAGTGATGTCGGCATCTATACGCTGGAATTTTATATCCTGTCTCTCATACTCCAGACGTGTGATAAATGGCTGGTCGATATTGTGGGTGAGGATCAGGGCATCAATTCCTGCTTCCCTGAACATGTTTACATACTGGCTCTGCTGTTTAAGATCCGTTACATAGTAAATGATAGTCTTCTTGTCTTCCTCTTCATCAGGCTCGTCGTCTGACTTGTGATCATGACTGCAGCTGCAATTCTCATCATGCTCATGGTCATGGCCACACTCACATTTTTCGCCGCCCTGCTCTTTATTTTCTGCCACACTGGCGGTATCCGTACTGTCAGATTCTGCACTGTCGGCTGCTGTGCTTTCAGCCGCCTTAACCTCTGCCTGATCTTCAGATGCATTTGCCTGAACAGCCTTGTCCTCTGCCTGACCGGCTTCTTCCGCTTCGGCCTTATTACCCTTTCTTGCTTCTATATATTCGTCAAGAGTAATGTACTTGTCCTCCAGGTTCTTGAAGATAATAGCATCCTTAATCTTATCCTTGAATTTTTCATCCTTAAGGTATCCGAACTTAATGAAGGGGCTGATGTCATCCCAGAACTTCTCGTAGTTCTCCCTTTCCACCTTATACATTCCTGTAAGCTTGTCAGCCACCTTTTTGGTTATATATTCGGATATCTTTTTAACAAAACCGTCATTCTGCAGGGCGCTTCTGGATACGTTAAGCGGCAAATCGGGGCAGTCGATAACTCCCTTAAGCAGCATTAAAAACTCCGGAATTACCTCCTTGATATTGTCTGCGATAAACACCTGATTATTATACAGCTTAATCAGGCCCTCCAGAGAATCATATTCGGTATTAATCTTAGGGAAATACAAAATACCCTTCAGATTGAACGGATAATCCATATTAAGGTGAATCCAGAACAAAGGCTCCTTGTAGTCATAAAATACGTCACGATAGAATTTCTTATATTCCTCCTCGGTGCAGTCATTCGGGTGCTTTGTCCACAGAGGATTGGTATCGTTAATAGGCTCAGGCTTCTTTGCCTCCTGCTTGTCGGCATCTGAAGCATCCTTTTTCTCATCCTTAGCCGGCGCATTTGCATTAACCAGATATATCTCAACCGGTATAAAGGAGCAATACTTTCTCAAAACCTCCCTTACACGGTATTCATTGCAGAACTCATAGCTTTGCTCATTCAGATATAGAGTAATCTCGGTACCCCGTTCAGTCCGGCTGCTATCACTCATCTCATACTCGGTACCGCCATCGGACTCCCAATGCACAGCCTTCGCATCCGGCTGCCAGGACAGGGTATCAATTGTTACCCGATCAGCCACCATAAAGGCTGAATAAAAGCCCAGACCGAAGTGACCGATAATCTGGTCAGCGCTGGTCTTGTCCTTGTATTTTTCCAGGAACTTCTTGGCGCCTGAAAAGGCGATCTGGTTAATATATTCCTTTACCTCGTCAGCCGTCATGCCTATGCCATTGTCGGTAAAGCTGATTGTCTTCTTTTCAGGATTAACAGTAACCGTAATCTGAAAATGGTTGTCCTCAGGAAGGGTAAGCTCCCCCATGATCTCCAGCTTTTTCAGCTTGGTGATAGCATCACAGGCATTGGATATCATTTCTCTGACAAAAATATCGTGGTCTGAATATAACCACTTTTTAATAATAGGAAATATGTTCTCTGAATGAATAGACAGACTTCCTCTTTCAGTAGCCATAATGTCACTCCTTACAGTAATTATTGTAAACCGGCAAATGCACAAGCAGGATAAAGCTGTGCTTTTGCTTGTGCACTCTTATGGTAGAAATTTTCTTTATCAAATATCATAAAATAAGAAAAATAAAATGTCAAGAGCAAATTAGCACTCAGTTAATCAGAGTGCTAATAAGAAATTATGAATATGCAATTCCCATATCCTTAAGCATCCTGCCTACCTGCTCATCCCATTCATGCTCAAGGCTTTTATCCATGGTAAAGCTTTTGATGGCCGTTCCTGTTATGACGGACAGCTCTCCCTTTTCAAATTTGATATTCAGGTATAAGCCTCCTATATCATTGGGCTTTAGCCGTCCACCAAGAGTCTCAAGTATCTGAAGGCACTGCTGAGGCGGAAGCTGAAATATCACCTTAAGCGACAGAGGAGTTTTGCTGCCCTTTATCATATTATAGACAATCTGCCTGACCTCGCTCCAGAATACCCCCGTAATACCGTTTCTTTCTTCCAGCTCTTCCTTGCTGAAAAAATCCTCATTCAACTGTCCTGATATTGTAAAACCCGTAAAGGTCTGCAGCTGAAGCTCCTTTAGTATATAGCCGTCAAAGGCCGTAGTCGTAAGAAGCTTAGCCATAAAGGGCTTAACCTCCATGATTTTGTATAAAAGCATAGTTACCCTTCCCCATTCATGTATAGGTTTTTAATTTCTTGCATTTATGTCAATTGCAGCAGACAAATACCTTTTTGACTACAGTCAAAAAGTATTCCACGATAAAAATTAAAATTTGCACTTTTTAAATCATTTTTCCTGGTATAGCCGGATGCATTTTGATAAACAATAATAATGAAATTATCAGAAGCAACAGTACACAACCATATCCTTTTGCAGGAATGTGCCGGCGCTGCGGCCATTC
>JAAZDK010000039.1 GCA_012512855.1 Clostridiales bacterium
CATATCCGGTTGAATGACCTAGACACTTTCGCATACCCTTCGTGTTCCGCACTATCTCTTTGCGAACAGCCATTGTTCTTCATGTTTTCTGCCATAATTGGTCGTTCCTCCATTTCTCGGTCATACTAAAGACTCCTATTGATTCGGCCCTTCATCTCTCGACTACTATGGCCTCTGCTGACTTCTGTATGTTCAGTATTATCTTTCGATAATAGTTAGCTATATCCTTCCCACTACCGGGCGGATTCAGGACTTTAACCTGTTAGAAACGTGCGCCGCTAGGCGCACCAAAAAATGGGATGCTTAAAACTAAGGCAATTAGCTTTAAGCATCCCCTAAAAAACAGCCATTATCTTACTTACATAATTATTCCGGATAGAAAGTCTTTAGAAGAGTCCTGTTATTCTACCCTTGTCGTCAACATCGATTCCCTCAGCTGCAGGAATCTTAGGCAGGCCGGGCATTGTCATAATGGTACCGGTTATTGCAACAATAAAGCCTGCACCGGCCGATACATACAGCTCACGAATATTTATTTTGAAGCCACTAGGTCTGCCAAGCCTGCTTGCATCATCAGACAATGAATATTGGTTTTTGGCCATGCAAATCGGAAGCTTGCCATAACCCAGCGCCTCAATCTGCTTAATGGCGCTTTCTGCGGCAGGGTCATAGCTGACTCCATCTGCTCCATATATTTCGGTTGAAATCTTTTCAATCTTTTCCTTGATGGATAAATCCAAATCATATAAGGGGGCAAAATTGCTTTTCTTGCCTTCAATCGTATCAAGCACCTTCCTGGCAAGATCTATACCACCCTTACCACCCTTTTCCCATACCTCGCATAAGGAGAATTCACAGCCCTTGCTTTCACAGAAGCTCTTTACCAGCTCCAGCTCAGCCTCGGTGTCCGTGACAAACCTGTTAAGGCTTACGATTATCGGGACTCCGTATTTTTGCAGATTCTCGATATGCTTTTCAAGATTTGCCATACCCTTCCGTAAAGCATCCAGATTCTCGGTAGCCAGATCACTCCTGGGAACAAGGCCGTTATATTTTAATGCCCTTACCGTAGCAACAAGAACAACAGCATCAGGCTTTAAGCCAGCCATACGGCATTTAATATCAAAGAACTTCTCTGCTCCGAGATCAGCACCAAAGCCTGCCTCGGTTACAACTACATCCGCCAGCTTTAAGGCCAGCTTTGTAGCCCTTACACTATTGCAGCCATGGGCAATATTGGCAAAGGGTCCACCATGAACAATCGCAGGTGTATTCTCCAGAGTCTGAATCAGATTAGGCTTAAGAGCATCCTTGAGAAGGGCAGCCATTGCTCCTACAGCATTAAGCTGCTTTGCCAAAACAGGCTTACCGTCATAGCTATAGGCTACAACTATCCTGCCCAGCCTTTCCTTAAGATCAGCCATATCCTCCGCCAGGCAAAGCACAGCCATAATCTCGGAGGCAACAGTAATAACGAAATGATCCTCCCTGACTATTCCGTCAGCCTTCCGTCCCAGGCCAACGACGATATTACGAAGTACCCTGTCGTTCATATCAACGCAGCGTTTCCATACTATCTGATTGGGATCTATATTTAAGGCATTGCCCTGATGGATATGGTTATCCAGCATTGCCGCCAGAAGATTGTTTGCAGAGGTAATTGCATGGAAATCACCGGTAAAATGCAGATTCAAATCCTCCATGGGAACTACCTGGGCATATCCGCCTCCAGCCGCTCCGCCCTTAATTCCGAAGCATGGACCAAGTGACGGCTCCCTCAGGGCAATGACCGATTTTACATTCATTTGTCCTAGAGCCTGTCCCAGGCCTATAGTTGTAGTTGTCTTTCCTTCGCCTGCCGGTGTAGGATTAATTGCGGTAACCAGCACCAGCTTGCCATCAGGCCTATCCTTAAGCTTTTCAAATAATTCATCGGAAAGCTTGGCCTTGTACTTGCCGAAATACTCCAGGTATTCCTCGTCGATGTCAAGCTTAGCCGCCACCTCTTTGATGTGACTTAATTTAGCCTCCTGTGCAATTTCAATATCCGACTTCATAATATTACCAGCCTTTCAAGATATTTTTCTGTCATAGTTCATACAATCAGACAAGCTGCAGACAGTGTTTAATCCGATGAAGGTAATACTGCTTCCATACTTTGTACTAGCCTACTGTTGGTGCAGCATGTCAAATTATATATACTAAATTAAAACATATTATACAAGATTTCACTTCATATTTACAAGAATATTTACACGAAAAACTCATATCTGTATTTTGCCTTTAACCTATCGGCCAAAGCACCTTCTCCAGATCATGCTTACATAAGTCAAAAATTTAAAAAATAACAATCTGATAATATTGCTTGCCCACCGGTATGGTTTAGTATATACTTGAAATCAGCGCTTACATGTTTTCAGATCCCGGAAAACATTTTAGCAGCATAATGACTAAGGCTCTATTTATTAGAATATTTATATACACATACACAATAAACGCAGCTACAGACGGATTTAGCAGATAATTGAAAGGACAGGAAGCTCTCATGAAATATGATACAATAATATTTGACCTGGACGGTACCCTGCTCAACACCCTTGACGACCTGTGCGACAGTCTGAATGAGATATTGCTTCAGGAAGGATACATGACAAGGACTCTGGATGAAGTAAGGCGTTTTATCGGCAACGGGGTAAGACGGCTGGTGGAGCTATCCCTGCCGGATGAAAGCAGCGATGATGAAATAAGCCGAATAACCTCACTTTTCCAGCAGCAATATAAAAATAATTTTGAGAATAAGACCAGACCCTATGACGGTATAATGGAGCTGTTGTCTGATTTGAAAAAGCTTAACTATAAAAGCGCCATCGTTTCCAATAAATTTGACAGTGCCACCAAAGCATTGGCACAGCATTTTTTTGATGGCCTGATAGCTGTTGCCATTGGTGAAACGGCACAAATAAGAAGAAAGCCTGCTCCCGACAGCGTACTTGAGGCCGTCGCCGAGCTGGGCTCAGATATTGCTAAAGCCGTATTGGTAGGGGATTCGGAAACGGATATCGAAACAGCCAAAAATGCAGGCATTCCCTGCATTGGAGTCAGCTGGGGCTTTCGCGGAAGAAGGCTTTTGGAAAAACACGGTGCAGATTATATTATAGATAGTCCGGGTGAGCTGATAGATTTAATCCGCTCCATATCTTAAGCATTCCCTGTGCAAACCTTACTCGATTTAAATTAAGTTCCTTTCTTATTTGATTTCAATGGATACGCAAAAATAAATTGCAAAATGCTCTGTAAGGCCCGATTTTAAGGGCCATACGGAGCATCAAAAATTTAGCCTGATTTAAAGGCCATACGGAGCATTAAAAATTTATATGAATTTAAGCTTTTATTTAATTTTAAGCTTTCAGGTTATCTATAATATACCGCAAATACTTTTCCACAATATTTATATCCGAACATTTATAGAGCATTCGGGCTCCCACTACATCCTCTATTTCATTAAATATGAGTCTTCCGTCATCGGCTACAATAAAATCGATTCCCACCAGGCCGAAATCAAACTGGTCAATTATCAGCTTCACCAGCTCCTTCTCCTCCTTGCTCAGCTCATACAAAGCTACCTCGCCGCCCAGTGAGTAATTTGACTTAAATCCTTGCCTTGCTGTTCTTAATACTGCTGCAATAATTTCTTTCCCTATAACATATACCCTCAAATCCTGGTTTCTGTTCCCTATTTTCGGCTGAACCACCAGATCCGAACCGGAAAGGGCTTTTTTAGTTTCAGCAATTTCCTTGTCTTCAGTAACTGCCGGATCGACTAAAAAAACCTGATTTCCCCCATGTCCTCCAACAGCCTTAATCACTCTTGCCTCATTTAAATCAGACAGGACATCATCAAGCTGAAAGCTTTTGTAAAATTCTGTATCAGCCATTGCGATTCCTGTCCTGGCAAGGTACTGATAGGTTCTTGCTTTGTCATTGCATATCTCGGCAACAAAAGAATTATTGTACACTTTTATACCCATAAGCTCCAGCTGCCTGGTCATGAGAGGATATATGGCCCGGCATATTGCAAAATCGGGGTATGCAATTTCTTCATTTCTGTATAATATAAAATAGCTATTATTTTTTACACCAAATTTCAGATCCTCCGCAATAATAAGTCTGACATCAACTCCAAGCCTTGCTCCCGTTTCAATATACAGCTTAATATATTCCCTGTTATATTCCGCTGCCTCACGAAAATATATAATCCATGCAACCATTATTACGCCTCACCTATTTGCTATATCACTTATCCTATTGTAAATATGCTTCTATAAAAGGCTTTTATTTTACCCGCCTATTCTGCTTATAATATGCTTAATTATGGCTTCAGCCGCGTTTATGCCGGTACAGTCATATATATTTTTAAAGTGTGCATTGGAATTAACTTCACACACCAGGGGTTCTTCATTTTCACCGAATAATATATCAACACCGGCAAAATCCAGACCGATAAGCTTACATGCTTGCAGTGCCAGCTCACACTGCCTGTCTGTAGGTATATATGGCTTCATTTTAGCGCCGTTTGTAAGATTGGCCCTGAAATCGCCCTTGTCACTATATCGATATATTGCCGCAATAACCTTATCTCCCACCACCTGCAGCCTGATATCCCTGCCAAAGCTAGATTTGATGAAGCGTTGGAAGATAACCGGCTTTGGCCCGATATCCTTCATTTTTGCCAGCAGCTCATCATAGCTGTTTATCAGATAAACCTGTTGGCCAAAGGACCCAAAGCATTCCTTTACAATCAGCGGATAAGCCAATCTGTCAGCTACCCTTTTTAGAAAATCATAATTGGTATAGCCGATATTTTCAAAGGTAAAAGGAGCAATCATAGTCTCAGGCATGGGGATGCCGGAGTTCATCAGGATAAGGTGGGTCAGGGCCTTATCGTCACATATGCCTATTGCCCTTGAGGAATTAAACACCGGATATCCCAGCTTCTCCAGATATAATGCCAGCCTGGTATCCTTATCAAGGAACAGGATAAAGTCCGCCTCTCTGTCAGTATTTACTGCATCCTCTCCGATAACAGCCAGCATCTCGGCATTGCTTCTCATCTCTAATGCTATACCATACTTATCGGCAGCCTCCAGCAGCCAGGAGTGTATTTCATTGAACTTACCTGTTCGTAGATACTCATTAACTACCAATATTCCCTTCATCAGCCAACCACTACCTTAATAATCACGTTAATATGCCTGAACTGTTCCATATTAGTGCTCTTCCAGATACTGCTCAAACTGCTCCAGAGTCATAAGAACCTTACGGGGCTTTGTTCCCTCCTCAGGTCCGACAACCCCTGCCTCAGCCAGCTGATCCATTATTCTTGCCGCACGGTTAAAGCCGATTTTATACACTCTCTGCAGCATACCTATGGAGGCCTTGTCCTTTTCTATTATAAACCTGCCGGCTTCGGCAAAATATTCATCCCTCTCGCCGGCACCTCCCTGAAGGAAGCCTTCCCCAGGTCTGGCATTGGTGATCTTCTCACGAATTTCCTCACTGTAGCTGGCCTCGCTGTTGTTCTTTTTAAGGAAGTCCACTACAGCATTAACTTCCTTATCACTGACAAAAGCACCCTGAACACGGATTGGCTTGGGGAAGCCCGACGGGAAGAAAAGCATATCTCCCTTGCCCAGCAGCTTTTCAGCACCGGCTCCGTCCAGTATAGTCCTTGAATCCACTTGGGAGGATAC
>JAAZDK010000040.1 GCA_012512855.1 Clostridiales bacterium
AAAAAAGCGCATCTGATTCAATCGTCAAATGCGCTTTGTTGATTACCAAATATTAAGATTTAACAGAATAGAAAGTCCGATAAATACAAATGCCAGATATCTTGTTGCCTTTTCCAGCTGACCTTCTATAGAACGGCCTTTGTTCTTAGCCCAATAGCTTTCACCGCCACCGCCGGTAAGTGCGCTTGATAAACCGCCTTCCTTGCCTTCCTGCCTTAATACGACAAATACTAATGCTAAACAAACCAGAACATATATTACCTGAACTATAACCTTGACTACCTGCATCTTGCACACCTCCTAAAAACTAAACACCATTCTACCATAAGGAGTCAATTATTTCAAGCTATTTTTTAATCAGAAGGGACTTGCCTGTCATTTCGTCATATTTAACCAGACCCATCATTTCAATCAATGTCGGAACGATATCGGCCAGGCAGCCGCCCTCCGCCAAGGCATAGTCCTTATCATAATTTACAAGGATAAACGGCACCTGATTTGTTGTATGTGCCGTGAAGGGTTCACCGCTTGTATAGTCCACCAGCTGCTCTGCATTGCCGTGGTCGGCACAGACGAACATCTGACCGTCAACCTCAAGCAGGGCCTTTACTGCTCTGCCAACGCATTCGTCAATAGTCTCTATTGCCTTTATGGCAGCCTCCTCAATACCAGTGTGGCCTACCATGTCAGGATTTGCATAGTTTACAACTATAACATCATATTTACCTGACTTTATGGCCTCCACCAGCTTATCTGTAACCTCATATGCACTCATTTCAGGCTTCATATCATAGGTAGGTACCTTCGGGGAATTAACCAGTATACGGTCCTCTCCTTCATTGGGCACCTCTACACCTGCATTGAAGAAGAAGGTTACATGAGCATATTTTTCTGTTTCAGCCAACCGCAGCTGCTTCATATGATGAGCTGCCAAAAATTCACCAAAGGTATGATCTATATCCACCTTATGGAATGCAACCAGCTTGTTGGGTATGGTTATATCATACTCAGTGAAGCATACATAGGTCAGATTCATTCTTTTACCGCGTTCAAAGTGGTTAAATTCTTCATCACAGAATACCCTGGTTATTTCTCTTGCTCTGTCAGGTCTGAAATTATAGAAGATGATTGAATCATTTTCCTTAATTGTCGCCACAGGCTTTCCATCCTCAAGCACCACGGTCGGGACGACAAACTCATCATATACTTCTTCCTCATATGAATTGGCAACTGCCAGTATACCGCTTTGGGCAGTCTTGCCTTCACCATTAACCATAGCTCTGTATGCCTTCTCCACACGATCCCAGCGGTTATCACGATCCATGGCATAGTAACGTCCCATAACTGTCGCAATCTTGCCGACACCGATTATTTTCATCTGCTCACACAGTTCTTCTACATAACCTTTTCCGGATGCCGGAGGTGTATCTCTTCCGTCCAGGAAGCAATGTACATATACATTCTTCAGTCCATTTTTCTTTGCCAGCTCAAGCAAAGCATACAAGTGAGTGTTATGACTGTGAACTCCGCCATCTGACAGGAGACCATACAGATGCAAATCAGAATTGTGGCGCTTGCAATTGTCTACCGCAGCAAGAAGAGCGGCATTTGTAAAAAATGTTCCATCCTTAATTTCCTTTGTAATTCTGGTCAACTCCTGATATACAATTCTTCCGGCACCAATATTTAAATGACCAACCTCGGAGTTGCCCATCTGTCCATCCGGAAGCCCAACCGCCATACCGCTAGCATTGCCTCTGGCCCATGGATACTCAGCCATCAATCTATCTATATTGGGTGTGTTTGCCTTGGCAATGGCATTGCCTTCTATTTTGTCATTCAAGCCAAAACCATCTAATATCATTAAAACAGTAGGCTTCTTTCCCATAAAAATTCCTCCATTCGTCTGTAAAAGGGCGCCTAAAATGCATCTGCTATTTATAATTCACAATCTTTCCAAAATCAGCCTTAAGGCTTGCTCCTCCAACCAGACCTCCGTCGATATCAGGCTGGGAGAAGAGCTCTGCAGCGCTGGCTGCTGTTACGCTTCCGCCGTACTGGATGCGGATAGTATCTGCTGTAGCATCATCATAAAGCTCACGGATGCAGTCACGGATTGCCTTGCATACTTCCTGCGCCTGCTCTGCTGTTGCAACCTTGCCTGTTCCAATAGCCCATATAGGCTCGTAGGCAATAACAGCTTTCTTCGCCTGCTCGGCAGTAACACCAAGGAAGGCAATCTTAATCTGCTGCCGCACCCAATCTATAGTAATGCCCTGCTCTCTCTGCTTTAAGGATTCACCACAGCAGATAATAGGGGTCAGACCATGCTCAAATGCTTTAAGTACCTTTTTATTGACAGTTTCGTCAGTTTCGGCAAAGTATTCTCTTCTTTCAGAATGTCCGATGATAACATACTTTACACCGATTGAAGTAAGCATACCAGGAGAGATCTCACCGGTGTATGCACCGCTTTCCTCAAAATGCATATTCTGTGCGCCGATCTCTATATTTGATCCCTTGACAGCCTCAATAGCCGGAATTAATGACACAAAGGGAACACAGAAAACCACATCAGCTTCATTTGTCTGAACCAACGGTTTCAACTCGTTAATTAAGGCAACTGCTTCCGAAGGTGTCTTGTTCATCTTCCAGTTGCCTGCAATAATCTTTCTACGCATCTTTTTCCTCCTATATACTACTATTACATAGCCTTCATACTACCTCAGTATAATACTAACAGAAATTAAGCTTAAATACCTGCAGAATTAGCAACCCGCAGCCAAATGCCGGAGTGTTCCGGTCAAATGATTTTGCAGGCTCCAGCCCGCAACATGCCTGCTGCTAAAATCTGATCGGCCAAAGCTTTGCCCATCCTGGTTAATATAACATTATATCACTTATTATTAGCATATAGCAAGCCTTCCTTTCACATTTACTAAGTGATAAGGAAAGCTTGCTACCTGCTTGGTATATTATCTGCTTAATATATTAATTTAAGTCTTATTTATCATTAGCTGCAGCTATGCCGGGAAGCTCCTTACCCTCAAGGAATTCAAGGGAAGCGCCGCCGCCGGTTGAAATATGTGTCATCTTGTCACCAAAGCCAAGCTGGTTAACAGCTGCAACTGAATCGCCGCCACCTATAATTGTTGTAGCATCAAGCTCAGCCAATGCCTTGGCAATAGCAAGTGTACCTGCTGCAAAGTTAGGCATCTCAAATACACCCATGGGACCGTTCCATACAACAGTCTTCGCGCCCTTTAAGGCATCTACATAGAGCTTACGTGTCTCTTCACCTATATCAAGTCCCTGCCAGCCAGGCTCGATACCGCCACGGCCAACTGTCTTGAAGTTTGCATCATTAGAGAAGGAATCTGCCACAACGGTGTCAACCGGAATAAGCAGCTTAACGCCCTTCTTCTCTGCCTTCTCAAGCATCTGCTTTGCAAAATCAATATAATCGGGCTCAAGCAGGGAATCGCCTACCTCTTCACCCTGAGCCTTCATGAAGGTATAAGCCATACCTCCACCGATAATTAATGTATCTACCTTATCCAGGAGATTTTCGATAACGGAAATCTTGGAGGATACCTTTGAACCGCCAAGAATAGCTACGAAAGGTCTTTCAGGATTATTAACAGCATTGCCAAGGAACTGGATTTCCTTCTGCATCAGATAACCAACTACTGCTGTTTCAACGAACTGGGTAACACCTACATTGGAGCAATGTGCCCTGTGAGCGGTACCGAAGGCATCATTTACAAATACATCGCAGATGGATGCAAGATCCTTGCTGAATTCTTCGCCGTTCTTGCTTTCCTCAGGCCTGAAGCGGGTGTTCTCAAGAAGAACAACATCGCCCTCCTTCATGGCAGCTACGGCAGCCCTGGCCTTCTCACCAACTACATTGTCATCATTGGCAAATACAACATCCTTGCCCAGCAGCTGGGAAAGTCTTTCAGCAACGGGTGCCAGTGTGTACTTTGCATCGGGACCCTTCGGCTTGCCAAGGTGTGAGCAAAGAATAACCTTGCCGCCATCGTTGATCAGCTTCTTAATTGTAGGAAGCGCTTCTACAATACGAACCTCATCTGTGATCTTGCCGTCCTGCAAGGGAACGTTGAAGTCGCATCTTACCAACACTCTCTTACCTTTTACATTAATGTCGTCTACTGTCTTCTTATTTATCATATTTGATTTCCTTTCATTATAAGATTGAATTAACAAAAGACTATGTTTTCTAAAATCTTGTTAGAATTTTTTCTTTGCGCATTTTAACTAAACAGGAAATAAAGCCTTCCTATTTAATTAAAATGGGTCCGGTCCTTATAGACCGGACCCATGATGGATCTTAATGCAGAATATTCGTTTTATTACAAGTTATACACACAGCCCTGCTGCGATTATTTCAGCTCCGCAAAGTACTTAATGGTTCTTACCATCTGGCTTGTGTATGAATTCTCGTTGTCATACCATGAAACAACCTTAACCAGGGTCTTGTCACCCATATCCATAACCTTGGTCTGAGTTGCATCAAAGAGTGAACCATAAGTAATACCTACGATATCGGAAGATACGATTTCATCCTCTGTATAACCGAAGGACGGGCGCTGAGCAGCCTTCATTGCAGCATTAACCTCTTCCTTGGTTACCTTGCCGTTAACTACAGCGGTAAGAATTGTTGAGGAACCTGTAGGAACAGGAACTCTCTGAGCGTCGCCGTCCAGCTTGCCGGCCAATTCAGGAATAACAAGACCGATAGCCTTAGCTGCACCAGTGGAGTTAGGAACGATATTAACGGCAGCAGCACGTGCTCTTCTTAAGTCTCCCTTTCTGTGAGGAGCGTCCAGAGTATTCTGATCACCGGTGTAAGCATGGATTGTTACCATGTAACCCTTTTCGATAGGAACAAGCTTATTCAATGTATAAGCCATAGGAGCCAAGCAGTTTGTTGTGCAGGATGCTGCTGAAATGATAGTATCGGTAGGTTGCAGGATGTTCTCATTTACGCCGAATACTACTGTAGGCAGATCATTTCCTGCAGGAGCGGAGATAACAACCTTCTTGGCGCCTGCATCGATATGAGCCTGTGACTTAGCCTTTGATGCAAAGAAACCTGTACATTCAAGTACAACGTCAACACCAAGCTCGCCCCAAGGCAACTCAGCAGGATTAGCTTTAGCAAAAATCTGAATCTCTTTGCCATCAACAACTATTGAGTTCTCCTTAGCTACTACTGTATCAGCCTTAGGATATCTTCCCTGGCAGGAGTCATATTTTAATAAGTGAGCCAACATTTTGGCATCTGTTAAATCATTGATTGCAACAATTTCGTAACCTTCTGCGCCAAACATCTGTCTGAATGCCAGACGGCCGATACGTCCAAAACCATTAATTGCTACTTTTACTGCCATGTGTAATTCCTCCTAATTTAATTTTATAATATACTGCCGAAGGCAGCTATTAATCAAAAATGACAATATAGTCTGCCTCAGGGTTCGGTAAAAAAGCCTTAATCCCGATTTGCCAAATAGCGCAAAGCAGGTTCAAAATATGCAGAGGCACAAGAAAAGCTTGCTTACATTGTCAATTTTTTCTCAAAGAGTATTTTACCTAATTCAAACCAAAATATCAAGGTTTTCTTTCTTAATTTTATTATTATGATGAATCTGTTTATATTTTATTGCATTAAATCTTCTTTTTTGTGCATATTTGAATATTATAATTCACCATAAATTGAAAATCACCATTATGTTTAGTATTGGTCATGGCCTGACATTTTATTATTTGTACCTTCGGCAGAAAAT
The DNA here is from genome assembly GCA_012512855.1 of Clostridiales bacterium. Classification (GTDB taxonomy): domain Bacteria; phylum Bacillota; class Clostridia; order Lachnospirales; family Lachnospiraceae; genus Mobilitalea. The sequence continues at coordinate 5,811 of JAAZDK010000040.1, forward strand.
ATTTTGCAAAAGTAAATTTAATAGCCGCCCCTAAAGCTCGGACTCAACGAAACCTGCTATATTCAAGGCATGGTCGGATATTCTTTCAAGATTGATAAGGGCGTCAATGAAAATGACTCCGTTGTCAGGGCTGCATTTTCCCTGAGACAGCCTGTCGATATGTCCCTGCCTTAGCTTATCCCTTAAGGTATCCACCATATCCTCAAGTCTTTTAACCTCACGGATATTGGATATATCCTCGCTTTCCCTGGCCCGAATTGCATAGTCAAATGAATTTGTCGCTGCTGTACATATTTCACTAAGCTCATTATAGGCCTCATCGGACAGATATATTCCCTTTTTTATCTTTTCCAGGGCCAGCTCGGCCAGATTTTCCGCATGATCCCCGACCCTTTCTATATTGGATATGATATTGAAGAGATTATTCACAATCTTGTGCTGCTTTTCCGTAAGGGATAGATTATTTATTTTGATTAAGTATTCCGTAATGATTTTCTCATGCGAATCTATTACCTTCTCCCTCTCCAGCACCTTTTCGGCCTTTTCCTTATTGTTCTTCAGCAGAGCTTCCACCGCAACCTTTAGATTGTCAAGGGTGATTTTGCCCATATGAACAACCTCTTTAATCGAGTTTTCAACTGCAAATGAGGGAGTCTCAAGGATTCTGTCATCCAGATGCCGCATGGTTATATTATAGTCGTCGTCAGCCTCTACCACCCTGGAGTCATCAATAAACAGGCCGGACAGCTTAATTAGCCATTTTGAGAAGGGAAAGAGTATTATCGTATTGGTCAGATTAAATACCGTATGGAAGATGGATATCTCCACGCTGTTTATCGGTGAAGCCGCAAAGGCCCGATTGAGCCTGAAAACTATAAATAATACGGTACCAAATATAAATGTTCCGATCACATTAAAAAAGAGATGGATCAGGGCAGCCCTTTTGGCGGTTTTGTTTGCCCCGATACTGGACAGGATGGCGGTGATGCAGGTTCCTATGTTCTGTCCCAGTGTGATAAACAGGGCAGCGCTGACGTTTACCGCTCCTGTCATAGCCATTGTCTGCAGTATACCTACGGATGCAGAGGAGCTTTGGATAATCGCAGTTACAACAACACCTGCCAGTATTCCAAGGATAGGATTTTTTCCGAAAACAGAAAAAGCATTTGTAAAAATGGGTGCCGTACTGTAGGGCTTAATAACTTCCGACATAAAGCCAAGACCTATAAAGAGCAAGCCAAAGCCTATAAATATCTCGGCTATATCCCTCTTCTTCTGGCTTCCAGTCATCAATACCACAAATGCCCCTGCAGCTATAAAGGCTGAAGCAAAAAATTCAGGCTTTAGCATGGAGCCCCATTCACTTATTGATACAAGCCATGCGGTAACTGTAGTACCGATATTTGCACCCATAATTACACCAACAGCCTGTGACAGATTCATAATTCCTGCATTAACAAAGCCCACTACCATAACGGTTGTGGCTGAAGAGCTTTGAATAATTCCTGTTACTACCACACCAACAATAACCGCCAGTAAACGGTTGTTGGTCAGATATCCCAAAAGGCGCTTCATCTTATTGCCGGCCGATTTCTGCAGGCCGTCTCCCATCATATTCATTCCATACAGGAACATACCCAGGCCCCCGGCAAAGGTTATGACCAGCTTAATAATATCAATAGTACTCATTTTATCCTCCGAAAAAAATTTGATATCCCTAAGGAAATCCATAAGAATATCTTTGGATTATAAATGCCCAAACATAGTGATTTTATCATAAGCTATATTAATTGCGCCATATAATTTATGTTAAATCCATGTAAAATCTGTTCCTCCTGATAATTACATTATCTCCACTTATTAGTGGCACCTTCCCGCATTTGATTTATAATGTACAGAATATGCTGCAAGATGGTTCTAATAAGATAAAAGCTACGCAGGTCTGTCCCGAAAACGACAAATCTTGCGTAGCTGGCATATTCTAAAGTATGAGCTAATATATTAACTAAGCGATATTTGAGCTATCTTGTGGTACCTTGACCTACACCGGCAAACATTCCGCTGCCTGCTCCAACACCGGCCATACTACCGGAGCTTTGGCCTTGCATCACACTGCTGCCGGTCATACCCTGGCTTCCAGTCCAGCCTGTGTTACCAGAAAATACGGATTTAATATTCTGAATTTCATTGGGGGATGCTTGTGCCGGCGGCTGATAATAATTCTTGCTTTTCGCGATCTGATATAATTCATATTGGGACTTTTCAGTTTCGTTTCTCATCTGGATAAGGGCATTTCTCAGCTGAGGGTTCTCTGTCTGGGATATCATGTCCGCATAAGCCTTAAGCCCTGAATTTATATGATTTAAGGCATCGGTAACCATGGTCTTTTCCTGCATTTGAATCATCCTTAACACCTCCTAGTTCAACATGCTTAATATTGTCTGCTTGTTCTTTTCACATGACTGAGCCGCTTTTTCAAAAAACTGCTTAATATTCTGATCCTGGCAACTAGCAGCATAGCTCCTGTACTTTTCGATATCTGCCTCACCAAACTGCAATAAATGTCTTACATTCTGAAGTTCCATTTCAGTTAAACCAGCCATAAAATATCCTCCTTTCATCATCATACATATTTATTGTTGCTTTTTATCGAAGATTCTATTCAATAATAGAGCATGACGGAGAAAGCAATTTTAACACAAGGAACTTGATTTTTTAGTACTTTTTCTGGGATAAATTTAACTTTTTAGTATTCTTTCATGAAAAGGAACCGGATTTTTAGTTCCTAAAGAACTTAATTTGTGGATAAAATAGAACTTGATTTGCGGTCCAAAAGAACTTGATCTTTAGTTCTTGATTTTTAGTTTAGAATGAACTTGATGTGTGATTCATAAGAGCTTGATTTATAGCTTATAAGAGTTTGATTTATAGCTCATAAGAGCTTGTTTTTAGCTCATAAGAGCTTGTTTTTTAGCTCTTTATTCCCGGAAGACAATAAAAAAGTGCACCTGCAGGCTTTTGTCTGCAAATGCACCATTTAGTTCCACATGAATATTTATGAGTTTAATATATGCAATATATCTATTTTACTCTACCAAGGAGATCAGGATCTCATCTTATACTCCAGACGTATCTTGTCGGCTATCAGAGCTACAAACTCGGAATTGGTAGGCTTGCCTTTACCGTTGCTTACGGTATATCCGAACAGCTCGTCTATGGTATCCATCTTGCCTCTGCTCCATGCCACCTCTATTGCATGACGAATTGCCCTCTCAACCCTGCTGGGAGTTGTCTTATGACGCTTTGCTATTGAAGGATACAGCAGCTTTGTTATGGAATTCAGCATCTCTGCATCATTGACAGACATCATTATAGCATCACGTAAGTATTGATAACCCTTGATATGTGCAGGAACACCAATTTCATGAATTATGTTGGTAACATCGGATTCCAGATTTCTCTCCATATAGCTGCTCTTGTTTTCAAAAGCGCTGACCCTGTGGCTGTCAATAAGCCTGTTGTGGTCACCCTTAATCTGCTTGATTCTGGACAGTACAACACTGTTATCAAAAGGTTTCATTATATAATAGGAAGCGCCAAGCTCAAATGCATTTTCGGTTACACCTTCTTGTCCAATTGCAGTTATGACAATAAAGGAAGGAGTTTTCTTGAATTCGGAGTCCTTTCTGATCTTCTCCATAACTCCAAGGCCGTCCAGCTTAGGCATAATTAAATCCAGCAATACAACATCCGGCTTCTTTTCTTTAATCATTTCTACAGCATCAAGGCCATTCTCCGCCTTGCCGACAACCTCGATCTCAGAATCCTCCTTTAAAATATCCTCCAGTAGATTAACTACCCTTTCATTGTCATCTACAATTGCTACATTAATTTTTCCCATTTTACCTTCATACCTCCATACATTTTAATCTTACCATAATTTTTGATTGCATTTGCTTCCCAATACTAATCTTCGCATTTTGTGTATATAAATGTATAATTTGGGTAATTGTGTTATTAATTATTCATTATACATCTTGCAGAATAGTGCGTCAATAAATATTGGTTAAGCAAATTTACCAAAAATTTGGTTACAAAATACGACTTTTCTTATTAATGTTTTACATTAATAGTCAATATGTAACACTTTGTTACATATCAAGGGTTGTAATTTTTTTCCATATATAGAGTATATCCATTTATTACCATCTTATCAATTGTTTCTTTTCGCACCATTCGACATCGGAAGATGCATAAAAATGCCTTCCGATGCATAAATCTACTATATTTTGTATGATGCGTCAATATTAATGCCAATATGCTGTCATTTTGTTTTGGAGGTATTTTAGTATTTTGGAAAATTTGGTCGACTTATTTTTCTAACAAAAGCTATCCTTATTCTAAATTATTTACCATGTTTTCTATGAAAGTACCGTAACCTTTGGTTGAATCCTGTATAAATACATGCGTAACGGCACCTATTATCTTGTCATTTTGTATTATAGGGCTGCCGCTCATACCCTGCACGATTCCCCCTGTTTTTTCAAGAAGCCTTTCATCGGTAATCCGAAGGACAATTCCCTTGCTCTGATTGCTATTGCTTATATCAATGCTTTCAATAACAATATCAAATTCCTCCACCTTGTCGTCAACGGTACATAAAATCTTAGCCTTTCCTCTGGTAACCTCCTGCTTAAGGCCTATTCTTAAAGGCTTTTGGCCCAGATTATCTTCATAGCCTTTTCCGATTTTTCCAAATATACCCTGCATGGTGTTGTTGGTTATGGCTCCAAGCCTGTGCCTGTCACTTTGCCTTATCATGCCTATTAATTCACCTGGCTCCCCTTCTTTGCCCTTAATAATAGACATAATTTCAGCCCGATATATGGAACCGGCCTTGATATTCATAAGAACTCCCGTATCAATATCCGTAATGCCATGCCCCAAGGCTCCGAACTGACCGTCGGCAGTTATAAAGGTAAGAGTTCCTATACCCTGAGTGTTGTCACGAATCCATGCGCCGATTTTGTAGCTTCCGCTTGAGGTCTTTACAGGAGTGACACGAACTGTTATTTTCTCATTGTTTCTTCTGACTAATAGGGTTATGTCCTTTCCATTGCAGTTTTGGATCTCTTCAATCAGCTCATTCTTTCTGCTTAACATTTTCCCGTTGACTGCGAGAATATAGTCACCTGATTTCAGCTTGTTGTTGACAGGCTCATAGTTGAGGCCATCCTCTCCTGTTATCCGTCCGCTGCCCAATACCAGGATACCGTCTGTTTCCACATATATGCCTATCGGATTGCCGCAGGGTATCAATTCTGTGGTATCAATAACATCCAGCGATATTTTTTTAAAATTAATAAGGCCGAATAATTTGAGTACCACATCATATGTTCCGGTTTGTGAAGAATGCAAAGTGAAGGGGCGGTTGAAATCTATCTTAATCTGATTTGACGGAACTCTCAGATCGTTAACACTGATTACACCGATATCACCGGTTTCTATTTTTCCTTCAACAGGCATACCGAAATCAAAGCTTTCCTGTATGCCTACCATTATCTTAATCTCATCTGGTATGTTTTTTTCAATATAATAATAGAAGTAAACCCCTACAGTAATTATGTTCAACATAAACAGGCTAACCATTAACCTTCTGTATATTCTTTTGCTCCTCATCCTTTCACCTCATACACAAAATAAATCTATATTCAGGGCGTTCTGTGAAACCCTTGAGATTCCCCGAATTCCTTGAAATAAAAAAAGGATATACAATACAATTGCTGGTCCAACAATAGTATTGTATATCCTTAAATTTAGTATACGTTTTTTCTTATTTTAACAGCTGCTTTTTTTTGTAGCAATTGCCAGATCCTTCATCTCCCGGGCGCTTTCCCTGACTCGATCAGTGATTTGCACTCCTCCGAGGATTCTTGATAATTCATCTATCATCTCATTCTCATTTAATTCCTTAATAATAGTATGGGTGCTAACACCATCCGTCTGCTTTTCAATCACATAGTGGCTGTCAGCCATAGCGGCTATCTGGGCCAGATGTGTGATGCAGATTATCTGGTGGTCGCGGGACAGGACTGCCAGCTGCTCCGATACCTTCTGGGCGGTTCTTCCGCTGATACCGGCATCTATTTCATCAAAAATCAGGGTTTTTATCTCATCCCTGTCAGCCAGTACCGATTTGATACCCAACATAATTCTTGACAGCTCACCGCCGGAAGCAATCCTGGCCAATGGCTTTGGCTCCTCACCTGGATTTGTTGATATAATAAATTCGGCATCGTCAAAGCCGTTGGCTGTATAATGAGAAAGCCGCTCAAAGGCCATCTCAAATCTTACGTCAAGGAAGTTCAAGGCCACCAAAGCTTCCCTGATCCTGCCGCAAAGCTCCTCGGCTTTAGCCTGCCTGATAGCAGAGAGTCTCTCCGACAGATCTTTTAATCTTTTTTCAGCCTTCTTCAGCTCCTCGCCAAGCCTCTGCATATATCCGTCATAATCACGATATTTTTCAAGCTTTTGCTCGCATTCCTTTCTGTAGGCCAATATCTGCTCTATACTGTTGCCATATTTCGTTTTTAAATGATTGATAAGATCAAGCCTTTTTGTGACTTCATTAAGCTCCTCCTCAGGATTTTCCATATCCTGAAGATACTGAGCCAGATCCCTGTTCAAATCATTTACCAGAGCATCAATATCCGTCAGCT
>JAAZDK010000041.1 GCA_012512855.1 Clostridiales bacterium
AAAGGATGTGAACATTGTCAGGGAGATTCCTGTATTTATAAGGTACCGATCTTTTCATCCCTGAATAATGAAGAATTAATGAACATAGCGAGACTAATTGATCATAAGCAGTATAAAAAGGGTGAGATTATTATTCATGAGGGTGAAAAATCAAATGCCATAACCATAATTCGCAGCGGAAGTGCCAAGGCCTGCAGATATAGTCCGGATGGAAAGGAGCAGATAGTTTATATATTCTCGGAGGGAGATTTCTTTGGAGAGCAGAATCTGCTGACTGAAAGGACAGCCAGCTACAGTGTGGAAGCCTTGACGGATTTAAGAGTCTGCACCCTGTCAAAAAATGATTTCCAGCCTCTTTTATATAAATATCCTGACATTTCTATAAAAATACTAACAGAGCTTAGTGAGCGTATGTATCGCCTGGAAAATGCCATGCAGGGGATGGGGGTTCGCAATGTTGATTACAGAGTCGCCTCTCTTCTGCTGGAGTTTGCCGTTAAGTATGGTAGTAAGACAAATGAAGGAATAATAATTCAAATGCCATTGAGCAGGGAAGGTATAGCCAGTTACTTGGGTGTGGCAAGAGAAACAGTAAGCCGCAAGCTGGGGCAGATGGAGAAGGATGGAATAATAAGGTCCTTGAATAATAAGTCAATTATTCTTCTGGAACCGGAGGCCCTAAAGGAAGCCATCGGAGCATAGGCCGGCAGTTGTTTGAAGATATATATTTGCATTTGCCGGATGCATAACTGCTGGATTTGAGAGCCGGCAATATGATGAAATTAGATTAATTCATAATAAAATTAAATACAAAAAGATAAATTTGATATAAATCACAGAGTTTAACCTCCCTGATGTTTATAATGAAGGCATGATAGAGTTTAAAGCAGATCAGCTGCATGAAGTTTAATTACTGAATAGACTGCAGATGCATGTATGCCTGTTGTTATAATCAAACAAGGAGGTTATTTTATGAATTATATGGATAAGAATTTGACTGTTGGAGAGCTGATAGTTCAGCTTCCTGCTTCTGAAAAGGTACTCAAAAAATACCAGGTAGACTATTGCTGTGGAGGTAACAGAAAGCTGTGGGCCGTTATCAGTGAGCTGGAGCTGGACCCGAAGGAGTTTTATCTGGAACTGGAGGCAGCAAGGAAGGAAGAGCAAAACACTTACAAAGATCTTAATTTTACCGAGATGGAGCCACTTGTCCTGTCAGACTACATTAATGACAGGCATCACAGCTATTTAAGACGGTCTCTGCCTGAAATTGGCGAGCTGTTGCTTACCATAGTAAGAGTACATGGTGTAAACCATCCGGAGCTTTATGAGCTATATAAACAGTTTGGCAAGTTAAGAACGGATCTGGAGCAGCATTTACTGAAGGAGGAGATTATGCTGTTTCCGGCTTTTGAGGTTGAAGTTGAAAATCAGGATGAAATACGCAGACTGTCGGCGGTTATAATAAGCGAGCATGAGGCTGCAGGAGAAATACTGACCATAATGCGGAAAATAACAGATGACTACAACTTGCCTGATGATGCCTGTGCTACATTTGAGAGAACATATAATCTTTTGGAGGAGCTGGAGCAGGATTTACATCAACATATACATCTTGAGAACAATATCCTTCTGAGGGAATATGATGCCAGAAGCAATAATTAGAAGAAAGCTAAGCTAAAGAGAAGATTTAAATTATACAATATGTAAGATAAATTAGATAAAAATATATCCTCCATAATATGGATAATATTATATGAGTAAAGTAGGCCGGGTGATAGAAAAATTATCCGGCCTTGTTGCATTCTTTTGATATTTGAAATTAATGCAAGATAAATTGAAGCTTTTCGGGATAAATTAAACATAATATCGCAGCTTGGACCAAAGCAGATGATAAAAAGTGGATTTGTTTGAAATAGTCAATTAAAACATTACATAAGGTTATAATATATTATATTGATTTTTGCCCTGCTGTATATTAACATTAAATACATATAATACATACCATCATTTACCAACTGACTTATAATATACCTTCAAACCTGATTTCATAGGAGCAGCGGATTTCCTGTGGAAGTCATGCATCATTTTTTTCTATAGACAACTCGAAGACAATTCCTGTTACAAATGAATAATATGCAGAGCTATTCCATAAGAATTTAGAAATACCGAGATGATGGCTGATTTGCTTCCTGGATTAAAAGTAGCAATATTTTCATAAAGTGTGATTTAAATCACGGAAAATATTTCATGCTCATATTAAAATTCTGGCAAAGCTAATCAAAAATATTAAAGCCTGGATAGATTACATATACTATAAAAGCTATAGCCAGGAGGCGATTATATGAATAAGAGGCATTTAGATTTATCCAGCTCGGTTTATGAGCTTTGCAGGAGCAACCCTGAACTGGTGGACCTGCTGTATGATTTGGGCTTTACCGATATAAAAAAGCCGGGAATGCTGTCTACAGTAGGCAGGTTTATGACTATAGAAAAGGGAGCAAGCGTAAAAAAGCTGGATTTAGAGTCTGTTAAGGCATACCTGAGAGATAAGGGATATGATGTTAGCTAAAACAGATTAAGCAGATAGAGACAGATAGCTGGCAAAAAGCCGAGTACAAGGTAAGCAGGCATGATCTGAAGCTGTGATACTAAGTGGCATATCCTTCAGGTAAATCACGATTATATTTATATTCAGGAATTAATGAAAGAATATTCAGGAATTGATGAAAGGCAGGGTAATGTATGAAAAAGCAGCAAATAGGAGTAATAGGACTTGCGGTAATGGGTAAAAACCTGGCCTTGAATATAGCCGAGCATGGCTTTAGCGTCTCGGTTTTCAACAGAACCTCCGGTAAGACCAATGAGCTGCTGAGGACGGCCGAGGGCTTAAATATTGCAGGCTTTTATACACTGGAGGAGTTTGTGGCCTCACTGGAGCAGCCTCGTAAAATTATTATGATGGTTAAGGCAGGAGAGGCTGTGGATGAAACAATAAAACAACTCTTGCCCCTGCTGTCAGAAGGTGATTTACTGATGGACGGAGGAAATTCATATTATCTTGACACTATAAGAAGAAGCAAGGAGCTGCAGGCGGCAGGTATTCTTTATCTTGGGACCGGAATATCCGGCGGTGAGGAAGGAGCCAGATATGGCCCTGCCATAATGCCAGGAGGCAGCATGCAGGCTTATAAAATTATGGAGCCGGTTCTGACAGCAATAGCAGCGAAGGTGGAACAGGAGCCCTGCTCAACTTATATAGGAGAGAACGGAGCCGGCCATTTTGTAAAAATGGTTCATAACGGAATAGAATATGCAGATATGCAATTAATAAGTGAAGCATATTCTATAATGAGAACGCTTCTCGAGCTTGGCCCAAAGCAGCTGCATGATATTTTTGACAGCTGGAATGAAGGTGAGCTTAACAGTTATCTGATTGATATAACAGCCAATATATTCAAGCATATTGATAATGATACCGGCAAATATCTGGTGGATATGATACTTGACAGTGCAGGACAGAAGGGAACCGGTATCTGGACAGGACAGGTATCGCTGGAGATGGGCGTTCCTGTTCCGACTATTACAACTGCTGTATATGAGAGATTTATTTCAGCTATGAAATCCGAGCGGGTAGAGGCTTCAAAAATTCTTAAAGGGCCTTCCGGATATGAAAAATACGGTGAGAATTTCATAGAAGCAATCAGGAAAGCATTGTATGCCAGCAAGATATGCGCATATGCACAGGGCTTTGGCCTGATGAAGGCTGCATCTGAGAAATACTCCTGGAATTTAAGCTTTGCCGACATAGCAAAGATCTTCAGGGGTGGCTGCATAATCAGGGCGCAATTTTTAAATCTGATAAGCAAAGCCTATGAGGAAAATCCGTCTCTGCCAAATCTGATGCTGGCAGATTATTTCAGGGATATATTAGGTAATTATCAAAGGCAGTGGAGAGAGGTTGTTATGGCGGCAATATCGGCAGGAATATCAGTACCTGCATTTGCCAGCGCTTTATCCTATTATGACAGCTATCGATGCGAGAGATTGCCGATGAATTTAATCCAGGCGCAGAGAGATTATTTCGGAGCTCATACCTACCAAAGAACAGACAAGGACGGAATATACCATACTACATGGTAAAACAGAACCCTTTCCAATGTAAGAGCGAGGTGATGAAGATGATGGATAAGCTGGAGAATATAAGCTTAGACATGTCATCGATCATGGTCATATTCGGCGGTACCGGTGATCTTACCAAGAGGAAGCTTATGCCGGCTCTATATAATCTTGCTCTTGACAACTTAATACCGGAAAATTTTGTTGTAGTGGCCATAGGTAGACGACAGTACAGCCAAGAGGCTTATAAAAAGGAAATATATGAAGCAATAGAAAAGTATTCAAGGAATAAAATTAGTGATGACATATGGAAGAGACTCGAAGGAATGATCCATTATTACCAGTTGGATTTTCTTCATATGGAAGGCTACGGTGCCCTAAAGGAATATCTTCAGAAGCTGGATCAGGGCTATAATACCAAAGGTAACAGACTGTATTATCTTGCTGTGGCACCTGAATACTTTGAAACGATAGTTTCAGGCCTTCAGGACAGCGGCATGGCCGTAAGTGAGGGCTCCTGGAGCAGGCTGGTAATAGAAAAGCCCTTCGGAAAGGATTTGAAAACAGCAAGCGCTTTAAATAAGGCATTGCTTAAGGTATTCCCGGAAAAAAGTATTTTCAGGATTGATCATTACCTGGGCAAGGAAATGATCCAGAACATAATGGTGCTGCGCTTTTGCAACTCCATATTTGAATCCATCTGGAACAATAAGTTCATTGACAATATTCAGATAACTCTGGCAGAAAAGCTGGGTGTAGGAACCAGAGGCGGATATTATGAGCATTCCGGTGCAATGCGGGATATGATTCAAAATCATATTTTTCAGATATTATCTTTGGTGGCAATGGAGCCACCTGTAAATCTCAAAACAGATTCTATACGCTCGGAAAAGCTGAAGGTTTTGGAGGCTATTGAAGATATTACCCCTGAGTTTCTTAAAAATAATGTGGTTTTTGGCCAGTATGGACCCGGTTTTATTGATGGCAGCTTTGTGCCCGGCTACAGGCAGGAGCTAAATGTACCTCCTGATTCCATGACGGAAACCTTTGTGGCCATGAAGCTGCATATAAATAACTTCAGATGGGCCGGAACTCCCTTCTATATAAGAACCGGAAAAAGGCTGGGCAAGACCTCGGCGGAAATTGTGGTACAGTTCAAGTCCCTGCCCAATATACTCTATTTTAAGGATTATGAAATACAGGAGCCGAATCTTCTTGTACTAAAAATTCAACCCAGTGTAGGCGTATTTTTCCAGTTTAATACCAGAGATTTTAGCTCTCATAATGGAATTGTGGCTACAAAGATGGATACCAGCCATTACAGTCCTACTCAGGGTAATACTCCGGAAGCGTATGAAAGGTTGATTTATGACATTCTGCGGGGTGACGGCACCTTGTTCTCCAGATGGGATGAGGTGGAGGCTGCATGGACTGTAGCCGATAAGCTGATACAATACCGTGAATCCAAGAAGCACCAGTTCCCCAACTATGATGCCGGAACCATGGGACCCATCAGGTCCTTTGAGCTTTTAGCCAGGGATGGGCGAAAATGGTGGCATATAGAAAATTAACAGAAGGTTAGCAAAAAGATAGCATAAGGAAAATAGAAAGGAAATTTGCCAAGGATGCTGCTTGAATTTGAAAAAATCATTGATATTTCCATGCCCGTATCCGAAGATATGCCGGTTTATAAAGGCAAATCGGAAAAAAAGCCTAAGTTGTATACGGTAAGTGACTTTGACAAAGGCTATGTATATGAATCCTGCATAGAGATGAATCTCCATACCGGCACTCATATAGATCTGCCCCTTCATATGATACCGGGTGGGGATACGGTGGAAAGTCTCAGGCTTGATAAGCTTATATGCTGCTGCAGGGTTATTGATCTGACCGCTGTGAAGGATAAGATTACTGCATCTGATCTTGAGGATAAAGAAATAAGGGAAAATGACTTTATATTGCTTAAAACACGTAATTCATATGAGGATATACTGGAAAAGGAATTTATATATATAGACAAGTCGGCCGCTCGCTTTCTGGCTGAGAAGAAAATAAAAGGAGTTGGCATTGACAGCCTGGGAATAGAGCGGGCACAGCCGGGACATGAAAGCCATAAGCTGCTGATGGAAGCGAAGGTTTATATTCTGGAAGGCTTGATACTTAAGGATGTCATGGAGGGCGAATACATTATGCTAGCGTTACCGATTAACATCGTTGGTGCGGAGGCGGCACCCGTAAGGGTGGTTTTGTTAAAATGAGAGGAGTAATATTATGAGCGAAATGATTAATAACCGTGAGTACAGGCAGAAGGTACTCAAGGAGCTGATTACGGAGCTTCACGAAGGCAAGAGTATTGAGGAGGTCAAAGAAAGATTTGCCAAACTGATAGAGGGAGTGTCTCCTTCGGAAATATCGGAAATGGAAAATGCCCTGATCAGGGAAGGGATGCCGGTTTCAGAGGTACAAAGAATGTGTGATGTGCATGCTGCGGTTTTCAAAGGATCGATAGAGCAAATCCATATGGCAGATAAGCCAGAGGATAATCCTGGACATCCTGTATTTACTTTTAAAATGGAAAACCGGGCGCTGGAAAGATTGATAAATAAGAGCATTCGCCCGTTACTCGCCGAGCTTAAGGAAAATAAAACTGAAGAAGGTATGCAAAGGCTTAAGGAGGCTCTGGACAAGCTCTGGGAAGTGGATAAGCACTACTCCCGCAAAGAAAATTTACTTTTCCCTTTTATGGAAAAGTATGATATTGTTGCCCCGCCCAAGGTAATGTGGGGGGTGGATGATGAGATAAGGATGGCTGTCAAGGAAGCCAGAAGACTGGCGGCGGAGGATGCCGATATAACGGTTTTGGCTGAAGCGGTGGAAGCTGCAGCAGGCCGGGTAGAGGAGATGATTTTTAAAGAAGAAAATATCTTGTTCCCGATGGTTCTTGAAACTCTCAATGAGGACGAGTGGCTTAAAATAGCCAGAGAAAGCGATGATATAGGATACTGCCTTTATAAGCCAACAACGGAGTGGAAGCCGGTCAGAACAGATCTTGAGCAAAAGGTGAAAAATGAAGGCGAAAAGCCGGCAATAGACGGTTATGTAAAATTCGAATCGGGAATCTTGAACTTTAAGGAGATAGAGGCAATGCTGAATACTTTGCCTATAGATATCACCTTTGTTGACAAAGATGGCATCGTTAAGTATTTCAGCATGGGCAAGGAGAGGATATATGCCAGGACCAAGGCTGTAATAGGCAGAAAGGTTCAAAACTGCCATCCGCCGGCAAGTGTTCATGTGGTAGAAAAGATCGTTGAGGATTTAAAATCCGGCAAAAAGGAACATGAGGATTTTTGGATTAAAAGAGGAGATTTATATGTTTTGATCAGATATTTCGCAGTCAGGGACAAGGATGGGGAATTTGTCGGTATACTTGAGGTATCCCAAAATATTGCTCCCATACAAGCTATTACCGGAGAAAAGCGTCTGGCTGATTAGCTATGCTAATTTGCCTGAGCCAATATCAGATCCTTTATGCATAGTAAAATGGCTGATTGGATACAATTATTCTGATTTCATGAGACAGTAGCATGAAAGAATATCAGCATAAAGCATAATAGGAGGTAACGGTATGATAAGTAACAAAACTGAATGCTTGCAGGGAAAGAACAACAAACGGCTTGAAGCAACTAACGCAACTAATTGTGAATGTACAGCCGCATGGCAGAACAAGGAAAAGGAATACAGGGTTGATAAGGTAAACAAGCCATCGCTGGACAATGTGGTTGAAGCCAAGGACTGGGTTGATAATGGCAGTAAATTGTAATTTATTTATATAAAATCTGCCTGCTTTTGCAGGAAAGAAAGGAAGGTTGTTATGGGAAAGATTACAATGACAGTAGATGGCAATACCGCTGCTGCATATGCTGCCTATGCATTTACGGAGGTTTCTGCCATTTACCCTATTACACCCTCCTCCGGTATGGCGGAATCAACCGATGAATGGGCGGCTAACGGCCGCAAGAACATCTTCGGGCAGGAGGTAAAAGTAATAGAAATGCAGTCGGAGGCAGGTGCTTCCGGAGCATTTCATGGAGCTTTGCAGGGAGGAGCGCTGGCTACTACCTTTACCGCATCCCAGGGTATGCTCCTTATGATACCCAACATGTATAAGGTAGCCGGTGAGCTATTGCCGGGTGTAATTCATGTAAGCGCAAGAGCAATAGCTACGCATGCCTTGAGTATTTTTGGCGATCATCAGGACGTGATGGCGGCAAGACAGACCGGCTTTGCGATGCTGGCGAGCGGTTCGGTTCAGGAGGTTATAGATCTGGCGCCTATAGCCCATTTGGCAGCAATTAAAGGCAGGGTTCCCTTCCTGCATTTCTTTGACGGCTTCCGTACATCACACGAGGTGCAGAAGGTCGAAGCATTGGAGTACAGGGATTATGCGGAAAAGGTTGATATGGAAGCTGTAAAAAGCTTTCGGGAACGGGCGCTGTCACCCAATCATCCTGTCATAAGAGGTACTGCCCAGAACTCTGATATATACTTCCAGGGAAGAGAGGCTGCCAATCCCTTCTACCAAAATATTATACCTATCATAGAAGAGTATCTTGACAGGATGAGCAAGAAAACAGGCAGAAAGTATGGCCTGTTTGACTATTACGGAGCGCCTGATGCCGAATATGTTATTGTTGCAATGGGTTCCGTTACCCAGACTATTGAGCAGACAATAGATTACTATAACAATCGCGGCGAAAAATATGGACTTGTGAAGGTTCATTTGTACAGGCCGTTTTCTACGGAGCATTTCCTAAGATGTATCCCGAAGACAGTAAAGAAAATAGCTGTACTGGATCGTACCAAGGAGCCGGGTGCCATTGGGGAGCCTCTGTATCTGGATGTATGCTCCTGCTTTACAGGCAATCCGAATGCGCCTGAGATAGTTGGCGGAAGATACGGACTGGCATCCAAGGATACCAATCCAAGCCATATTGCTGCAGTATATAACAATCTAAAGGCTGAGAAGCCAAAGAATGGCTTTACTATAGGTATTACGGATGATGTAACAAATACATCCCTGGAGCCTGTCAAGGACCTTTTTGTTGAACCGGAAGGCCTTATCGCCTGCCAGATTTGGGGTCTTGGCTCTGACGGTACCGTTGGTGCCAATAAGGAAGCAATAAAGATAATAGGTAATAATTCCGATCTTAAGGTTCAGGCATATTTTGATTATGACTCCAAGAAATCGGGTGGTCTTACAGTATCCCACCTTAGATTCGGAAAACAGGAAATAAGATCGCCTTATCTTGTAAGTCATGCTGATTATGTAGCCTGCCACAACCAGTCCTATGTCAACAAGTATGATTTGCTGCAGAGCTTAAAGCCCGGCGGAATCTTTGTCCTGAATACCTACTGGGACGAGAGTGAGCTGGATACGCATCTGCCGGCTATAATGAAAAAGCAATTGGCAGAGAAGGAAGCCCAGTTTTATATTATAAATGCTGTAAAAATTGCTGAAGAGATAGGTCTGGGCAACCGCATCAACATGATCATGCAGGGCGCCTTCTTCAAGCTAACCCGGGTATTGCCAGAAGAGATATATGTAAAGGAGCTCAAGGCCGGCATCAATAAGATGTATGGCAAGAAGGGCGAAAAAGTCGTAAAGATGAATGAAGAGGCAGTAGATCAGGGTATCAGGGCAGTCAAGAAGGTTGAGGTTCCTAAGGAATGGAAGGATATTAAGATAGAAACTGACGATAAAGAGGATGAGCCTGTCTTTATCAGGGAAATCATGAGGCCTATGAATGCCATGAAGGGTGGAGATCTGCCAGTTAGTGCATTCAAGGATATGGAGGACGGTACCTTCCCGTCCGGCTCAACCGCATATGAGAAGAGAGGAATTGCCGTAAATGTTCCTGAATGGGTAATGGAACGCTGCATCCAGTGTAACCAATGTTCATATGTGTGTCCTCATGCAGTTATCAGGCCCTTCCTGCTTAATGATGAGGAATTGGCTAAAGCGCCTGACAGCTTTGTTACTAAAAAGGCAAACGGTAAAAATGTTGAGGGTTATCACTATAAGATACAGATCAGCCCAATGGACTGCACCGGCTGCGGCAATTGCGCCGATGTCTGCCCGGCCAAGGGCAAGGCATTGATTATGAAGCCTATAGAGACCCAATTGCCTCATGAGGTAGAGAACTGGAAATTTGTAATGGAGCATGTACGTTATAAGAATGAAATCTCCTACGGACCTTCCTTCAAGGACAGCCAGTTCAAGCAGCCTCTGCTGGAGTTCCATGGTGCATGTGCAGGCTGCGGCGAAACTCCTTATATCAGGTTGCTGACACAGCTCTTTGGAGATCGCATGATGATAGCCAATGCTACAGGCTGTTCATCTATATGGGGCGCTTCGGCACCCAGCACCGCCTACACCGTTAACTGGGAAGGCAAGGGACCCGCATGGGCCAACTCGCTCTTTGAGGATAATGCTGAATATGGCTTCGGAATGTATCTGGCTGTTAAGCAAATCAGGAACAAATTAGAGCAGAATATGCGCCAGCTTAACTCAATGAATGTTGAGGAGCGCATAAAGGAAGCCTTCCATGACTGGATTCATTATAAGGAGGATGGCGAAGCCAGCATTGAAGCCAGCAAGAAGGTTCTTAAGGTGCTGGAGGGCTTTGTATCAACCGATCCGGAAATAGAAGCTTTGGTTAAGAATATCCTGGATAATAAGGATTATCTGGTTAAGCGTTCGTTATGGATCGTTGGTGGCGACGGTTGGGCATACGATATAGGCTATGGCGGTCTGGATCATGTTATGGCTTCGGGTGAGGATATTAATG
Organism: Clostridiales bacterium; assembly: GCA_012512855.1. GTDB lineage: Bacteria > Bacillota > Clostridia > Lachnospirales > Lachnospiraceae > Mobilitalea. The sequence goes on from JAAZDK010000041.1 coordinate 10,971, forward strand.
TCCTTGTGTTTGATACTGAGGTTTATTCAAATACAGGCGGTCAGGCATCCAAGTCAACTCCTACCGCAGCAATAGCAAAATTTGCGGCATCAGGCAAGAAGCAGGGTAAAAAGGATCTCGGCCGTATGCTGATGACCTACGGCAATGTATATGTAGCCCAGGTTGGTATTCATGCCGACAACAACCAGTTGATAAAAGCCTTCAGAGAGGCTGAGCAGTATAAGGGCCCTTCAATAGTTATTGCATATTCGCCTTGCATCAACCATGGAATCAAGGAAGGCATGGGCAGAAGCATGGCGACCATCAAAAAGGCCGTTGCCTGTGGCTACTGGCATCTGTACCGTTACAATCCGGATCTTAAGGCCCAGGGCAAGAATCCTTTTATACTGGATTCTAAGGAGCCTACCGAAAGCTTCAGAGAATTCCTCCTTGGCCAGGTACGCTACAGCGCTATACAGAAGGCATTCCCTGAGCAGGCGGAGGAGCTGTTCAGAAAGGCTGAGGAATATGCCAGGGAGAAATATCTCATCTACAGGCAGATGGCCCAGGCAGAGCCAATTAATGCCGGAATAGACTGGACTACAGTTTAACAGCAGAGGTATAGTATACAGTAAAACAATCAAGGTATAATAAAATAGTATAAAGCAAGATTTATGCATAGCTTAATAAAAAGCCTCACGGGGAGCTGTTCAAATAACAGCCTTCTGTGGGGCATAATTTTTATGATATTATTGGCCGGTGGCATATACAATACCCTGAAATTCGGAGGAATATTCTCGTATAGAATGAAAAAGCTGTATAAGGCGCCTGTTTTAACCTGTCATAATGCCAGTAAAAGCCTGCAGATCTATAAATTACATTGGACATAATCAATAATAGCACTCGTAAAGATTATAAACTGTGATATAATAAAATTATCTAATGATATCATTATATAATGACTGACAAAAATTTAAGAGGGGGATATTTTAATGACGGAACAGTCACATAAGATATTGGTTACGACAAATGCAAATGAGAATACCCATATAGTTTACAGAGTTGTTTTCAGGAATGCCTATTATGACCTGGAATGCTATAGGGAGAACTGGACAGAAAACAAAGATTACTGTTACATAGAAAATCTGACCGATGATGAGGGAGAGGCTGAAGCCTTCCTGCAGCTTATATCCAAGGGGAAAGTATATCCTGTACATATCAGTGATATGGCTGAAGACTACTTTAGATAAAAATTAGATATATAATAAATGATAGATAAAGCTCTGCTACAGATGACAGCTTTATATTATCAGCACATAATGCTTTAATGCCCTGAAGACGTCGGCAATAAGTAAGATCTTGCCCGCACATAGTCATATTTAAATGATATCAGGACGAATAATAAAATGCAGATTGCCTCAACACAGCATGCACAGAACGGTTTGATTGACCATCCTTGCATGCCGGTTGAGGCAATTTTAATGTTGTACGAATAAAAATTTTGCAAATCCCAAATAATAGATTAAGGCTCGAAAATTAAATGCTGTTTAAAGCAGCATTAGATTATCTTGCAGATTTCATCTTTACTGCAATGAGCAAATTTGCTTCCATCTGAAAATTTGTTTTAATCTGCTAAGCAAGCACAATATACAAACGCTGCTGAATGCATGATTGATATATCGTTGGACATTAGGCCTTATCGGGAGAGATTGCATATGGAAAGAGTTATTAATTCACAGCAAATAAAGGAGCTGTTTTCAAAAAGCGCAGATATACTTGTCAGGCAGGTTACGATAAATCAAAACAATATAAGCTTTCATCTTTTTTGCGTCGATGGGCTGGTAGACACAGATATGTTGGACAACAACATCCTGAAGCCCTTGCTGTTTGACCCTTATATCAGGAATTATATAACGGAAGCACAGGTTATTGAGTATATTAAAAACCGGGCTTCATACGAAACATTTACAAGTATCGAAACAGATTATGACAAGCTTCTGAAGGCTGTATTAAGCGGTAATGCAGCTTTTATATTTGATGCGGAGAAAAAAGCCCTTGTTTTTGATATAAAGAAGTTTGACAAGCGGTCTATTTCCGAACCCAACGAGGAAGGAACCATAAAAGGAGCAAAGGACTCATTTATTGAGGTAATAAGGACCAATACAGCCCTGATAAGAAGGCGTATCCGTACCGAGTACCTGGTATGTGAGCAAATGCAGGTAGGAAGAGTTTCAAAGACAGATGTTGCCCTATGCTATATATCTAATATCGCCAATATGGATACTGTAAGCAAAATAAGAGATATAATCAATTCAATAGATATTGATAATCTGCCTACGGCGGCCTTTATGGAGGAATATTTGAATCCCAATAAAAAAAGCCTGTTTCCACAGGTTATGTATACCCAGAGACCTGACAGGGTAAGCGCCAATCTTTCCGATGGCAGGATTGCTGTTATAGTTGACGGAATTCCCTTCGTATTCATCCTGCCCTGTCAGCTTGTTATGCTTATGCAGTCACCAGAGGATTATGCCAACCATTTTATCGTTGGCTCATCCTTAAGGGTACTACGATATATATCTATGGTTGTAACATTGCTATTACCGGCCTTTTATATAGCGGCCACAACCTACCAGAATCAGATGCTGCCCATGAAGCTGGCTTTATCAACCCAGGAGGCTAAGGCCAATGTTCCCTTTTCGTCAGCCACCGAGGTGCTGGGGCTTTTGCTTGCCTTTGAGATATTAATAGAGGCAGGACTGAGGCTGCCTAAGGCGGTCGGTACAGCCATGTCCATCCTTGGTGGTATTGTGGTGGGCCAATCGGCAGTTGCTGCCAACATTCTGTCCCCTTTGGTGGTTGTTATAGTTTCCCTTGCCGGTATCGCCGGCTTTGTTGTGCCAAATCAGGATCTAAGCAGTGCCATCAGGGTAATAAGATTCATCCTTTCCCTGCTTGCAGCCATATGCGGCTTCTTTGGCCTTACAGTGGGGATTATTATATTGCTGATACATTTATGCAGTCTGGATAACTATGGAGTAGCCTATTTATCGCCCTTTGTAGATATAGATGAAAGTAACCACAAGGATACTCTTTTCAGATTTCCGATAAATTATTTTAAAAGGCGTCCGCATAATATCGCTCCTGAAAACAATACAAAGCAGACATAGATGTTCAAGAAAAGAAAGATTAAGGGTTTAGGACGATTACTCTTGCTAGGCTGAGTAGGAGGCTGATATGAAAGGATTTAAGCTTAAAAAAGCTTTGTTGTTATTAGTTTTGCTGCCGGCCTTTATGACGGCTTGCACCTTTGATATGAATCGTCGGGAAATAGATGAAATAGATATGGTGCTGGTACTGGGTATTGATTATAAGAATGGTCAGTATCAGCTGACGGCCCTTTACAGCCCAGGAAGTGGCTCCGGTAGTGAAGGCGGTGAAAAGCAAGATGGAGGAGAGGGCAGCGAGGAGCTGGCCTCCGGCAGCGGGAAAAGTGCGTATCTTGCCTTGCAGGATTTAAAGGAAAGGAATAAAAAGGCTTTAACCCTGGCGCAAACCGGTACCTTTCTGATAGGAGAGGAGGCTGCAAAAAGAGGCCTGTGGCCCTGCATTGATTTCCTGCAGAGGGATGAAACAATAAAAATGGAATCTCTGATTTTTATCACAAAGGGAATGAGTGCAGAGGATTTTATCAAGCTGGGCCAGGAGAATAAAAAAACCATACATGAGGATCTGGAGGCCATCAAGCAAAAGCAGCTGGAGGCGCTTACCCGCAATGACAATACCATGGTGAATATTTTAAATGACTGCAGGCAAAGCCTCTCCTGTGTGATGATTCCATATATGACAGCAGATGATTCAGGCTATAAAGTCGAAGGCTATGCCGTGTTTAACAACTATATCCTTAGGGACTATCTGGATTCGGAAACCTCTGACGGAGTGAATTTTTTCCGTAACCTGGTAAGAAGCTATGACATTTTTATTGAAAACAAGGCAGGTCTTCTCATTACCTATACAAAAACAAAAATCGAAGCGGATCTGTCTGAAAAAGCTATCAATGTCAAGGTTAAGCTTGATTTTGAAAGCATGATTAAGGAGGTTTTGACTGAGGAGGATATTTTCAGCCCACAGCAGCTGCAAAAACTGACCCTGGAGCAGAACAAATATATAGAAGGAATACTCGAAAAGCCTGTTAAGTACTTGATTGAAAAGGGTCTTGATATACTTAATCTTGCAAGAGTAGTGGAAAACCAGAATGTCGCAGGATGGAAGGATATTGAAGGAAGCTGGAGTGAGCTGCTTCCGTATATAAATTACAGCTATGAGATTAAATCCAAGGTCTCCAAGGCATTTATGCTTGGTGTCAGATGATAAAGTTTGATTTGGTTATCAGTCAGATGAGCAAAGGAGGAGAGGTATTTATGATTTATGTATTTGGAATTACGGTTATATACACTCTAATCAAGCAGTGGAAACAGCTGCTGGAAAGAAAGCGTAATCTTTTGGTATATCTGATGCTGTCGGTAATAGGCTTTGCTTTGGGAATAGTATATATGATAAATCCTCATATGCCGAGTTTGTCTTATTTTCTTGAAAAGCATATGAAATGAGGTGGCTGTTTGAATAAGGAGATTAGCTTAAGGCAGATTACCTTTATGTTTCTGTTTATCTCAATATCGTCAGTGTTAAGGCAGGTTCCGCAAAATCTGGCAAATGATGCAGGCAGAAGCGGTTATTTAAGCCCTCTTTGGTCTTGTCTTGCTATGGCACTTATAACTGCAGTTGTTATAATGCTGCTGACGGCATATCCCGGCCTTAATCTGTATGAGATTATGGTTCATCTTTTAGGCAGAATTTTGGCCAAATTTATTATCCTGATATATATGGTATGGCTTTTACTAAACATAACCGCCAAGGTAACTGCCTATAACCTGACATTGCAGCTGACCCTGATGCCCAGGACAAAATCCGAATTATTCATGATTGTACTGGCATTAATGGTTTTTTTCGCTCTCATGCGGGGAATAAAGACAATATTCAGATTTTCCGAGCTTACCTTAAGCTCTATACTGATTCTATTTGCAATAATGTTTATCTGTGCCCTGGGCAGAATAAGATATGATTATCTTATTCCTGTATCAGTCACCCATATGGGCAAAACAATATATGCCGCCAGGCATGTAATTACCATTGGCGGCAATATAGTTATAGCCTTGTTTTTTGCTGACAAATTGGGAGTAGCTATCTCTAAGGGGCAGCTTAAGAAGCTGTGGCTGGGAGCTCTGACCTTTGTGCTGTTCACCTTTGTCATAGTTATATTTACCTTTGGCATATCGGGAAGCAGCCTGACGGCAAACACCCCATTTCCTTTTTATATTACGGTTAAGAGTATTTCCTTTTTTAACATATTCGAAAGGTTTGAGGTTTTGGTAACCTTAATTTGCCTGCTTTCTGATTTTGCAGCAATATGCATACTTGTTGTTCTAATTATAAGATGCCTGATTTGGCTCTTTGATTTGCAGGACTGCCTTTATCTTTGTGTTCCTCTGGCCATGATTATATTTTACCTGACATATTATATAAGCAGTACCCAGTTTGAATTTAATTATCTTTATAAAAACATAATTGAAAATCTTAATCTGCTTTTTGAATTCTGCATACCCCTATTGCTGGCTTTTATATCTCTTATCAGGAAAAAGAAGATTAGCAAGCCCTATTAAGCTGCCTGGGCTTATGCTTACGCATTGACAAAAACCTACAGCTTCTGTTGGTTTAGCATTCAAGTGAGGCTACGGCTAAAGCCTGTTTTTAGCGGCCTGGATGTTCATAATGCTATTCGTATATATGTATTTCAATATCATAATCGTCATATCTGTATTTACTGTGATTGATAAAATGCTGAGCCACAGGATCGATGAAATTATAAACCCGCCTGTATTCCTTGGTTTCATTGTTTTTAACGGTTTCAACCCGGTTCCTGCTCAAAAATTTAACAAGGTTGTAGCAGTCAATCCATATTTCATTAACGCTTTCCTTTTGGGATTCATCAAATATCAGCTGTATACCAAAATGCAGATGTGCAGTATTGATATTGTTGGAGTTTTCCGATCTGCTGTAGCCTGTTCTGCCAAGATAGCCGATTACATCACCGGCCTGTACGATGCTGCCCACCTTTAAATCCTTGTTGTAGGGGAAGTTCTTGCGCAGATGGGCGTAGTAATAATAGCGCTTCTTGTCAAAGCTTCTGATACCTATGCGCCAGCCACCGTACTGGTTCCAGCCAAGAGCCTCGACATAACCGGATTCAACCGCAATTATTGGTGTTCCCACCTGACCCATCATATCATGTCCCAGATGCTTTCTCTTAAAGCCATAGCTTCTTGAGTCGCCAAAATCATCAAAATGGCTGTAGGGATAATTTTTTGCAATAGGAAAGAAGGCCTTAAGGCCATATCTTTCTTCCCATCGCTTGCCACCCGGTGCGGCAGGGTCAGGCACCTCAATCTGGTACTTGCCTACCATTCCGCCAAGGACGGCAGTATATGCCTCCAGGTAATAATCGTAATATTTCAGCCCCTCACTAATTGAAGCTATGGTTTCTTTACCGCTTCTGAGTTTTTCCACCAGTTCAGCCATATGCTTTTCCTTGAAATGGGAAAAGTCGCCGCCATATCTGCAGGCAAGTACGGCAAGCAGCTCAATCCAGTTAAGCTTGATCTCCTGATTTTGGGATTCTACATCATATTTATAGGCACATTCAAGTGCCTTGCTGCTTACATCGAAGCTGACCCATTTTATAAAGTTCTTTTTCGTATCATACATAGATGCATAGGTTGAAGCCTCATAATCAATATGATTCTTAACGATTAATGAAGACAGAATTATTATGGCGATTACCTCGCATACAATAATATGCCTGCCCTTCAGATTTAATATCATGAGCTATAGCACCCTTGTATTTACAACTTGTAACATTTTATGAATTTTCGCAGGCAACTATAACCTTTTATTACTCAAAAATGTCCCTGAGATCTTTCTTATGATATTTTTTATAAACATTTATTTTGTCTTTGGAGGCGTCATATGTGGCCAGTATGATTTCACTCATATCCTTATAGCCGGCAGCCTTCAGCCTGTTATGCAGCCATTTTTCATCCTTTCCGGTCAGCTTCAGATTATAATGCATGATTTTGCCGTCAATTATGATATTGGGCAGTGGATTACTCTGGACAGGATTAAGACCATGATCATCCGGGGTGGCAGGACGGTGCTTTGACAAGGGCAGTACACTTAGATTACCGTTAGCCTCGAGATATACGGTATGCACCTCCGACAGGTCGAAATAACCGTTTATCCGACAAAGAGATAGAAACTCATCTATGTCAAGCTTGGCCTTAAGAAGATTTTTCTCGTATATCTGTCCGTCCTGATATAAAAGTATTGCCTTGCCCTCAAAGAACCTCCGGAGCACTATGGATTTGCAGGTGATATAGGATATGATAAAGGCAATTATACTGAATACCGCCATGGACAGTAGGGGCTTTAGTATGCTTTCGGTAGACTGGACGGCCAGTTCTCCCGCAATTGAACCCAGGGTAATGCTGCTGACATAGTCGAACATGCTTACCTGGTACATCTGCCGGTTACCTATAAGCTTAGTGAACATAAACAAAGCGGCCAGCGATATTAATGATGAAATAACTATACTCAGATATTCCATTGTTTCTCCTTTCTATCCGGCAAGCTGCATTGATAAAGCCGGCTAAATCCTTCTGACATTATTGCCGGTTACCGTTTCTGAAAAAACACAATTGTGCTTCAGGCGTTTATAAGCCGGCGTAAATGGCGCCGGCATATTCAGATACTATTTGATATTGAGCCAGTAATATTATTTATAAAAATTACTATGGATATAGGCATCCATAGTAATATCTGCTTTATTCCTTCAGGTCTATGACACTAACCGGACAGCCGTCTCTGGCTTCCTCTGCCCTTTCTATGCAATCCTCCGGAATGTCTCCGTCTATAGCCTGTGATTTGTCATCCTCATTGTAGCTAAATACCTCGGGGCAGACATCGATGCACAAGCCGCAGCTGATGCATCCGTCCTGATCAACAAAAGCTTTCATTTTATTGTCTCCTTTCAAGCATTTTGCATGTAGATTAATGCATTATACACAGATATATTATGGTAATTATCTTCAGCTTTTATTCGTTATATCTAAGATGACAGGCTATCCTGAGGAACAGGTTGAAGAACAGGGTAAAATTTTGATAAAAAAATTTGCTTGAAAAAAGACGAGAAAAACAATTATAATATTTTCCATCATCTTAAATTTGGGAGGCAGATCAATGTTTGAAAAGGAGTATTGGAAGCCCGGCAATATGCTGTATCCTATTCCGGTGGTTATGGTAAGCTGCGGCTCATTTGAAAATGCAAATATAATTACAATAGCCTGGGCAGGAACAGTCTGCACCAATCCCCCCATGGTTTCGATATCAATCCGCAGAGATAGGTATTCCTATGATTTGATTAAGGAGGAGAAGGAGTTTGTAATAAATCTGGTTACAAAGGATATAATCAGGCAGGCGGATTTTTGTGGAGTAAAATCCGGCAGGGAGCTGGATAAGTTTAAGGAATGCAGGCTGACGCCGGTAAAGGGAAATGTAGTAAGTACGCCTTTAATAGGGGAGAGTCCTGTAAACATTGAATGTATTGTTAAGGATATATTAGCTCTGGGCAGCCATGACATGTTTCTTGCTGAGGTTGTCAGTGTGGCGGTTGATAAAAAATATATGGACGATAAGGGCAAGTTTAATCTTAATAAATCCGGACTGGCGGTGTTCTCACATGGGGAATATTATATGCTGGGCCAGCTGCTTGGCAAGTTTGGCTATTCTGTAAAAAAGAAACAGGCTGAGTAATGCTGCTCAGCCCAGATTGCCAAATAGGAGATATGGCGGATTATATATATACTTTCAGAAGCTTAAAGAAATGAATTTTTATAGCATCTATGTTATTGTTAATTGCTACCTATGACATGAAATAGTCGCTTAGCCTTACCGGACCCTCCAGGACCTCCCGGCCAACATAAAGGCTTCTGTCCGGCCGGGTCATGGTAGCCCATTTTACCAATGAAATCGTACCGTTTTGAATCTCAATTCCTGTGATGCAACGGGGGTGGATACAGCTTCCGTCGTTAAAATACAGGTTTTCACCTACCTTTGGAAAAACAGGGCGGTGGGTGTGGCCGCATATTAAAAATTGATTGTTTTTTCTGGACCATTCCGATAATCTTCTCTCAACCTTATTCTTTTTGGTATTGTTTTTGGCTGCACTTGTCGGATTCTTAATCCCTATCAGTTCCAGTGGCCTCCATAAAAAACGGACCAAAAAGCCGCTAAGGGCACTTAAGCGGTCGTTGAGAAAGTCAGCCTGATGGCCGTGGGTCAGCAATATTGTATTTTTTGTATACTTGTTTATCAGCAGAATTGCTTCGGGTATTTGAATCCCCGGGAATAAAGCAATGTAGGAATTAGTACTGTCGCAGAAAAATTCCTTGCATTTTGTCTGGCTATATTTTGGATTCCTTTTAACTATATCATGATTGCCGTAAATCATATACAGACGATTCTTTTTGTAGAATAAAGACATCAGCCAAAAGGCGTCGCTATGGGCTTCTATGATATCTTCGATGCGTCTGTTTTCCCATAGCTCATCCCCATCTCCAAGCTCGATGTAGGTATAGCCGTTTTCATAATAATAGTATAGGGCTGCAAAGAAAATATGCTGATTTCCCAGGAAGTTGTCTCCCCAGTTTCCAATCCCCCTATGGCAATCGCTCATAATTATTATACGGGAGTTATCATCAAAGGGAATGGCATAAGCATTTTTGAGGACAGAAGACAGGCGCTTGGAAACCGACAAATAATCCACTCCCTTCTTATGATTAATTGCTGCCGAGGAAATCCTTGATTTTGTTGAAGGCTTCAAATACCTCTCTGGGTTTGCCCAATGCCAGGACCTTATTGTACATGAAGCTGTTTTCGTTGCGCAGGACATCCAGCTTATCCAGAGTGTCGGTATACGACCTGGTCAGATAATTGTAGGTATTGCACAGGGATTCATTATTGCGCTGCATGATGTAGTCTGTAAAAACAGTCCTGGTTAGTGGTTGTCTGGTGTGGGGTTTGTCATAAATCACCATTACCTTGTTTGCCTGTATCTTGTATTCGTGCTCCGTATAACCCTCTTTTTTTAGTGCCTCTACAAATGCCATTGCCATCTTGTAGTCATACAGCTCCAGAATTATTTCCATGGAAAGCTCGCTTGGTTTGGAATACTCCCCCAGCTTAAAGCCTGTAAGCCACCAGTGGTGACCGCTTCTGCTAAATAGCAGGTTACCGTTTTTCCTTAAAGTAAAGGACATGTTGATACATTCGTCATCCTTGGGACAAAAATAAAAGTTACCGCTAAATATGCCAGGGACGTTTATCGCTGGGAGCTTACTGTAATATATGCCTACTTCGGCTCCTGTGTTCATACCGTATTGTCCCTTCCAGAATTCGATTAGCCATTTGCGGCCTGCATATTCAAAGGTTATGGGCTCGCAATCTATTATCATGCTGAGAGGGGCACAGGCTTCGTCATAAAGGCGGCAATAGCCGAATTTTCTTTGCCATGGATTAAGAATTGAGTAGAAGATATCCTGGTCGGGATCATAGGCAAAACCCAAAGGCTTAATTTCCTCATTCAATCTCAGGACTCTTTCAGGTACATTTCCAATGACATCCCTGACAGGGGTAATGATGGAATCCCTGCCTTTCTTTTTTTTGCGGATGCGAAAAACAATAAAGAAGATAAACAGCAGTACCAGGCCTAATATGATTAACAGCAGGATATTTTCCGTTATGAAGGTGATCAGGGATAGCGGCATAAAAAAGCGGCCGGAGAGAAAAGCCTGCATGAAAAAGGCTCCTTTCATCATTTTATATACCATAATATTCGGGATGGACTTTGGTTGTTAAACTATGGGCTAAAGATGAGCAATTATATTGACTTATTATTTGAATGGGGTATAATAACAGGATAAAAAGAAATCAGACAAGCATTGAAATAATTATTTACAAACGGAGGAATTGACAATGAGTGAATGTGGCAGCAATTGCAGCAGCTGCAGTTCAAACTGTGCTGTTAAAAAGGATACTAAGCCAAATTTTTTGGTGCAGCCTCATGAATTGAGCAATATTAAGAAGGTTATAGGAGTAGTCAGTGGTAAAGGTGGAGTGGGTAAATCCCTTATAACCTCTTTGCTGGCGGTATCTTTAAATAGAAGAGGCTTCAACACAGCCATTCTGGATGCAGACATAACAGGGCCGTCAATCCCCAAGGCCTTTGGAATAAAGGACAGAGCAAGAGGTAATGAGCTGGGCCTGATGCCTGTCAAAAGCAAAACAGGAATAGATATTATGTCCATTAATCTCTTATTGCAAGATGAGACCGATCCGGTAGTTTGGCGCGGACCTGTTATTGCAGGAACAGTAAGGCAGTTCTGGTCTGATGTTATCTGGAGCAATGTTGACTATATGTTCGTTGATATGCCTCCCGGTACCGGTGATGTCGTTCTTACAGTATTTCAGTCCCTGCCTTTGGACGGAATAATTATAGTGACATCTCCTCAGGAGCTGGTGTCAATGATAGTCGGCAAGGCGGTTAAAATGGCAAGGATGATGAATATTCCGATACTTGGTGTTGTTGAAAACATGTCCTATTTCCTGTGTCCTGACTGCAACAGGGAGTATCAGATATTTGGTGAAAGCAAGCTACAGGAGATTGCTGAAAAATATGAGATTGCTGCTTATGCAAGGCTTCCCATCAATCCCAAGCTTGCTGCAGCCTGCGATAAGGGAATGATTGAGCTGTTTGACGGAGATTGGCTGGAACCGATAGCTGATCTGCTGATATCGATCTAATTATTATATTATTTCAGATATCGGTGTTTTCGGTGTTATAGTGTATTTGCCCTATTGTTTGTGACAGCGTTAATGCCTGAGGTGGAACGTGATTAAAAAAAATGATTTCTTATTGATTGGAGCAATAGTGATTTTATGCCTGGCTGCATTTGCATTTATGCTTTTGTCCAGAAAGGAAGGCAGTAAGGTAATTGTATATGTTGACGGCAATGAATATGCGAGCTTTCCCCTGAATGAGGATGTGGAATATACGGTCAGAAAGGAAGATGGCGCTTATAATACCTTCATTATAAAGGACGGCAAGATAGATATGATTGCCGCCAGCTGTCCGGACAAAATATGCGTCAATGAAAGAAGCAAGCATTACAGAAATGAAACAATTACTTGTCTACCCAATAATGTTGTGCTGGAGATATCTGGTGGGGAAGAGGGCGATGTCGATATAATAGCTAAATAAGCATTAATTTTGCTTAGATTATGTTGCAGATAGGCTTTAGTTTTATTTGAAAGGTAACAGATATGAAATCATCAAAGATATCCACATATGGATTGCTGATAGCCCTGGCATTCATATTAAGCTATATAGAAGCCTTGTTTCCGCCACCGGTTCCCATACCGGGAATAAAGCTGGGACTGGCTAATCTGATGGTGCTTGCCGGCCTGTATACCATGGGAGTAAAGGAAGCCTTTGTCCTTTCGCTTATTCGTATAATACTGGTAGGCTTAACCTTTGGCAATATGTCCACGATGCTTTTTAGCCTGGCTGGAGGAATACTCAGCTGGCTGGTGATGTCGCTTCTTAAGCAGGTTAAAAGCTTCAGCCTGGTAGGAGTAAGCGTTGCCGGCGCTGTGTCCCATAATATCGGACAGATAATTACTGCTATTTTTGTTACAGAGAATATTAATATTATATATTATCTACCCTTTCTTTTGCTGTCAGGACTGATTACCGGTGCTGTCATCGGAATTATTGGAGCTTTGATAATCAAACGCATAAAAAAGCAGTAAAATTGCGGGCAATAGATCTAGCAGCAGGTAAATCATCAGATGTAAAATAAACAGATATAATAGCTTAAGCTTTCAAAGCTCAGGCAATGTAGCTGAGGCTACGCTGTTTGGGCTTATTTTAATGTATTCTGAAATCATAGAAATTGCTTTATAATATGATTTAACTGCTGAAAAGCATCAGTAAGAATGAAATGGAGGAAACTATGGTACGGAAAATAATTAAAATTGATGAGGAAAAATGCAATGGTTGCGGCTTGTGCGTCAATGCCTGTCATGAAGCTGCCATCGGACTGGTGGACGGTAAAGCCAGGCTGCTGAGGGATGATTATTGTGATGGACTGGGAAATTGTCTGCCTGTTTGTCCTACAGGTGCAATAAGCTTTGAGGAGAGGGAAGCCGCCCCCTATAACGAAGAAGAGGTAAAGCGCAACATCTTGGAGAAATCGGCATCAATGCTGAAGCAATGGCCGGTACAAATCCAGCTGGTTCCGCCAAATGCACCTTATTTTAAAAATGCCAGTCTTTTGATTGCTTCTGACTGTACAGCCTATGCATATAAGAATTTCCATGAGTTTATGTATGATAAGGTAACTCTTATAGCTTGCCCCAAGCTGGATGATGTGGATTATTCAGTTAAGCTTGCCCAGATTCTGCAGGCAAATGAAATAAAGAGTGTTACAGTAATCCGCATGGAGGTACCCTGTTGTGGCGGTATTGTTCATGCCGTAAAGCAGGCAATGGCAAAAAGCGGCAAGATTATACCCTGGGAGGTAATTATAATAGGTACAGACGGCACTATTATGAAGGAATAACGGAAATGGACGATATTATTTCTTTGCCTGAAAACGGAAAAATAGGTTAATAGTAAAAGTAGATTCTATAAAATAAGATGCCAAATTTAAAATGCCAAAATTATTCATTAAAATTTTAAAAATAACTTGACAAATAAAATAAAGGAAGATATTATATAATCACTTAAATCATAGTAACTATATATGAATACTATGAAAAGAATAAAAATAATGGATTGGAGGCATTTTATGGCAAAGGAAAAGAACTATCGTTTTGAAACTCTGCAGTTGCATGCCGGGCAGGAAACACCGGATCCGGCGACCGGTGCAAGGGCTGTACCTATTTATCAGACTACATCTTATGTTTTTGAAAATTGTGCGCAGGCAGAAAACAGATTTAACCTTAGTGAGAGCGGAAATATCTATACAAGAATAATGAATCCTACAACCGATGTATTTGAAAGAAGAATTGCTGCCCTTGAAGGCGGCGTAGGTGCTTTGGCTTTGTCATCCGGAGCTGCTGCGGTAACATATGCTATACTAAATATAGCTCATTCCGGAGATCATATTGTTTCAGCCCAGGCTATTTACGGTGGAACATATAATCTGTTTGCACATACCTTGCCGGAATTCGGAATAAAAACCACCTTTGTAGACTCCGATGATGTAAGTAATTTTGAAAAGGCAATCCAACCCAACACAAAGGCAATATTTATTGAAAGCCTTGGCAATCCCAACTCCAATGTAATAGACATTGAGAAGGTAGCTGAGATAGCACATAAGCATAAGATTCCGTTAATTGTTGACAATACATTTGCAACACCTTATTTGCTCAGACCGATCGAATACGGAGCCGATATCGTGGTACATTCTGCCACCAAGTTTATCGGAGGCCATGGCACCACCATCGGTGGCGTGGTAATAGACTCCGGAAAGTTTGACTGGGAGGCTTCTGGTAAATTCCCGTCACTGACAGAGCCCAATCCCAGCTATCATGGTGTAAGATTTACCCAGGCTGTGGGCGTTTTGGCTTATATTATCAAGCTCAGGACTACCCTATTAAGAGATACAGGCTCTTCCCTGAGTCCATTCCATTCATTCCTCTTCCTTCAGGGTCTGGAAACCCTGTCGCTTAGAGTGGAAAGGCATGTATATAACGCACTGAAGGTTGTAGAGTTCTTAAGCAAGCATCCGAAGGTTGAGAAGGTTAACCATCCTGCACTGGAGGATGATCCGTATCATGAATTATATAAGAAATACTTCCCGAAGGGTGCAGGTTCGATATTTACCTTTGAGATAAAAGGTGATGCAAATACCGCCAAGCAGTTTATTGACAAGCTGCAGATCTTCTCTCTGCTGGCAAATGTTGCGGATGTAAAATCATTGGTTATTCATCCGGCCAGTACAACACATTCACAGATGACAGCAGAGGAGCTTTTGGCCTCCGGCATTAAGCCCAATACAATCAGATTATCTATCGGAACAGAGCATATAGATGATATTTTGGAGGATTTGGCCCAGGCACTTGAATAAGCACTTAATCAGAGCTTATATGAAAAAGCCGATTAGCAAGCTCTTTGTTAATCGGCTGGTTTTTTATATAAATATCTGATTTAGTATAATTATTTCATGCCGGACCAAAATTATTTTGTGCTTGTCTTGACTTGCAGGACTATATAAATTATAATTAATTGAATAAATTGCTATTTATGCATTTGCTTTTTAATAACCGGCAGGAGAGTGTACATCTATGGTAAAAAGTATGACCGGATTTGGGCGCTGTGAAATTGCTCAGCTTGAACGTAAGATTACTGTCGAGATAAAGGCAGTTAATCATAGATACTGTGATATTACTATAAAGCTAACGAAAAAGCTTAATTTTTTCGAGGCAGCTATCAGAAACCTGCTTAAGCAGTATATCGGCAGAGGTAAAATCGATATCTATATTACATACGAGGATTACACCGAGAATAACGTATGTGTTAAATATAATGCCGAGCTGGCCAGGGAGTATCTGGAGCATTTGAGAAAAATGAGTGAGGATTTCGGAATTACGAATGATGTTAGTGTCACAACCCTGGCAAGATTTCCTGATGTTTTTACTCTGGAGGAACAGACAATTGACGAGACCCAGCTGTGGGAGCTTGTGGAGGAGGCTATAAGAACAGCCGCCGTCCGCTTTGTGGAAACCCGTATAGCGGAAGGAGAGAATCTTAAAAAGGATCTTTTGAACAAGCTGGACTATATGCTGGAGCTGGTTAATTATATAGAAGAAAGAGCACCCAAGGTGGTCAGCGAATACCGCAATAAATTATATGCCAAGGTATCCGAGCTTTTGGGGGATACCAAGCTGGATGAAAGCATACTGGCTACCGAAATAACCATATATGCTGATAAAATCTGCGTGGATGAAGAAACCGTAAGGCTCAGAAGCCATATACAGAATATGAAGAATGTTCTCGAGGATGACAACGATAATGTTGGCAGAAAGCTGGATTTCATTGCTCAGGAGATGAATCGGGAAGCCAACACTATTTTATCCAAGTCCGGAGATTTAGATATTACCAATAAGGCTATTGACCTAAAAACTGAGATTGAAAAAATAAGAGAACAGGTTCAAAATATTGAGTAGTAACAGAAATGAGGAATAACCTTGGCTAAGTTGATTAATATAGGCTTTGGCAATGTTGTAAACTCAAACAAGATAATAAGCATTATTAGTCCCGAGGCGGCACCTATAAAAAGGATGATTCAAAGTGCTAAGGATTCCGGTATGGCTATAGATGCTACCTGCGGGAGAAGAACTAAGGCTGTAATAGTAACAGACAGTGGACATCTGATTTTATCGTCTCTTTTGCCCGAGACAATTGCCGCAAGGGTCAATCAGAAGGAAGCAAATACCGGTCAGGAGGCTAACTCAAATGACTGACCTGTATCCGGTATGTTTGAATACTTTAAGCTGATTTGCCGTAAGGTATGTATTTAGCTGACATAAACTATGAAAAATAACTATAAATATAGAGACTGGAAGGAGATATGAATATGTTGCATCCATCATATACTGATTTAATGAGAGTAATAAACAGCGAGGTTGAACCCGGTGAGCAGCCTGTTGTAACCAGCAGATACTCAATTGTTATAGCTACAGCTAAAAGGGCTAGACAATTAATTGATGGAGCAGATCCTCTGGTACAGGTGTCTTACCCGAAGCCATTGTCTGTAGCAGTTCAGGAATTATATGAGTCCAAGGTAAAAATCGTGGTAGATGAAGATAAAAAATAGAAGAAATCAATAAGTAAACCTATAGGCACTTTCATATATTAAATATGAAGGTGCTGTCGTTTTGATAGGTGACCTTTAAAATATTTTTGGGATGGAGAGTAATATGATATATATACCTGACGATGACAAGCTTGCAGATGAAGAAAATGAAATAAATGGAATTGATAAGGATGATAAGGGGCCTGCATCCACCGATAAGGAGGATGTATTGCACAATACTGTTGCAGCAGATATAGAAAATGAGGATGTTGAAGATTTCGTTATTGAGGATTGCAGTATTAAAAAGAACGAAATTACAGACGATATTAAATCCGATCCTGCAGGAAAAGAAGCTGATGAAAACTATAGCGGTTATGTGCAGATAGCTGATGTAGATATCATAACAGGCGATAGCTCGGATTATGAAATGAATGAGACCCCTTATGATATACAGGATATGGATGAAGCAGATATAGCTGAAGAAGAGCCCGGTCTGCAGGATGAAGAATTTACAGGAAGGCAAAAGAAGAAGAAAAGCTTTGTCAAAGGTCTGGTATATGATCTGATATTCTATGCAGTCCTGACCTTTACCTGTATATATATTATTCCGAACTTTGTGCTGCAACGCACTATAGTTGACGGCTCCTCAATGGAGGATACCCTAAGGGACAGAGAGCAGCTGTATGTGGAGAAAATATCATATCACTTCAACGCTCTAAAAAGATTTGATATCATAGTCTTTTATCCTTATGGCAGGGAGAACGAGGATTATTATGTCAAAAGAATAATCGGCCTGCCGGGGGAAAAGGTGCAAATCATTGATGGGGATATTTACATCAATGATGAGCTGCTGGAGGAAAACTACGGCAAGGAACCGATTAAGGACCCTGGAAGGGCGGCAAATCCTATATATCTGGCTGAGGATGAATATTTTGTATTAGGTGATAACAGAAACAGAAGCAAGGACAGCCGCAGCGAACAGGTTGGCAATGTAAAGAAGGAGAATATAGGCGGTAGGGTTATCCTTAGAATATACCCCTTTGACAAATTTGGCTTTGTTGACTGATTATTTTCTATATAAATCAATTAT
>JAAZDK010000042.1 GCA_012512855.1 Clostridiales bacterium
GATAATACTTGTATTATTATATCACTTCATGAAATCACTGTCAAAGATATAATGGTTTACCAAGGTTGAAAATGAAGGAGGCAGCTTCCAAAGATGCAAAAATGGAAGCTGCCCCTTCATATACCAGGTATATTAACCGTTACTTTTTTTCTTTTCTCTTAACACCTATAATGTTTAAGCTGTTGTTGTATTTGCCTGTTTTTGTAGATACTTCGAAGTTGTTCATGACCAGTGCGTCATATAGCCTGTCCGTTACATAATCGTCATTATTATCTACGGTAATTACTATGGATTCTCCTTCTTTTACTTCTGCAATGACGTCTTGCAACCTTTTAACTTCATCGGTTGTAAACTGGTTTAGGTTGTAATTCAAATAATGGTCCGACATGTCTTGCCTCCTTTATCAACTTATTAATTATGCCGTATTATTAATCTTTCCTTCACGCGTTTTTTTTATCCTGATTTTTAATGAGGTTTTTTTTGTCTCCGATATATGATAATATTATTTACAATAATACGGGTTAATTTGTTTAATTTGAGAGGTGTGATGATGGAAGAATTGTTAAATGGTTTAAATAAAGAGCAAAGGCAGGCTGTATTATGTACGGAAGGGCCTCTGCTGGTGCTGGCGGGGGCAGGCTCGGGAAAGACCCGGGTGCTTACCTATCGCATTGCTTACCTGGTCCTGGAAAAGGGAGTATGCCCATGGAATATACTTGCCATTACCTTTACAAATAAAGCTGCAAAGGAAATGAAGGATAGGCTGGAGATTCTTGTTGGCGAGCAGGTAAATGATATGTGGGTCAGTACTTTTCACTCTGCCTGTGTCAGGATATTGAGGCGGGATATTGAAAAAATAGGCTATGATAAAAATTTTGTTATTTTTGACTATGCGGACCAGCAGACACTGATCAGGGATTGCCTGAAGGATTTGAGACTGAACGAGGAAAATTTTCCCCCCAAAGCTGTTCTGACGGAAATAAGCAGGGCAAAGGATGAGCTTATTGAGCCCGGAACCTTTAGAAATATATATGAAGGCGACTATAGAATGGGCAAGATAGCTTCCATTTATGAGCTGTATCAAAAAAAGCTGCATCAAAACAATGCCCTTGATTTTGATGATATTTTCATGAATACGGTCAGGCTTTTTAATGAGCATCCGGATGTACTGGAATTTTATCAAAAAAAATTCCAGTACATATTGATTGACGAGTACCAGGACACAAACACGTCCCAATACATGCTGGTAAGCCTGTTGGCTAAAAAACATCAGAATATTTGCGTTGTAGGGGACGACGACCAAAGCATTTATAAGTTCAGAGGGGCAAATATAAGGAACATACTGGATTTTGAAAAGGATTTCAAAAACGCTACCTCGATAAAACTGGAACAAAATTATCGTTCCACCCAAAACATACTAAATGCTGCAAACCATGTAATACATAAAAACAGGGGACGAAAAGGGAAGAAATTATGGACAAAGAACGAAAAAGGAGACAGGATTCGTTTGTTTAAAGCAGAAAATGAACATGAGGAAGGCATGTTTATAGTGCAGGAAATTGAAAACAGGCGTTTAAAGGAAAACAGGAAATATTCGGACTTTGCCATACTATATAGGATGAATGCCCAGTCTAGGGTTATTGAAGAAATGTTTTTAAAAAAAGGGATTCCCTACAGGGTGTTAGGCGGTTTAAAATTTTACGACAGGAAAGAAATAAAAGATTTAATTGCATATTTAAGGGTAATACAAAACCCTATGGATAATATAAGCTTAAAAAGAATTATAAATGAGCCAAAGAGGGGGATAGGCAAAACAACTCTGGAAAATGCGGAGCAAATTGCAAGGCAAAGGGATGTAAGCATTTTCAGCATAATATCAAGTGCAGACCAAATACCTTCCCTGGCAAGGGCTTCAAACAAGCTGATGAACTTTGTATACCTCATAAACGCCTTAAGGGCGGCAAAAGAAGAGTTGTCCATAACCGAGCTGGTATATATGGTATTGGACAAGTCGGGGTATATGGATGCATTGGTGCGGGAGCAAAGCGTGGAAGCCCAGAC
>JAAZDK010000043.1 GCA_012512855.1 Clostridiales bacterium
CAATATCCCTTTTGTCTGAATGAACACTATAAATTGCCTGTTGGCAAGAAAAGCATAAAACAGACAGGCAAAGTTAATTTAAACCAAAACAAATATGGAATTGCTACTGTCTGATTGTTAGCTTTCCATTACGCAAATCCACTACAGAACGGAAGGTAATTGCCGCTAAAACAATTACTCCGCCCACGATAGAAAACATTCCCGGGATTTCATTCAGAAAGATAAATACCCATAAAGGATTCAAAATTGGTTCAATAGCTGTAATCAGGCTCGCTTCAAGTGCTGTTGCGTTTTTTAGCGCTATACTGTAAAGAATATATGGCACACCAAGCTGTGCAATTCCAAGAAAAACAAGATACAGCCATCCTTCCCTGTCCGGTACCGCTGAAAACAGGAACGGAACACCGATGACTGAGGTTATTATATTCCCTAAAAGCACGGATTCTATTGGTGAGCCATCCTTCTGCATCCTCATAAAAACGGGCAAAAGGCCATATCCAAGTCCACTGATTGCTGCAAGTATATTCCCCAAAGTACCGCGTGTATCCAGATCACCCATAAAAAACAAAATCATACCACTAAAAACAATTGCAATTGTAATCCAATCTATAAGCCCTATCTTTTCTTTTAAAAGCCAGCCACTAAGAAGAGCCACATAAATAGGCGCAGTATATTGAATCAAAATAGCGTTTGCGGCTGTGGTGTATTTGTTCGCAGTAACAAAGGTAATGACGGTAACAGAATAGGCAAAAGCCGCAGCTAATTGCGGTAAAGACCAGGTGAAGCATGGTTTTTTTATGTAAAACAGTATAATTATTGCGGATATACACGATCTGACCCCGGCAATGGCCAGTGGATGAGCATTGATCTTTTTTATCAGCAGACCTCCAAGGCTCCATAATACAGCTGTCAATGCCAACAATATAAATGCTCGGGTTTTCTTGCTTTTTGCTTCCATATTGATGCCCCCATAGAGTATAAATCCAGTTAATATATAATAGCTCAGAGCAGAAATAAAATCAAACATAATATATGTCTATTGCTATGTAATATACTGTTGTAAATAGCTTAATAACATTTCAAAACGGATTTAGCGCACATTTTGCCATGGCTACCCGTTGTCATGTTTATCGAGGCGCAGGTACGCTGATAATTCAGGAGGGTATATAGGTAAAGGATGGTTCGGGCGATTTCAATGAGGTCAGGCGACAGCGCAAATAATAATTCGGTTGTTGTATTTTTATGCATACGGATGTATAATTAAAACAACGTGGAAAACTCCCTGGCAACTTAACCCATCATTCGACCAGGCGGCAGTTTCAACTCACCGCCTGTATTTTAATCGTAAACAGCCACCTGCGGCGGTGGAGAGCGGAGGTGTATATAAGAATATGAAATTACAGGAAATAATAAATAAAGATAAGCAGTATTATATGAATACCTTTGGAGACCGCGTTCCCGTCTGTTTTACCCATGGTAAAGGAATATCCCTTTGGGATTTGGAAGGCAACGAATATAAAGACTTTTTTGCCGGCATAGCTGTCAGCGCCCTTGGCCATTCACACCCGGCAGTGGTAAATGCCATTTGTGAGCAGGCGAAAAAATTTATCCACTGCTCCAGCCTATACTACATTGAGCAACAGGCCAACCTTGCACAATTACTGGTTGAATATTCTTGTGCCGACAGGGTCTTTTTTGCCAATAGCGGAGCAGAAGCTAATGAAGGGGCAATTAAACTGGCCAGACTGTATTTCAAGAAAAAGGGGTATCCTGAAA
>JAAZDK010000044.1 GCA_012512855.1 Clostridiales bacterium
CCACAGCTGGCAGATTCGGAATAGGAACTGTTGTTGCAGTGGTAATACTGGCGGGTATACTTTTTATGCTTTTCAGGCCTGCCAGGGGTCATATGCCTGGCAAAAGGGCTGTTTCAAGAATTTAAAGTAAGCAGCCGCAAATAAAGGAGGAATGGGCATGCTTTCATTTATAAGAGAAAATCTTTCAACAATAATTGTATCACTGATTATCCTGGCCATAGTTGTACTTATTTTAATCAAGCTGGTTAAAGACAAAAAGAAGGGCAAATCCTGCAGCTGCGGTTGTAGCTGCGGTGACTGCCCAAGCTCTTCAATATGCCATCGCTGACTAAAGTACTATCTTTGACCATTTTCCGCCGGAGAAGCGTATGTAGCTTAACACCATGCGGAAGCACTGATCAATAATCAGGCTGATCCAGGCTCCATACAGGCCCAGGCCCATTGGGTAGCATAAAAGCCAGGCGGCAAAAGGTCGTACAAGGCCTATGCTGATTAATGAAATTTTAGCCACATATCCGGTGTCTCCTGCTCCCCGCAGGCAGCCAAAGAGCACAACCTGTGAGGTCTGCATGTGAGTGCCCATGGCAGCCAGTATCATGATATTTGCTCCAAGTGCTATTATCTCATCATTGTCGGTGTAAAGAGACACCAAAAGGCTTCTTCCGAAAAGAAACACAAAAAAGATAACAGTTGAAATCATAAATGCAATTCGTTGACCGGTTTTTCCATACATCATGGACAAATCCGGTCTTTTTGCGCCCATATTTTGACCAACCAGGGATGAGGCCGCCACCGACAGTCCGTCACCGAAGCAGAAGGACAGCATCAGAATATTCATGCATATGATGTGGGTTGCATATACATTTTCACCCAGTTTGGCAACGATGGTCGAATAGGCAAGAAAACCAATTCGCACGAAAACCTGTTCCACAAGAGCGCTGCTGCTTATCTTGGTTATCGGCCACAATACATCAGGCTTAAGGGACAGGCCTGCTTTATAAAAAAAGCTGAGATAGCCATTCCTGCGAAAGAGGGTGGAAAGAGAAATTAAAAAGGCCACAGCCGCGCCCATGGCGGTGGCTATTGCTGCGCCGGCAATCTCCAGTCGGGGGAAAATACCTATTCCGTTAATCAGCAGATAGTTGAACACTATATTTACCAGGTTGCTGCTTATATTGGTTGTCATTGATATCTTGGTTTTTCCGCAGCCCCGGTGCGCTGCATTGATTGTAAGGTTCAGTGCCTGAAAGGGGATTGATATCATGAGAATTTTCATATATGTAATGGCATCATTTAGATAGGACTCCTCTGCTCCTACAAACTTAAGGATTGGCCTGGCAAAGGTAAAGCCTATAAATGACATAAGGGCTGACAGGAGGGCACAGATGATTATGCCTGCCCGCAGGGTACGGTTTGCTCCTTTTTGGTCCTGCTGGCCTTTTCGGCGGGCGACAATTGCCGTAACACCTACATTAAGGGAAAAAATCATTGCCAGTGATATAAACTTAGGCTGGGTGGTTATACCAACCGCAGCAATTGCTCCTTTACCCAGAGTACCTACCATGATGGTATCGACAGAGCTTATCAAAGCGACTAAGAAGGCCTCCAACGCTGAGGGCCAGGCTATTTTTATGAAATTTCTGTACGCATCCTTACTGGAAGGGAGGTTGCCGATAATCTGGTCCTTTTTCAGCATGCTGTCAACAGAGAAAAATTTGGCGAGCGAAAGCAATTTGCCCATCTCCTTTAGTGTAAAAGACTTATGGCTATTTTATCATTAATCCGGATGAAATCAATGGGAAAAATTAATCTGATCTTGGCGTATCTGATATTTGGCAGGATTATAATGGCATATATGGTATGATTTTAATTTTTTATGGTCACTGCCTTGCTTATATATTATAATAATAATTGGTTATTATAAGGATTGATTGGAAGTTATTTTCCTGTACAGGTAATATAAAGCTATTTCCTGTGCAAAAAATATATGATTACAGCTAAAGGAGGTATTATTTATGTCGACACCCCATAATGAAGCCAAACCTGGTGATATAGCAAAAACCGTTCTTATGCCCGGAGATCCTTTGAGGGCGAAATTCATTGCAGAGACTTATCTTGAGGATGTCAGCTGCTTTAACAGGGTAAGAAATATGCTCGGTTTTACCGGATATTATAAGGGAAAGAAAGTATCGGTCATGGGCGGCGGAATGGGTATGCCGTCTATAGGCATCTACTCATATGAGCTTTTTAACTTCTATGATGTGGATAAGATCATCAGAATCGGTTCCGCCGGTGGAATTGCAGACCATGTTAAGCTGCGTGACATAGTGATTGCCATGGGAGCTTCCACCAATTCCAATTATGCAGCCCAGTACAGGCTGCCCGGCACCTTCGCTCCGATTGCCGATTACGAGCTGCTGAGCAAGGCGGTGGAAGCTGCCAATAGGCTTAATATTAAAACTGTTGTCGGCAATGTACTTTCATCCGACACTTTCTATGATGATAATAAGGAGGCAAATTCCCTCTGGAAGAAGATGAACATTCTGGCTGTAGAGATGGAGGCTGCCGCCCTTTACATGAATGCGGCAAGGGCTGGCAAGAGGGCTTTGTGTATCCTGACAATTTCGGATCATGTATTTACCGGGGAGTCGTTGCCGGCTGAGGACAGACAGATTAGCTTCAGGGAGATGATGGAGATAGCCCTGGAGATAGCATAGGAGAAAGCTTGAAATTGCATAGACGATAGTTCCGGAAATAGTATAGCGAAAGCTGTAGCATAAGCGATAGTCCTGGAAATGGCATGGGCAAAACTTAAAATAGCATAAGCGAAAGACCAGGAATTAGTATAGGCGATAGCTCTGGAAATAGTTAAGGCGAAAGCTTGAAATTGCATAAAGAAGTATAGGCAATAACAAAGAAGAAAGGTAATGCAGTATTATGGATAAAAATGAAATTTTGAGCAAGGTGGATCATACCCTGTTAAGCCAGACGGCCACATGGGAGGAAATCAAACAGATTTGTGACGATGCAGTGCGCTTTGGGGTTGCATCTGTCTGCATTCCACCAAGCTATGTAAGGGCGGTTAAAGAATATCTGGACGACAGGATGGTTGTATGTACTGTAATCGGTTTTCCTAACGGATATAACAGCAC
>JAAZDK010000045.1 GCA_012512855.1 Clostridiales bacterium
GCTGGTGACACAATATCAATAATGGGATGTCATTTTCCTTTCTGTTTTTATGGACATTATACTCGTCATTTCACGGACAGGCAAGTACGGTAGCTTTTGGAATAATTGACCCGGTAAAAACATCATGTTGTGCGAGAGCAAACTCACATCTCATGTTATAACTATTTCTCAAACTTCTTTTACGTCTTAATCACTATTGTCAACATAATAATCTTACATCCAAATACGTCTATTTGACTTCTACTATTTACCTTTCAAATTCTATGTATTAAAAACCATATAAAAAACTTCTTGAATTCACCATCCAAAAGTTAGCCAATTCCTCACAAATAATTCATCATTAATGTAACTTTTCATAATTGAAATATCATAAAAAATGATCCTAAGAACAGGATCCTAAAAGGCATTAATGTTCTGTACTGTCTATTGCATAATATAAATGCCCTATAAAAACTTATTTCACTGGCATTAATACAAAATGTACCGCGACATATTTATAATATTTCCTTCATTATATTGTGAGCCAAAAAAAGCGATATGCCGAAGCATACCGCCTGTAAATTTTATTCTACTGTGTAAAGCATAAGGGCAATATGCCGAGGCATATTGCTTATAAATTCTACTACTCTACTGTATAAGGCATAAGAGCGATATGCCGAGGCATATCGCTCAATATAATTATTCTACTGTGTAAGGCATTAATGCGATATGCCTTGCTCTCTTCACAGCTACTGTCAAAGCTCTCTGATGCTTTGCGCAGTTGCCGGTGATTCTTCTGGGAAGAATCTTTCCTCTTTCAGAAACAAATCTCTTTAATTTATTAACATCTTTATAATCAATGCCTGTTTGATTCTTGTCGGCACAGAAAACGCAAATCTTCTTCCTTCTGCGTCCAACGGGCTTTCTCTTTACCTGAGCTTCACCCTTGTCATCATTGCCGTTAGTCTTCTTGACTGCCATGACACAACCTCCTTATCCGAAATAATTTATATATGACATAAATTCAGGAAATTTTTAATTGAATGGTAATTCTTCGTCTATACCATCGGGAATGTTCATAAAGCCATCCCCCATTGCTGTGCTGGGCTCAGGGTAGCCGGTACGGCTAACATTTGACTGGTAACCGGAATCTGCATTACCGCTGCTGCCTTTGCTTTCAGCAAATTCTATTTCTTCTGCTACTATATCGGTCGTATACACCTTCTGTCCATCCTTATTGGTATAGCTCCCGGTCTGTATTCTGCCGGACAGAACCATCTTCATGCCCTGCCGGAAATACTTTTCCACAAACTCTGCCTGTTTGCCAAATGCAACACAACCTATAAAATCTGTCTCACCCTGTTCGCCGGCTCTTCTGAACCTGCGATCTACCGCCAGAGTAAATCTGGCAATAGCCATTGAATTCTCTCCCTGGGAATATCTTACCTCAGGATCTCTGGTTAAACGACCTATCAATATAGCTTTATTCATTAAAAATAGACCTCCCTTTCGTTCAACGCCTTAGGGAAACATCCAAGCAAACCAATAAATATTGGTTATTAAGCGTCTTTTCTGACGCACAGATATCTGATAACATTGTCCATAATACGAACTCTCTTCTCAACTTCGCCTGGAACTGTGGTATCAGCATCAAATTGGATGAAATAGTAGTAGCCTTCCTTCATTTTCTGAATCTCATAGGCTAACTTCTTCTTACCCCAGTCTTCAACATTAGTAACTGTGCCTCCAAATCTTGCAATAAGATCTTTAGCAGCCTCTAATGTAGCAACTCTGGCTTCATCCTCGATTTTTGCGTTTACAACTAAGGCTAATTCGTATTGATTCATAGTTGCTTAGCACCTCCTTCTGGTCTTCTGGCCCTTTTCTAATGCAATTTTGACCGACGAAGAAAAGTCAAAGCCGCATTTAAAGAGCAAGGATTTCGTATAACATATCACAATTTAGTATGATAACACAATAACATAAAATTTACAACAACTTTTTCAATTAACAGCAACAGTTATAAAAATGCCGGCATAATCCGGCATAATGCACAATATTATTTATAATATTAATAGTATTCTGCTGCTTTATCCACCCAGGCTGACAATATCGGTATGCCTTTTTTGCAGGAGGGACAGGATATCCTCTGCTGCCATGTCCTTTGCCCTGTTTACAAAAATGGCTACAGGATAAGACTCCCTGCCCGCATTTCTTCTGCTGGTCCTTTGCTTTGCAGGCTTATATTTTGCGGAAAAGCTTGCCATGTTCCTGGGAATAATGGCAATTGCCTTTTTATTGTATATTGTAACTATTTTAAATTCCTTTATGTCATCAAATGAAATAAAGCCAAGGCCGCTTTCTTTTGAGTTATCTATTATTCCCTCTCTTGTAATGGTAAGCAGCCTTTTTTCCTTCACAGCCTCCAGCAATGAATCTATAAGAAAAAATGAAATTATAACCGCCATAATCAGTCCGGGCAGCCAATAGGCAGCTATAGCATGTTCAAAGCCGTATATTACCAATGCTATTGCGGTTACGAAAATAGTCATATTTATAAATGACCTGATTATAGCCTTGTAATTTATCTCTTCAATTATTATATCCTGCATTGTTTCCTCCTGCTTATAGGTTTGCAGCTTGTGCCTTTGCGTAAAATATATACGTTATATTCAGCAAATTCATCAATAATCCTTAACCTTGTCCTCATCTTCATCCTCGTCATCAAACAGCTTATCTATATTTCTGATAACAACCTCATATGTAGAGCTGTCATTGGCGGTAACAGTCACCCTGTCTCCAACCTTATGATGCAGTATGGCCTTGCCCAGCGGCGAATCTATGCTAATTCTTCCCTTAAGGGGATTTGACCTTATAGTTGTCACAAGCTTAATAATTTCCTCCTCATCATCGGCCGGATAATATAAGGTAACCCTGTCATTAATGCCAACCTCATCATCCTGTGAGCCTTCAGGAATGATGATTGCCGTCTTCAGCATTCTTTCCAGATATCTTATCCTGCTTTCATTCTGGTTCTTAAACTGCTTTGCCGCCTTATATTCAAAATTCTCACTTAAATCCCCATGAGCTCTTGCTTCCTTTACTTCCTCCAGAGCCTTCTTTCTTACAACGAGCTTGCGATATTCAATCTCCTCCTTGATTTTCATCAAATCCTTATATGTCATCTTATTATACATTCCCAGCCCCCACTTCCATCATATATTTTCTAGTCCTGATAATAATTGTAACCTCTTTTTATTTTTTTTCAAGATGACTGTAGTTAATAATTTTTAGCATTGCTGCGTTGCAGGATTAAAGTATTGTCATGACTTAATCACTGCTTTTTCCATTAATATATTTTATTAAAAAATTTCAAAAAAGTACTTTACCTGTCGTAGTAATTGTGCTATATTATGATTACTACGACAGACAAAGTACGTCTGACGAAGTAAATCTGGAAGCTTATCTTCAGTATACGATATTTAATGAAAGGAGGACCCGATTTGATCAGCAGTGATGTTATCCGTGGCTATAATGATACCATAATACTGTCAATACTCCTGGATGGGGAATCATATGGCTACGAGATATCAAAAAGAATACGGGAGCTGTCCGAGGATAAGTATATAATGAAGGAAACCACGCTTTATTCAGCATTTTACAGGCTGGAGGCCAATAATTACATTGAATCCTTTTACGGCGAGGAAAGCTATGGCAAACGTCGTACTTATTATAAAATTACCTCCAAGGGAATAGAGTACTATAAGGAAAAATGCCGTGAATGGGAATTGACCAAGGATGTTATCAATCGATTTATAAAGGAGTGGAATGATAATGGAAACGATTAGGAATTATCTGGACAATGTATTTGCAAGATTGCCCAAGACAGCAAGAATTGCCGAGCTGAAAAGCAACCTTTTATCCACCATGGAGGATAAGTACAATGAGCTGAAGAGACAGGGCAAGTCGGAAAACGAGGCTATCGGCATCGTCATATCCGAGTTCGGCAATATTGATGAGCTCCTGAACGAACTGGGCATAGACAAGAATGAGGAGCCTGATGCCGCACCGGCAATTACCACAAAAGAGGCAGAGGATTACCTTAATGCAAAAAGAAAAATGGGCTTTTTGGTAGGCATTGGAGTATTCCTGTGCATTCTGGGCCCGGCATCGCTGATAACCCTTTACACATTATTTGAAGCCGATATAACCGGTGTAATCCTCCTGTTGGTTCTGGCAACCGTTGCAATAGGCTTGTTCATATATGCAGGTTTAAGCTTTGAACCCTACAAGTATATCGAAAATGGCGTACAGCTCCCTCTAAGTCTGGAAGCAGAATTAAAAAACAGATACAACCAATTCAGAGGATGCTTTACCCTATTGCTTATTGCCGCAATATGCATGTTTGTTCTGTCACCCATAGCTATTTTTGCAGGATATATGATCAGTGATACAGGAGCCACCTTTGGTGTTGTTATTCTGCTCCTTATAGTCGCCACAGCGGTGTTTATCCTGATAAATATCAGCCTGATTAAGGAAAGCTATGAACGTCTGTTAAGGATTGGCGAGTACGATATTACACACAAGGCCAATACGGAGAAAAAAGATAAGGTCATCGGTGCTGTAGCCTCAGTCGTATGGCCACTGGCTGTTGCCGTATTCCTGTTATGTGGCTTTTTATATGACCTTTGGCATATTGCCTGGATAGTATTCCCTATAACCGGTATCCTCTTTGGCATGTTCAGCTCTGTATACAGCATATTAACCGACAAGAAATAAGCTTGCCCATTCATAGGGTATAAAAAATTGAACAGCATAAGTTAATCAGGTACAACAGGTCCAAGTAAAACAAAATGCATCTATCAAAGTCCTCATATAAAATGACTCCAATGACAGTCATCTTCTCAGGCTTTATAGATGCATTTATTATTCAAAAATTCCCTGATTACCTATTATTGATGTCATTATTGTACTCCGGTCGGGATGCAAATTGCGTTTTCCTTCAAAAAATCAGATCCGATTTATTCCTCCAGTCATATAATTCTGATAGGTAGTCCCAATGCTTCATTTCTAATCTGAAAATCTTCCCGAAGCTTCAAGCCAAATGCTCCAACTATAACACTCCATTTGTTATGAAAATTTCTCTTCATAATTTTTTATACTGTATCTTATGACCTCGATAGCCTCCTGCGGGCCTCCAAACTCCTTAACGGCGGTCTGCTTGTTCTCAAGCTCCTTGTATACATTGAAGAAATGCTTCATTTCATTGAAAATATGCGCCGGCAGCTCATCTATGCTGCTGTAGCTGTTATAGGACGGATCATTAAAAGGAATGGCTATAATCTTCTCATCATTCATCCCATTGTCTATCATTCTCATTACCCCAACAGGATAGCACCTGACCAGGGATAAGGGTTCAATGGCTTCCGAACACAGAATTAAAACATCCAGCGGATCCTTATCATCGCCATAGGTTCTTGGTATAAAGCCGTAATTTGCAGGATAATGGGTGGATGTGTGCAAAATCCTGTCAAGGATAATAAAGCCTGTCTCCTTGTCAAGTTCATACTTTTTCTTGCTTCCCTTCGATATTTCAACAACCGCTATAAAATCATCCGCCTTTATCCTCGCCGGATTAATGTCATGCCAGATATTGCCCATGATATCTCTCCTCTCTTAATTAAGCAGCCTGTTATACCAGCCGGTATTTTTCCGATACCATAGAAACCCTTCTTTTTATATCCTTTTGGAGCCGGCAGTATTAATGCCATTTACGGACAGAGTCAGGTCTGGCTGCAGGTATTTATTTTATCTGGTGTTATTTTTATATTGATAGTATCAAGCTTTGACCGGCTTATATATTCCTGTAAACGAAACATTTGAAATCCATGACCATTTTTTGTATAATCTAAGAAAACTGGCTAACAACTGTAACGATATTTTAATATACATGAAAACTGATATTTTTTCAAATCCTATTATTAAATAAACATATAACCTGTTATTTCACTTGCTGAAATCATCAGAAAATCTGGTCCAGTCCGGACATGAACAACCGTCCAAAGCATTATCGGCCAGCAAAACGATCAATCAGCAAATCATTTAGTGGAGGATTATTATGTATAAAGCTAACAAAGCACGCTACAGCAATATGAAATACAAGCGCTGCGGCAGAAGCGGTCTTATGCTTCCCGCAGTTTCCCTCGGCTTCTGGCACAACTTCGGCAGCAACGCCGATTTTGACAATATGCTTGATATGTGCCATACTGCCTTTGATCTGGGAATAACGCATTTTGACCTGGCAAATAACTATGGCCCGGAGGCAGGGGCCGCAGAGGAAAACCTCGGCAGGATACTTAAAAAGAGTCTTGGAAGATACAGAGATGAGCTTATCATCTCGACCAAGGCCGGCTATTATATGTGGGAAGGCCCATATGGCGACTGGGGCTCACGCAAGTACCTTATTGCCAGCCTTGACCAAAGCCTTAAGCGGATGGGATTGGATTATGTCGATATCTTCTACCATCACAGGCCGGACCCTGAAACCCCACTGGAAGAAACTATGATGGCTCTGGACTCCATAGTAAGAAGCGGAAAGGCTCTGTATATAGGTATATCAAACTATAACAGGCAACAGACGGAAAAAGCCGCAAAAATCCTGCAGGAGTTGAAAACTCCCTTTATAATCAATCAGATTCGATATTCCATGCTGGATCGCAGTATAGAAAGGGACGGCTTAAAGGACTATGCCGCCCAGAATGGTATCGGGCTTATTGCATTTTCGCCCCTTGCACAAGGTCTGCTGACAGACAGATATCTTAACGGAATCCCTGAAGACAGCCGTATACGTACCGACGGCCGTTTCCTGAAAGAAAATGCGATAACACCCGACTTAATAAGCAAATTAACCGCCCTGAATGAAATAGCCGGTCAAAGAGGCCAGAGCCTGGCTCAGATGGCACTGTCCTGGGTACTGAGAGACGACGCGCTGACCAGTGTCCTCATCGGGGCTTCAAAGCCCGAACAGATTGCGGAAAATGCCGCTATAGTTCATGCTCCTGCATTTAGCAGGGATGAGCTTATTGCGATAGATAAGATTCTGGGTTAATGCAGTGCAAAAGTAGATCTTTCAGAAAGCAAGGCATTAAGCAAAAGTATCTTATGACTTCTAATATAAAAAACTATATAAAATATAACAAACCGGTCGGGATTTCAAAACCCGGCCGGTATTAGCTTAAAGCTATATAGCTTAAGGTTTCATTATCTTCTTTATTATAGAATCTCCTATATCATAAATCTCATCTATCATAAATTTTCTTTATCTTACTTCTATTAATATTTCTTGTTTATTTATTCTCCTCAAAATCCTTATATAACAGGCTTGGCTGAATACCGGTGTTGTTCTGATATTTCCCGCTCTTGTACAGGTCATATTCTCCCTTAATGTCATGATAATAAATCTGGCATATCTCAACATTTGGATAAATCCTTACCGGCTGGACGCAGAATATCTCCAGTGTCCAGTAGCCTGCAAAGCCTATATCCCCAAAGCCTGCGGTTATGTGTATGAACAAGCCCAGTCTGCCGATTGAGGAGCGGCCCTCCAGCATAGGTACAAAGCTGTCGGTGCTGGTATACTCGTTGGTCCTGCCCAGATATAACTTATTCGGCTGCAGGATCAGGCCCTCTTCGGGAATTATTATCCTTGAGGCCGAATTCGGCTTTTTCATATCCAATATATCATCATCATAAACCAAGAGCTCATTGGCCAGGGTAAGATTGTAGCTGTTGGGATTAAGCCTTTTTTCATCAAAGGGCTCAATTATTATATCCTTTCCTATATGCTTAAGTATTTCTTTTCCTGATAATATCATAGCTTTCCTCCGTATTTTTAGATATCCCGATTAGTCTGCCTGGACATGCAATAATCATATAAGATTATAGTACGCTGCTAGATTAAGTGAAATAAAAAATTAATATTGTAAAAAATTACATATCCAGTCTGAGCCAGAGGGCAGGCCGGACTCCGCCGCAGTTGTTGCCTGTCGGATGGATATTTTTGCTGTTGTAGCGGTAGGTGCCATTTCCCTGAATTCCTATATTGCCATCGCCGTGAATATATACGGCCCTTCTGTTATCACGCCCGGGTGAACGGAGCCACCACCACCATAAATATCCATCCAGCCTGGCTGCCCGCCTGGCGTTATTTTCATCCTTAAATTGAAACCAGTATAGCTGCTTAGGTCTGCGGCTATTAAGATATTTGCTGCTGTCACTGAAATATTTGCACACCGCTTCTTCTATGCTCAGAAGAAATATGTAATCATATGTATCTTCTCCGCCCCTTGATGCGTACCACTGGTTGTCCTGGTTTTTATTCCATACAGGGACGATCTTCGACCGCTCCGCTTCGTTGAACCTGCTTAAAAATTCACCATTAAGATATTTTCTCAGCGAGCATTCGGCCCATGTCACATCGCCGGCATAATTATTATAGGATTGCTGTTCGATTATATTTTCAGTTATAATCAGAGCCATATTATCCTTTATATCCAGGACACGCCAGGTGTAAACGCCAAATGGGACAATTGAATCGATGGTAAACTCTCTCATACTCTACCTCCTCTTATAGTAGTTGCAGGCAAGCTTCTAAAGATGAAATCGAAAGTTGTAGCAATCATTTCTCTAGCTCAATTACTTCAATCGCCTTATCTAAAAAAACTTCTCCATCCAGATGCTCTAATTCATGACAAAAGCATTTTGCCATTTCGCCTTCACCAGTAATAATAATTTCTTTGCCATTTTCGTCCAGAGCTTGAATAGTAACTTTTTGAGGGCGTATGGTTTTTACAAAACGATTTGGAAAGCTGAGACATCCTTCAATACATTCCTGAGCTCCACTTGCTTCTATTATTTTAGGATTAACCAGCTTAAGAAGATAATCACAATAATCTATTACAACTAATCGTTTCAATACCCCTACCTGGTTTGCTGCAATGGCCGCACCATTCTCTGTATGATGCAATGTCTCCAACATATCGTCAAGAATTTGTCTTATATTATCATCAATTACTTTTACTTCTTTACACGCTTTTCTTAGAATTGGGTCATCATTATATCGAAGATTTCTTATAGCCATCATCTTCCCTCCTGCTTCTATCAGCTCTTGACTTCCTTATACTTTCTTCAAACAAAAACACTTCTTCAATAGAACACCCAAAAGCTTTAGCTATATCATATGCCAACCATATAGATGGTTCATATTTCCCGGTTTCTATAGCATTAATCGCTTGTCTGGATGTTCCAACCATTTCTCCCAATTGTTCCTGTGTTAGTCCCTTTTTTTCTCTTAATTCCTTAATTCTATTTTTCATAATAGCATTCCCTCTGTAAGGTTAACATTATATTATCCAATATAAACTTATTTATATGTAATGTCAACATTACATTTTCGCTTGCTTCATTAGACTGCGGCACTATGCCAATGAAGCAATATGTAATAAAGTTTGTTTGCTCTATGTAAACCTGCATGCGGCTGCATACAGTAGTGATAAGCAAAAAATCCTCAAAGCCTTATTTCCTAAGGTTTTGAGGACCTACATTTAAGGCGACAACCAGATTCGAAC
>JAAZDK010000046.1 GCA_012512855.1 Clostridiales bacterium
CCATTTATCTCACCAATCCATTAAGATTCTCCAGCTCCTGCTTAAGGACAGCAACCGCTTCATAATCCGGCCTGCAATACAGCCTGTAAACAGGAACTGCTTCAACAATTTCATCCAGCAAATCAAGTGCCTTATTCATAAGCTCTTCATCCCAGCCGGGGGCGTAGGTCAGACCTATAAGGCCTATGGCTCCCTGCAGGTGTGATAAACGCTCAACACGGTTTTTATTGCTTCGTTCCAGCAATACTATGGCACTAATGGCAAGTCTTTTATTTATGTATTTTCCCGAAGAGCCGCACCAGGGGGCCCCGCAGCTGTACCAGGCATCCTTTTCCTTATAGCAAAGGGCCTTGTCACCATTGATAATCCTTGCCTGCTCCCTGCTTTCCCAGATGTTTGCATGGGTGGACTTACCTATACCGGAATGGGCGCATACTATAATACCCATTCCGGCCCACTCCATCACCACCCCATGAAGCATCAGGCCGTCCTTTTTTATTACCGAATAGGCAAAAATGTAGCCAAGCTCCAGGAAGCTGTCCACTCCAAGGGTGCCGGTTCTGTCAGCTATCAGCCTCCATTTGCTCCAGCCCTCACTGATAGCATAGGCAAGCCTGACTTCATCATTACCCTTATACCTGATCCAAAGCAGCTCATCAGGGCCCATCCGGAATATCCTGTAGGGTGATGGGCCGCTGCTGTAGCTTGCTATGCATTTGCATATTGCGATATCCGGCAGTTCCCCGGCGGAAATTATACAGCTGAAGTCGGCAAATTTATCATCTGCCTCATCTTCACGGACAAATGCCATAGCTGCTGTTGGTAATCTATAGCCGGAGGATGCCGGACAGTCCTCTGTTATGCTTATGTAATAGGGCCCAATAAAAAGCCTGCCAGGTTGCTTATGTATATTCGAATTATCAGCTCGGTACAATACTAAACCCCCACATTTTTGTATTCTGCTTATCATAGGCGAAAACTGAATAAACCAGGTATTTCAGATCATGTCTGCTGCTAAGATATCCCAAAGCCTGATTTACAGCACTTAAGCTTTCCCTGTCCCCGCACTTGTTTTTGCGGCTGTTTATTGTGATATTGTGCTGTTCAACCTGCTTAGTAAAGGGATTGTCAAAATAAAAGCTGTTGTTGCTCCAGCAGGCATCGCTGGCTATCCTTTCAAAAAAGGTAATCTCTTCAAATTTCATTACAGGCGCTTTATACATGTCAGCTCAATCCTTTCTATTTACTTATTTGCTTTATGCCTGTCAGACATGCTATCCGGCATTCTTCTGTGCTTTATCAGGTCCTGACGATATTTGCATGGAGCTCCTTTATCAAATCCTTCTCCATCATTTCCTTCAGCTTAGCCTCCCTGCAAATATATTCAGGCCAACCCCCCATACTGCCGGTTTCCGCCATCCTTGTAGCATAGCAGGATGTACATGGGGTAGAGCATCCTTTGCATTTCTCCGGAAGCGGCAGCAGCTTGACCTTGGCCGGAAAGTCCTCCCATGCCTTAATAAAACCCTCCTCAAAGGGATAACTGCAGCAGTCGTTCAGCATCTGACAGCCTATCAGCTTTCCGTCCCAGGTTATCGTATATGAATTGATGCCCGCTTCACAGCCATAGATAGTACACTCAAATTCAAGCTCCC
>JAAZDK010000047.1 GCA_012512855.1 Clostridiales bacterium
ATCGGCAGGCATGATGAGCTGCTTGCCGGCTGCAGGGTATACAAGGAGATTTATGATTCACAATTTAAGAAGGAGGACAGATAAGATGAAAAAGCCTTCTATACAGACAGACGTAATCCGCAAGGTTCTAAAGTATATAAAAAAATATCGCATACTCCTTCTTTTATCAGTAATTCTGGCAGCAGTCACCGTGATTTTAACTCTGTATATTCCTATACTGATAGGCAATGCAATTGACTGCATCATCGGCCCGGATAACGTGGATTTTGCCAGACTGGCCCGGATACTGCTTAAAACCGGAGTTGTGACCCTGCTTACGGCTATTCTGCAATGGCTGATGAATATAATAAACAATAACATGACCTATAAGGTGGTACGTGACATAAGAAAACAGGCCTTTGAAAAAATATCCGTGCTGCCTCTCTCCTATATAGACTCCCATGCTCATGGTGGAATCGTCAGCCGAGTAATAACTGATGTTGACCAGTTCGCCGAAGGGCTCCTTATGGGCTTTTCACAGCTGTTTACCGGCCTTGTTACAATAGCTGGTACCCTGATATTCATGCTTACCATAAATGTAAGCATAACACTGATCGTGGTTATCCTTACTCCCCTGTCCCTGTTTGTGGCAAATTTTATAGCCAAACGTACCTATAATATGTTTAAGCTGCAGTCCGAAACACGGGCAGAGCAAACCTCCCTAATAAATGAAATGATAGGCAATGCCAAAACGGTGCAGGCCTTTTCATATCAGGAGGAGGCTTTGGAAAGGTTTGATGAAATAAACAGCAGGCTGTCAAAATGCTCCCTACGGGCGATATTCTACTCATCCCTGACAAACCCCTGCACCCGCTTTGTCAACAGCCTGGTCTATGCCGCAGTTGCTCTGACAGGAGCATTTGCCGCCATAACAGGTTTTGCCGGTGGCAGCATCAGCGTTGGCGGACTGGCCATCTTTTTAAGCTATGCCAATCAATACACCAAGCCATTTAACGAAATTTCAGGTGTAATAACAGAGCTGCAGAACGCCCTTGCCTGTGCAGGCCGTGTATTTGAGCTTATTGAAGAGGAGCCGCAGATTCCGGATGCCGAAAATGCAATAATCCTGGAAAAGGCAAAGGGCGATATTTCCCTTGATAATGTTGCCTTCTCATATCTTCCGGACCGCCCTTTGATACGCAATCTAAACCTTCATGCAAAGCCCGGCCAGTGTATAGCTATTGTAGGTCCGACAGGCAGTGGAAAGACTACGGTAATTAATCTTCTAATGCGCTTTTATGATGTCAATTCAGGAAGTATTAAGGTGGAGGGAATTGATATCCGGGATATGACAAGGCATAGCCTGAGAGCAAACTTTGGCATGGTGCTGCAGGATACCTGGCTGAAGTCCGGCACAATCCGTGAAAATATTGCCATGGGAAAGGCAGATGCCAGCGACGAGGAAATTATAGATGCCGCCAAGGCAGCCTTCGCCCACAGCTTTATCAAGCGCCTTCCGGAGGGCTATGACACCGTCATAGGCGAAGACGGGGGCAGTCTCTCTCAGGGACAAAAGCAGCTTCTTAGCATAGCCAGGGTAATGCTGAGCCTTCCCCCCATGCTGATTCTGGACGAAGCTACATCCTCCATAGACACCCGAACCGAAATTAAGATACAGGAGGCATTTGCCAGACTGATGCAGGGCAGAACCAGCTTTATTGTCGCCCATCGTCTTTCCACCATAAGAGAAGCCGATCTGATACTTGTCATGAAGGATGGCGATATAATCGAACAGGGCAGCCATGAGCAGTTGCTGAAAAAGAACGGCTTTTATGCCAAGCTCTATAACAGCCAGTTTGCTAATTATTGATTATGCTTTTATTCCTGCTTAGTGAAATTTATACAGTGAGTAAAAATATACAGTAAATATTTAAGGAGTACTATTTGGCCTTATAAACAGCAAAAGGAAGCTGCCGCAAGCAACTTTTCTTTTTCAATTATAGCACTTAGTTTGTCAATATGTAACTATGTGAAGCCTATTTTGTGGAAACAGTAAAAAGATATCGGAAATTCAGGCATCAGTCACCTTATCCTCATCAGAAACATTTTTATTAATATGGTATATGAAAAATGGTGATATTATCCATAATATTTTTTATTATTTGGCTTACAATTAT
Source organism: Clostridiales bacterium (assembly GCA_012512855.1). GTDB lineage: Bacteria > Bacillota > Clostridia > Lachnospirales > Lachnospiraceae > Mobilitalea. Next base: position 2,157 of record JAAZDK010000047.1, read on the forward strand.
AATGCTGCAACCAGTTATTGCAACCGGATTTAATGATTGATAATTTAAAATACAAATAACGCAAATATCATTAGTAAAACCTATGAGACGGACATATAAAACATCATTTTGCTATGTTCATTATTATAATCATGCTTTATAGCAAAATAGACTTATACATATTCAGATAAAGGATGTGTCTAATATGCTTAAAAAAAGAGGATTAAACAAAAAGACCATAAATATAGATGGCAGGGATTACAGCTACTATGACATAAATTCGCTTGATGAAATAGGGCTTGGCGATATGTCAAGGCTGCCCTATTCCTTAAAGATTCTTTTGGAGAACGCCTTAAGAAATTATGACGAAAGGCTTGTTACCATGGAGCATATAATAAGGATTGCCTCCATGACCAAGTCAGCGCCTTCAGGCTCAGCCGGTAAATTATCCCGGACAGATAAGGGTGAAATCCCCTTCATCCCCTCCAGAATACTGCTGCAGGACTTTACAGGAGTTCCTGTGGTGGTGGACCTGGCGGCCATGAGAAGCGCCATGCATGAAATGGGCGGCGATGCCGGCAAAATAAATCCCAGCGTACCGGTAGATCTTGTTATAGATCACTCTGTAAATGTCGACTTCTATGGCACTAATGAGGCCAGACTTTTGAATGTGGAAAAGGAATTTGAACGAAACTCTGAAAGGTATCAGCTGCTGAAATGGGCCCAGAAGGCATTTTCAAACTTTAGAGTTTTCCCGCCCTCTATCGGTATAGTCCATCAGGTCAATCTTGAATATCTGGCAGAGGTAGCCACTATAAGACAAATAGATGATGAGGATGTCATCCTGCCGGATACCCTTGTGGGTACCGATTCACATACCACGATGATTAACGGTATTGGTGTACTTGGCTGGGGTGTGGGAGGCATCGAAGCAGAGGCCTGCATGCTGGGCCAGCCCTATTATTTCCTGCTGCCGGAGGTGGTAGGCATAGAGCTTACAGGCCGGCTTAATGAAGCAGCCTGTGCCACAGATCTGGTGCTTACCATTACCAATTTATTAAGAAAGATAGGCGTAGTCGGTAAGTTTGTGGAGTTTTTCGGAGACGGACTGGACAGCATCAGTGTTGAGGATCGGGCTACAGTTGCCAACATGTGCCCAGAATACGGCGCTACCTGCGCCTATTTCCCGGTGGATGAGGCAACCCTTAAATATTTAAGAAGCAGCGGCAGACCGGAAGGTCACATTGCTTTGGTTGAGCAGTATTATAAGACTCAGGGCATGTTCAGAGCAAAGGACTCCATAAAGCCTGTATTTAGCAGAGAGATTACTATTAACTTGTCTGAGATTAAGCCTAGCCTGGCAGGGCCCAAACGGCCTCAGGATCGGATAGACTTAAAGGATATGAAAAAAAGCTTCTCCTTCCTGCTTACTGCCCCCATCGATAAAGGTGGCTATGGCCAAAAGGAGGATAAAATCAATCAGTCAGTCGAAATCAGATATAAGGATGGCAGTATTGAAACATTAAAGACAGGGGCTGTTGTGATCTCAGCCATCACCAGCTGTACAAATACTTCAAATCCTGCTGTAATTATTGGTGCAGGCCTTTTAGCCAAAAAGGCCGTCCAGCTGGGGCTTAAAAAGCCCCGTTATGTTAAGGCCAGCCTTGCGCCCGGCTCCCTGGTGGTGACAGAATACCTTAAAAAGAGTGGACTGCTGCCCTATCTGGAGCAGCTGGGCTACTATATAGTAGGCTATGGCTGCACTACCTGTATCGGCAACAGCGGGCCTTTGATGGATGAAATTACTGAAGCTATAGACAAAAACGATATAATAGTAGCTGCCGTGCTCAGCGGCAACCGAAATTTTGAGGGCCGTGTACATTCCCGAACCAGATTGAATTTTCTCTGTTCTCCGATACTGGTTGTTGCTTATGGCCTGGCCGGAACCGTAGATATTGATTTTGAAACGGAACCGATAGGCTACGGGCATGAAGGCAAGCCGGTTTACCTGAAGGACATCTGGCCGGATAATGCTGAAATAAGGCAGCTTATTGAATGCAGCCTTTCACCTGAGATGTATATTAATAAATACAGTAATTTGCCAGACAGCAACAAGCTCTGGAACAGCCTGCAGGCTACAGATGAGAAGATATATAAATGGTCCGAAGACTCCAGCTATATCAAGAGGCCACCCTTCTTTGACGATTTGACAAAGGAGCCGCCAAGATTAATCGATATAACGGGGGCAAATGTACTGGCCATGTTCGGTGACAGCGTTACCACCGATCACATATCCCCTGCCGGAAGCATACCGGAGGCATCAGATGCCGGCATACATCTCACCAGCCAAAATATAAAGCCCCAGCATTTTAATTCCTATGGCTCACGAAGAGGCAGCCATGAGGTTATGATGCGGGGTACCTTTGCCAACATCCGTATCAGAAACAGGATGCTGCCCGGTGTGGAAGGCGGCTACACTAAGCATATACCCAGCAACAAAATAATGACCATTTATCAGGCCTCAAACGCCTACAAAGAAAGCAATACCCCTCTTATTGTTATAGCCGGAAAGGAATATGGAACAGGAAGCTCAAGAGACTGGGCGGCCAAAGGAACCATGCTTTTAGGTGTAAAGGCTGTGCTGGCCGAAAGCTTTGAAAGAATTCATCGCAGCAACCTGGTTGGGATGGGTGTTCTGCCTCTGCAGTTTATGGAGGGAATGAATGCCGACAGCCTTGGCTTAAGCGGTTATGAGCGCTATGATATAACCGGAATAGCCGAAAATTTATATCCCAACAAGCTACTTAAGGTTATAGCCACAGACAGGGATGGAAGCAGAAAGGAATTTGAGGTTATCGCAAGACTGGATAATAATATTGAGCTGGAATACTATATTAATGGCGGTATTCTTAATATGATACTGCGTAATTTTATGCATTCGGACAATTAAATATCTTTGAATATTTGGCTTTATTATATAAGATATAAGAAAACCCGGCTTACCACTATTATGGGTTGCCGGGTTTTAGCTGCCATTTTCAGAAAAAATATCACTTTTACCTTTTATGATTCCAAATGCTTTACTGAACCTCTGTCTTTATTTTATCATAAGCTCTTAACTCTCTAAGATCACCTTTTATACTATCTTCTGATGCTCTTAAAACTGTCTCATTATTAGTTGACGAATCAATAGTTCTAATTCCAACATCTGTTGCATCACTTTCCGCTGAATATTCCTGAAATAGCTGATACTCTGTACCATTATACTCAAATCTGAGATAGTTTAAATCAAGTCCCTCATTCTCAATGCCGCCTCCACGCAAATAATATGAGTAAATAAATTTATTCCATGAATCAGTTAAGTTATCCGGAAATTCGAATTCAACATTTTCAGATCTACCCAATCTAAAAGCAATGTAACTCGGTTCTTCCTTTGATACGCATAATGCAGCAAGCTTATCTGAATCCGCAATAGAAAAACTAATAATTATTTCTTCATTTTCTTTTTGTAAATATTCATTGTATTCACTTTGAGTTTTCTTTTCTTCATTATTTGATTTCTTTTCTTTATTATATTCAATAACTGAATTTTCACCTGAAGCTTTGTCATTACTAACAGTATTCTTATCTACTGTTTCTGTTGTATTTTCCTTAATCGCACATCCCAAGAGGCCAGACGACACTGAAATAGTTAATACTATCAAAGCAAATACTTTGGTTATCTTCATAAGCTTTCTCCTTATTTTGGACTTTCATTTTCTTTATTTTTTGTGTCATAGGAAACCATGCTTATATCTGCGCTTCATTTCCTGTACTAAAATCGTCATATACCATGGGGATATGCTACAATGCTTTTTTATGTAAAAAAATCTGATTATAAAGGGCTATATTTATTGTATTTTATGTCCTTCCAATACATATAATTAGGATAATAATAAAAAGACAAGCCTATAAAATGTCCACAAGGTAAAGAAATTAATTACTTAACCTCATAATATTCAGATAAATAAATATGCTGAAAAGCGCTATGTAATCTTAAATATGATAAACAGCTTGAGTTTAAAACACCAAAATATTCATATGCTCAAGCAGTATCTTAAGCCCCATCAGTATAAGTATTATTCCGCCTGCCAGCACTGCCTTGGACTTATATCTGGCGCCGAAAACATTACCAATCCATACCCCAATCATTGATAAGGTAAATGTTACAATACCTATAAAGGATACGGCAGGCACTATTTCTATCTGTAAAAATGCAAATGTGACTCCGACTGCTAACGCATCTATACTGGTTGCTACAGCCAATACAGACATACTTTTAAAGCATAAGGCTTTATCTTCGTCGGACTCCATCTCTTCCCTGCATTCTTCACATTCCTTCTCGAAGGATTCCTTTATCATGTTTATACCTATAACGGAGAGCAGGGCAAATGCTATCCAATGATCATAAGCTGTTATGAGGCTTTGAAACTGTGAGCCCAGAAAATATCCTATCAGAGGCATTCCTGCCTGAAAAACACCGAAATACAGGCCTATTATACCTGCATTTTTAAGTCTCACTTTTTTAAAGGACAGCCCTTTGCAGATAGCTACTGCAAATGCATCCATTGATAAACCAACTGCGATTATAAATAACTCCATTAAGCTCATACTTTCTCTCCTCTAGGTATTTTTTGTACCATAGCTTTCATATAAGCATGTCCTGATTCTGTTAACAGCAAATTATTATGGCATAAGGCCTGCTCAGTAATAGCTCTGTACAATCCTGCCCAAAGGCCTCATTCATTTGAAATTCAGACGATTCCCTATTGCATAAAAAAACTTACCTGCAGGATTATTCTGCAGATAAGTCTCGTTATTTAAAATAAAGCCAGATA
>JAAZDK010000048.1 GCA_012512855.1 Clostridiales bacterium
CTGTGCTGGTGACACAATATCAATAATGGGATGTCATTCTCCTTTCTGTTTTTATGGACATTATACTCGTCATTTCACGGACAGGCAAGTACGGTAGCTTTTGGAATAATTGACCCGGTAAAAACACCATAATATTAATCCAGTTGTCTTATCTTTATAGGTATGTACTTATTCAAGCTTAAGAGCTTCCTCAGTAAGTCCGGTAGCAGCTAGAAAGTCTCCATATGTAATCGGCTGGCCCAAATGAGACATATAAAGCTGGGACAGCTTTTGATGAAATACCTCGCTGCCAAGGGCATTTTCAGCTTTTATCATCACTAGAGGCATGAGATCGTACTGCTTAATACTCTGGAATGAGCCCATAATGTTCGATACATCCCCGGCTGACAGCTTTGCCAGATATTCCGGATGTTTAATATAAAAAGCGTTTTTATAGCTGTCCCAGGCTTGCTGCCAGTTCTTTATATAATGCTCCTGTGCATATTCCTCACCGAAATACTGTTTCATAAAGCAATAGCTGCTGTAACAGGTTATACCTTCAGATGACCAGTTGGAGCTGCCGTCTGCAATTGGTACTGTGGAAAGTCCCCACCACTGATGGGCAATTTCATGTACCAGAACATCTATACCAGCACCGGAATGAGGCGATGTAGGATCTGCAGGAAGATAATCCTCTGAGTTAAAGCTGGTCTCGTCCATTGCGCTCATGCTGCCACCTGCAAAACCGCCGCTGAGGTAAGCAGGCAGCTCTAAAATCGTGAGGTTCTCACGATTGGGTAATGGGCCGAAAAGCTTGGTGAAATAGTCTATTGCTGCTCTAATCACATTTATTGCGTCCATATCGGTAATGGATTTATCATGCTTGGAAAAATATTTAAGCTCTACATTAAGTCCTCCGGCTTCAAAGCTTTTTGTCATATAATCGGCAGCAATTATATCTATGGTTTGTGGTCCCCTATTTATCATATATTGCCATAAGCTTTTACCGTTTACTGTCTCTTTTTTGCTTGCTTTAGCATATAATGATACAGGCTCCAGCTTTTCATCCAGTGAAATGCTGCCATGTAAGCTGAAGTCTCCGGACAGATCGACATTCAGGTATGGAGAGCTGCCGTTTGCAGGAAGCCAGACAAATCCTTTGGAAATACCGTATAAGGCTCTTTGCATGATTGTGTTGTCATTGCGTATGCGACCGGAATAGTTTATTCGGATATCATACTCATTCGCTGCAGGAAGAGTAAGACTCCAGTTGGCTGTGCTTCGTATTCCTGTTTCTCCACGGATAGCTTTGCTCTTAGTGCCATTTATAAAAATACTGTCAATTTTAATGCCTGTATTTGTCTGAAATGATAATGTCTGAGCCTCTCCGCTTTTATTATTAAGCTTATAGTCTGCTCTACCAGAAAGGGTATCTGAGTGTATATCCAGGCTGAATACCTTTTTTAAAAGTACAAGATCTTTATTTCCAGCATTCCATATGCCGCCGTAATAGCTGACAGCACCTGCATCTGAATTTTTCATATTGCTGAAATCGATGGGCTTGCTGTCATCGAATATTGGTTCATAAAAAAAGCTTAACCAGGACAGGCAAACGGAGCTGATGATTAGCAGAGGAATCCATATGCGGCGACAGTTTGCCCAAAATGAAGCAAACAGCCTGCGGCCATTACGCCTGAAAGAGCAAAGGCCCAATGCCCATATGCTTAATGAAATCAGCAGACAAAAGAGGCGGTTCCAAAGAAGCATATCGATCTGAATCCGGTTTGATATAAGGTCGGAAAAGTTGATTGCAGTGGTCTGGACCCAATAAAAAAGGTAGCTTGGATTAAGGATGTACATAGCTTCAAGCATTGTAGACAGCAGTATCAGGGCTGCCATGATTATTAGTGTTACTTCCAAACGCTTTGTCATCATATAAAAGCCGACGGTCAGCAATACTGCAAATATCAGGGATGAGTTAAAGATCAGGAACCATGCCGTCAAAAAGGTTGAAGGCTGAAAATAATCACGGGTTTTTACTACTGCATACCACACGGCTCCTGTTGCTGTAATAGCTATAAACAGCATGCTTAATCTTTCTGTGAGTAGCCTTCTTATCTCGTGCATAAGCCTTGTGACTGAGCTCAAGCTAAAGCCCTCCCTTCAATAAGAGCCATATAGGCTGACTCAAGGCTGCCGGTATTTTTCTCTGCCATCAGCTCCTTTGGTGTTCCGGCAAAACGGATCTCACCCTTGTCAAGAACGATTAGGGTATCACAGGTGGATTGTACGTCCTCTATAATATGGGTGGATAGAATGATTAGCTTATTTTTGGCTGCTTCTGCGAACAGGCTTCTGAAAGAAACTCTTTCGGCAGGATCAAGGCCAACTGTAGGCTCATCGACGATGAGAAGCTTAGGGTCGCCAATCAGGGCCTGGGCGATCCCGACCCGTTGCTTTTGGCCTCCTGACAGGGTTCGGATTTTGGATTTTTTCTTATCACTTAAATGTGTAAGCGAGACAACTCTGTCAATTTCCTCCCTGGCCTCTTTCCTTTTAATACATTTAATGGCTGTCATATAGTCCAAAAATTCCTCAACCGTCAAATCCTCAAAAAGGCCAAATTCCTGCGGCAGATAGCCAAGGACGGATTTAAGCAGCTTTTCCTGCTTAAGCAGGGGAAGTCCATCTATCAATATATCTCCGGAGCTGGGAAGAAGATTAGCAGTAAGCAGCTTCATCAAAGTGCTTTTGCCTGCGCCGTTGGGCCCTACCAGGCCAACCAGGCTAGGGCTTGCCAGTGTCAGGTTGAAGCATCTCGGCTTTTTTATGGGAAGCCTGGCATATAAATTTCTGAGCAAGGAGTTTAATACTGCGCTGACCTACCCTGATGATAACGGATATATTGAGTGTGTTGCTACAATTGAGTCTGCCCGCGGTAAAGGTGTATGCACTGCCTTGTTTAAATATGTCATGAAGGAGCTGCCATACAAGGAATTTATATTGGATGTAGCAGATACCAATGAGAATGCCTATAGACTCTATAAAAAGCTGGGCTTTACAGAGTTTAAGCGCAAGCCGGAAAAGCATGGCAAAATAAAAGGCTTTAATGAAAGAATTTATATGAAATTCCTAAATAATCAGATAAATAACACCACCGATAAGGCCTGAGCCCAGCATTATATAAATGGGCTTAACTTTCCATTTACGCAAAATGAATAATGCTGCTGCAAATATGATAACAGATGTAAAGTTAATTAAGGCAGGATTCAATGAGAATCCTCCTTCTCCCCAAACAGCCAGCATTAAAATTGACAAGCCTGCAGAAGCAATAAGAGCTACTATGGTGGGCCTTAAACCGGACAATACACCCTGTATAACGGCTAATTCCCTGTATTTAAAGTATATCCATGCCAGGATTGAAACGATAATACAGGACGGAAGGATAGAGCCGATGGTAGCAATTATCGCCCCGGGAATACCGGCTATTCTGTTCCCTACAAAGGTGGCAGCATTGATAGCGATTGGTCCAGGTGTCATTTCAGCTATTGTTATAAGATCAGTAAATTCAATCAATGTCATCCAATGGTTTAAATTGACAACCTGATTTTGGATCAAAGGCAAGGCAGCCATACCACCGCCTATACTAAACATACCTATTTGAAAAAAGCTCCAGAATAGCTGTATGAGTATCACCGGGAATCACCGTCCTTTTGGATTTTTTTCATTTGAATAAGAATTTTTGCTGCGCCTATGAAGCCACACACTATAATGATATACATTACATTAATTTTCAGGAAAAATGTTGCTATAAAGGCCCCAACCATGATTATCACTGCTACTATATCCTTTTCTTTTACAACGTTTGCTCCCAGATTAAGATCCACATCTGCAATTACAGCGGCTATTCCTGCCTGCATGCCCTTAAGAACTGCATTAACCACGATGTTATCACGAAATGCCTCATAAAAAAATGAAATAACAGTCAGGGTAATGAATGGTGGTAAAACAGTACCGAGAATGGTAACAAGAGCACCTAATATTCCCTTAATACGATATCCCAGCAAGATCGCAGCATTTACAGCAACTGCTCCAGGTGAGGATTGAGCAATAGCAACCAGATTAAGCATTTCATTTTCCTCAATCCAATGCAAATCATCAACAAATTTCTTCTTCATCAGCGGAATAATTACAAATCCGCCTCCAAAGGTAAAAGCGCTTATATAAAAGGTAGAAGCAAACAATTTTATGTAAATATTTTTTTGATTCTTCATTTATTGAACCTCCCTGTACAACATTGTACACCTCAAAAGGATATTAGTAAAATATTATTATTTTATGGGAGCAGTATTACCATTGGAAAATGATAATATACTCCAGCAGAGGAAGAATAGTTCAGTATGCTGTATAAAAGCTGAAAAAAGCTTCTCGATAAATATATTATATATTAAGGTTATATTTACACTATCGTCGGTATAAGCTGGGCAAGTGCAGCGGCCAGGGCCTTATGGCCTTCTTCATCCCGATGCATATAGTCGATTTTATTGTAGTCCTTCACCACTGTGTTGGCGTCGAAATAATAAACTCCCATCATTTCAGCTATTTTTTTATATTCCTCTCCAAGCTGCTCGGATTTTTGGGCACAGCCTTTTCCCATAGTAGAGCCTACTGCAGTGTTTTCGTATTCCCTTTCAATATTTTTTGGAGTGACAACAAGAATATTGGGTTTGCCGGCCCAGCAGTCGATTGACACGGTCTTTGCAATCAAACACCTTGCTATTATTCATTTTTTATGCTGTGCAAATGTAGACATATAATACAATAAATGTATCCTGAATTATTCATGAGGGTAAAAAATCATAGATTTATCCATGGAATTATTACGACAGTTCTATTTCTAGGATAAATTTTTATGAATGTTATTCTC
>JAAZDK010000049.1 GCA_012512855.1 Clostridiales bacterium
AATCAAGTTAGCTAACAATGACCTTCCATTTGTCAGAGATAAGAACTGTCAATATAACTCATAATAAGGGATAATTAGTAAGCAAATAATGCATACAGCAAAAAAGAGGCTGTTTCAAAATAAAGGGCAAAAAATATCCGGCAGCTGCAGCAAAAAATGCATCTGTCGGATTTAACCCTGATTGCTTTATCATGTTAAACTTTTTGTACAGCTCCTGTTTAAGACCGCAGCCAGGACACTTCCCCGGTGCTCCGTCCAATATCGTGCCTTCTTTTACTGCATCCAAAGCCTTCCTAAAGAGCTCCACATGCATTTTTTCCGCTTCAAGTGCAAAATGGAAGGATCGCTTTGCATCGATTTCGCCTTGTAGTTTCGCTGTATTATTAAGGCCCTTTGTCAAGTTTATTTTTAATATTAACATCTCTGCTGCAGGCTGTTCGCATACAGTGCATTAATCTCCTCCCTGTATATATCAAGGCCGACCCTGTCTACCATGGCAGGCTGTACTCCCTGTCTTGTAATACTGATTCCTGCTGCATAGGTGGCAAAGCATATTGCATATATAATGTCATTTCCCTCGCTTAAGCATACGGCAAGGGCACTTATAAATGCATCTGCCGCCCCGGTAGTATCTACAGGATGAAAATCCGCTGCCGGAAAATACTTTGAATATTTCTCATTGCGCAGATAACAGCCCTTTTCACCCAGGGTGATTATTACATTTTTAACGCCCTTTTTAATAAGAGCTTCGGCCTTCTCCTCAATTGTCATGTCATCTGGTATCAATTGCTTAAGTTCCTTTTCGTTCGGTATGAAATAATCAATATTTTTTAAGAGGCTTTCGCTTATTTTTTCAACAGATGAGGGCTTCAAAATAACCTCGACATTCTTTTTCTTGCACTTATTAATGGTGTATGCAACAGTTTGCTCGGATATCTCAAGGTTTAGCAGACAATATCTTGCATCGTCCAGAAGATGCTCAAATTGCTTTACCTGTCCGTTGTCCAGCTTTTCATTGGCTCCAGAATATATAACTATCGTGCTTTTTCCGTCTGCAGCTACATTTATATATGCCTTGCCCGTCGGTATGGAATCGTCAAAAACGACACCATCGGTTTTAACACCGCTGTTTACAAGGCTGTTATATATCTCCTTGCCGTCGCTGTCATTTCCAAGACGTCCGATCATATAGACCTTCCCGCCCAGTTTCCCGGCTCCTACCGCCTGGTTGGCGCCCTTTCCGCCAGGCAGCATTACGATATTCCTTGATCTGAGGGTTTCACCGTCTGTCGGAATATTTGAAACATTTATCATGCAGTCCATATTCATGCTTCCGACCACTACCAGCTTCCCGCCCTGCTTATTGCTGATTGGCGTATCAACGCTTTCTCTGTCAATAACCTTTGCTTCAATCTTTTTCCTGCTCTCGTATACCGGCTTCTTCCCCTCAATTATATGCAGCAAACTCTCAACTGCCGTTTTCCCGATTTCCGAAGGAGATATGCTGACCGCAGACAGCTTTGGATTCATTTTATCCGCAAGGGTGCTGTCCCGGGCACTAATGACGGATATCCTGCCCATATCTCCCCGCTCCCGCAGCCTGTCATATACCACATTGCCTATTATTGCATCGGCGCACAAAATTGCTGTTATGTCGTTATTCAGGCATTTGTGGACTCCTATGCTGATGATATCCTCTTCATTCCCCCTGATTATCCATTCCTTTCTCGGGGACAGGAAATTCTCCTTATAGGCACGGTAGTACCCCTCTTCAATTTCAGCATCATTTTCTAAAAGCAAAGCACCTATCTCATAATGGCCATTTTTTATCAGGAAGCTGGTTGCCAGGTACCCCACATCACGCATTTCATAATATATATCGGCAGTCTTTCTTTGCTGTGCCGGCACCTTGTGATCAAATACGCACACTGCAGGCACAGCTGTGCTGCCTATTATATCCTCATCCTGGTAAATGGCAATAATTCCGTCCACACCTTTGTTTTCAATGACCTTCATGCACTTGACGGTTCTGTCCCTATCGCCCTCCGTATTGCAGACCATTATGCTGTAGCCGTTGTCAGATGCGGTCTTTTCTATACTGTAAAGCATATCCTGCACTCCGTAAGCATCAGACGACAGCACAACTCCGATTATATTCGTCTTTGGTGAAACGCTCTTTATTACCTTTGAATAGGGAACATATTGGTATTCCTTAATTACTTCCAGCACCCTTTTTCTGGTTTCGATGCTTATATCTTTATCCTTATTATGTAATATTTTAGATACTGTTGAAGGCGATACCCCGCATATTTTTGCTATATCTCTTATATTCATGACTGTTTCTCCCCTTAAACTAGATCTAATAATACCACACTTTACATTTATTATCTATTCATCGTTAAAAAACTGCAATACCAAAATAAAAGCACCTCATTATGCGGCCGAAATACCGGTAATAATATCTAAGCCGTATATCGCCGTATATAAGGTGCATTAAAGTAAAGTCCTTAAATCGCCTATCCGGTTATTGTATTCACAAATAAATCCATAAACTCTTTTCCCTTTATACTCTTGGCTATTATGGTGTTTTTATGCTCCCTGCGTTTATTCTTGATAATCTGCCTTCCGAAATAAGCTACTGTCTGCCCCCGGGTTATTTCGCCCTCCAGCTCCACGTCAACAAACACCTCTTCTGTGTACTCACATAAATCAGGATAAGCAGCAAGCGCAAGAGTAATGACGTCATCCATCGGGAATCCCCCCAACTGGAAAAATTCACGCCATATATCAATATAAATCGGATATTTGTCGGTGATGTAATCTATTATATTTCCCTTGCCGAAATACTTTAGATCTGCAAGGTGGTCCCTTGTCAGCATGCTGTCCGCATAGCGGTTGTTTTCACATACATCCAGAGGGACAAGTGTGATCTTCATGTCCGAATTCAAAACAATTTTAGCAGCCTCCGGATCCGCCCAGATATTATACTCCGTAACCGGTGTTATATTACCGTATATGTCGAACGCTCCACCCAGAATATAAGCCCTCTTGACTTTACCTGCAACTGAAGGCTCCTTAAGGAGCGCCTGAGCAACATTTGTCAGGGGTCCTGTTGTAACCAGGGTGATTTCACCCGGCCGATCCGTAAAGGATTTGATAAGGTAATCCGTTGCGCTTACCGGTTCGGGCTTCCTATTAGGCTCGGGAGCTTTTTCATTGAATTTGTCAAGCCTGTCGCCGAATTTCCACCTGAGCTCCTCATCAAAATTTACAGGGTCGCCTTCCACATCCGATTTTTTAGGGGAAAGCATTTTATCGGCTCCCGCATATACGGGTATATCCTTTCCCGTAAGCTCCACCGTATTAAGGGCCACATTTACCGCCTGTTCGATACTCCCGCATGCGCCATTGACCGTTGTTATGCCAAGCAGGTTGATATTTGGATTTAATGCGCCGAATATAACAGCAAGTATATCATCACCCACGGAATCAATGTCAAGAATTACATCAACCATATTGTTACCTCACTTATATGTTATTTTGTCCCGATTATCCTGTCCGTAACCTTGTATACATGAGGCCTTACAAACTGCACCACGGGACCGGTCAGGAAAGCTGCAACCACTGTTCCTATGCCTACGGTGCCTCCAAGCAGGTACCCCACAACTACAAAGGTCACATCACCCACAATCCGGACAATTCTATATGGAAATTTGGTTTTATTGCTTATTATTTCAGAAACCAGATCTATGGCCCCGACTCCCAGGTCGGCCCTGATATAAGTGGCAATTCCTATACCCATAATTACGCATCCAACGAGTATCATTATAATTCTTACCACAAGATGCAGCTCTCCTGTAATTAGGGAGTCCAGAATAAAACTCATCAGGTCGGCGGTATAGCCTATTCCGAATATGGCAAGCAGAGAGGATATATTGATATAGGCTTTGTCCACGAAAAATACAATTGCCAGGATTATGACATTGGTCAGCGCCGAAGCTGAACCATAGCTTATTTTAAATACATTGCCAAGCCCCAATTCCAGCACACTGGCAGGATCCACCCCCAATTGGCTGTATAAAAATATACCCACTCCTATGCCGCTTATCATAAGTCCGGTTATTGCCACAATAATTCTTTGTATTATATGATCTTTTTTCACAGTGCATCTCCTCTTGATTCGTAAGTCTGCCGGTAAATTTCAAAATATCGCAAGCTGCAGCTTTTGTATACACTTAAGGTGCATGTTCCGAGCCTGATATTAAAACCAAACTAATTCAAAGCCTTCATGGCTGCAAAGAAATACTCAACATATTTCTTCCTGTCCACATTGAACAAAACGTAAGTATTCTTCTCCACCTTTTCCCCGAATATCTTTTCCTTATAACCAATAGTATCCACCACTGTCATTCCGGTAGTAAGCTCGCCCGTTGTTTCAACATCCACATTGCATGTTATACCCGTAAATATCTCAGGATGGATTAGCGCGGCAATTGCCGTCGGATCATGCAGGGTGCACCCCGGGAAACCTTCCACCTCATAATGGTATTTGCTGAAAAAGTCTATCAGCTCTGCAGCAAAAACCGATATTTCATTGCCCTGGGCCCTTAAAATTTCGTTTTCCTCCCTTGTGACATAAGCCTTATGGGTAACGTCAAGCCCCGACATAATTATCGGAAGTCCGGAATTGAACACTACCTTGGCGGCTTCAGGATCTGCCCATATGTTATATTCGGCCGCCGGCGTCCAGTTGCCCATATAGGCTCCGCCACCCATTATTGAAAGCCTCTCGATCTTTTGTATAAGGTCGGGTCTTACAATAAACAGGGTCGCTATATTGGTGAGAGGTCCTATGGGAACCAAAGTAATCTTTTCATCAGATTCGTCTATAGTCTTTATTAATAATTCCAATGCGCTAAGTTTTGAAGGCTCAAAGCCGCATTCCGGGAGGATCGGCCCTTCAAGGCCGGAGCTTCCGTGCACAACTTCGCCGCCTACGCTAAGCTTTCTTATTAATGGCTTTTGTGCCCCCTTGGCAACCGGAATATCGTATCTGCGGGCCTTTGTCAGTACCTTTATTGCGTTGCTGGTCACCTTCTCAATGGTCTGATTGCCCGCGACCGTTGTTATGGCCTTAATTTCAAGTTGGGGTGATGCCAGCGCCCAAAGTATCGCCATAGCATCATCATGCCCCGGGTCGCAATCTATTATAATGGGAATTTTCTTTTCCATAATTACCTCCTTTATGTCCTGCTGCCGTAATTATTGATTGGCGAGCTTTTCGCGTTTCTTCTTGTTGGATGAGCTCCTTTTAACCGAATATATAACAAGTCCGAGTATGGTCACTAGATAGGGAAGCATTTGCACCAGCTCCGGTGATATGGTTGTAATCTGCAATGCATAGGAGAGTGCTTCTGCAACGGCAAACAGCATTGAGGACAATGCGGCACCGACTGGTGTCGAGTTGCCCATTGCATCTGCCGCAAGGGCTATAAAGCCGCGTCCTGCCGTCATGTTCTTTGAAAACCATGTAACATATCCCATGGACATAAAGGCTCCTGCCATTCCTCCTAATATTCCCGAGATTCCCAGTGCTATATATCTTGTTTTCAACAGGCTTACCCCGACGGATGAAAGTGCGTTCGGAGCCTTGCCGGCCGACCGGATTCTAAGCCCCATCGGTGTTTTATACAGTAAAATGTATACCACAAAAATCATCAGCAGGGCAATATATGATACAACATTGTGGTTGGATAAAATCTCACCCAGAACAGGTATATCCTTTATAAGTGGTATTTCCACCGAAGGAAGCTTTCCGGAATTAAGGGCAAGGGTTGTTCCCTTATCCTTTGTAACCGCATACATGAAATAAACCGTGCCGCCTATTGCCATGGTATTGAATGCTATGCAGGTCAGGACACTGTCCGCCTTAAGGCTCATTGATACATAACCTATGACAAGTGAGCAAAGGATTCCTGTAATTATGGAGATCAACAGCCCAAACCAGGGGCCGAAGCCGAAGGCGCTGGCAAAGACGCCTGTAAGGGCCGAAACCAGCATGACACCTTCTATACCTATATTCGTTATTCCGGCGTTGGAGGTTATCACAGCGCCCATTGAAGCAAGTATCAGAGGTGTTGCCACTCGAATTACGGAATATAAAAATGAGGTACTTAATACTGATTCAAAAACCTGGGTCATTGTTTTGCACCTCCTGCCTCCAGCAAGTTTTTGGAAACCTTTGTTGTCATCCTGTGCCTGAATCTTGACAGGAATGCTGTTGCAGCCACCAGAACTATAACCAGTCCTTCTATAATTGACACAATTTCCGCTGCAACGTCGGATTGTTTATACATGTAGTCTGCTCCGATCCTTAGGTATGCCACAAAAAAAGCGGCGACCGGAACGAAAGCCGGATTTTCTCTTGCGATAATAGTCAGTATAACACCGTCAAAGCCATAGCCAGGAAGGGATGACCATTGAAATCTTGTATACATGCCAAGCATTTCGGTGCTTCCGCCTACTCCTGCAATAAAACCTCCTATGAGCTGGGAGCTCATGATTACGCCTGATACGACGATGCCTGCGCATTTTGAAAAATGAATGTTGCTTCCGGTCATCCTCAGCTTATAGCCCCATTTGGTTTTGTACATAAAGATATAGGTCAGTATTACAAATGCAACCATTATGAATATTCCGGAATGGAGACGGGTTCTCGGTATGATGTTGGACAGGCCCACACCCGTCCTGAATTTATAGGAAGCTTTGTATGCTGAGTTCGGGTCCCTTGCAATCTGGTTAAAAATATATGTGCCAAAATAAAGCACGACATAATTAAGCATCAGGGAAACCACCATCTCGCTGCAATTCCATTTGATCTTTAGTGCTCCGGGAATTGCACATACCAGGGAGCCCACAATGCCTGCGGCAATGATTGCAATTATAATGACAAGCTTTGGCGGTCCCGGCATATAGATGGCCAATATTGCCGAGGTCAGCGCGCCCATGAACAGGGAACCCTCTGCAGCAAGGTTGAACTGGTTGGCCTTAAACATTACATTGACAGCAAGACCTGCAAAGGTCAGCGGTATCATCATTTCCAACACGGTACTGAACCTTCTTACCGAAGTTAATGGCCCTATAAACAGGTTGCCGATTGCGGCAAGGGGTGAAGCCGTTGAAAAGCTCATTATTATAAAGGAGATGGCAAATGCAATAAATATGGCAATTAAAAATCTTAATACCTCAAACCATGAATTAAAGCGGTTTACGCTCATTCTTCCCATTTTTTTCATAATATTGCATTCACCTCCTCCTTAGATTGGTTCTTGACTCCAAGCATGTAATAACCAAGCTCCTCTTCAGTAAGCTTGCTTGTATCCTTGAAATAGGCATTGACCCTTCCGTTATGCATGACAATTGCGCTGTCGCTCAGTTCCAGCACCTCGTTTAAGTCTGCAGAAATAAGCAGTATTGCAGCACCCTTGTCCCTGTATTCAACAATTTTTCTTCTTATCAGCTCTGAGGCGCCGGCATCAATTCCCCTGGTAGGCTGTTCTGCAATGATTATCCTAGCTTCTTCGGTCAGTTCCCTCGCCGCTACCACCTTCTGAATATTGCCGCCTGAAAGCACCTGCACCTGATGATTAATCGAGCCGCATTTGATGCTGAAATCTTTAACCATATCCTCGGCTTTCTTCCTCATCTTTTTTCTGTTAAGAAAAATATTTCCTATTAAATATTTGTCAATCTTGTCTGCAAATAAATTGTCTACAATAGCCAGTTTTGCGGCACAGCCGTTTCTCATCCTGTCCTCAGGAATGTATGTCAGCCTGTTTCTGCGAAGGGTAGCGGGGGTAAAGGTTTTGATCTCCTGCCCGAATATTTTCAATGTTCCGCTTATAGGCGCCTTCATTCCGGTTAAAACGGCCGCAAGCTCCGCCTGTCCGTTTCCCTCGACGCCTGCAACGCTTAAGATTTCGCCCTTTCTAAGCTTCAGGCTGACTCCGTCAAGCATCTTCTTGCCTATGCTGTTTACATATACAAGATTGTCGGCCTCAAGGCAAACCTCGCCGCGCTTTACTTCACCTTTATCCACATGCAGGACAATTTCCCTTCCTACCATCTTGTTGGATATATCCTGGGGATTGGTGTCTTTTATATAGCATGTTTCCACCGTTGTACCATGCCGCATGATTGTGACCCTGTCGCAGATCTCCATGATTTCATTCAGCTTATGGGATATGAATATTATGGTATGTCCCTGCTTTTTCAAGGTTTTCAGTTCGGCAAAAAGCTCTTTCGTCTCCTGAGGGGTAAGTACGGCAGTGGGCTCATCCAGTATAAGCAGCTTTACGTCCCTTACCAGGGCTTTTAGTATTTCTGTCTTCTGCTTTACACCTACGCTTACATCCTCAATTTTATCGGTTATATTTATTTTGAAATTGTACTTTTTGGCATACTCCTCAGCCTTTTTAATCATCCGGGCCTTATCTATGAAAAAACCCCGTTTTTTCGGTTCGTTTCCAAGTGCAATGTTTTCTGCTATAGTCAGCGAATCCACCAGCATAAAGTGCTGGTGTACCATGCCAATGCCAAGGCTTATTGCCTTTTTTGAATTTTCTATCTTAACCTCTTCACCGTTAAGTATAATCCTGCCCTCTTCAGGTGACTCAATGCCAAACAGAATCTTCATCAGGGTGGATTTCCCCGCACCGTTTTCACCTATGAGCGCATGTATCTCACCTTCAAATACCTCGAAATTGACATTCCGGTTTGCTACTATGCCGTTAGGATATACTTTTAATATGTTTTCCACCTTTAGAATAACTTTCTCGTTCATTTTTACCCCTATGTCCTTTACTAGAATATGAGGATGCCCTTTACAATGTGAGGACATCCCCAATATTCACCTATTACTTACGGAGCTACTCTGTTTCTTAAATTATCAAGCTCTTCAGTTGTCATACCGATTGCGGTGCTAACTTTAATTTCTCCATTAACTACCTTTGCTTCTATGTCCTCTATCTGTTTCTTTTCTGCGTCAGTCAATATGCTGTTATACACGTCGTTCTTTGCAAGCCCTACTCCGCCTTCGGCTATACCAAGGCTTTCAGCCTGTCCCATCTTAAGCTGGCCCTTTAAATCAAGGTCAATTGCTCTAAAGATGGCGTCTCCTACATTCTTAAGCATTGATGTTGCAATCTTCTGAGCAGTCTTTGTGTCGCCGTTTGCCGCATAACCTGCCGACTGGTCGGAGTCAACACCGATAACATATCTGCCAGCCTCTACGGCTGCTTCGATAGTACCAAGTCCGGTAGGCCCCGCAGCCGGGAATATTACTTCACAACCCTGGTCGCATAATACAATGCCATGCTCCTTACCCTTTGCCGGGTCGTAATAATCGCCGGGATATGTGGCAATAACCTTAGCGTTTGGATTGACTACAAGGGCACCCTCAATAAAGCCTACAAGGAAATCGTTAATGGGAGGAATATCCATTCCGCCTACAAACCCAATCTTTCCTGTCTCCTTTGCAAGTATGGCAGCAACTGCGCCTGCAAGGAAGGAGCCTTCGTTTTGCTTAAAGGTTGCGCAGTAAACATTGCTGAAATCCCCTGCTCCAAAATCTACCGTGTTATCCAGCAGCAGGAATTTCTTTTCAGGATATTGCGGTGCTATATTCTGCATGGGCTCAACCATTGAAGGAGAAACCGCAATAACATAATCCACATCTTCTTCTGCCGCATCTGCAAGTGCCGGCTCCCATTTTGATTCATCGTCACCGGTTTCAATTACCTGGATGTCAAGGCCAAGTTCGTTCTTAACCCTCTGCATTCCTGCATTGGCCGAATCAAAGAAACCTAGATCTCCGAGATTGCCGTTAACAATAAGGATGGCCTTCTTTTTGTCGGCGGTTTGATTGCCATTATCCGCCGGTGCTTTGGTTGGCTTGGTGTTAGTGCCGCCAGCGTCCTGCTTGCCGTCGTTGTTGGAATTCTTGGAACCGCATGCTGCAAGTCCCAGTATCATAATTCCAACCAGTAGTGTTGCTATAAACTTTTTCATTACATTACCTCACTTTCTTTCCCTGCAAGATTAGTTGTACCTCTATTCAAACGAGGCTTTGGAAAATTCATTGTTCCATTTTTCTAAAACCTCATCTGTTTCTTTTCTGTCCGGAATAGACACCTGGGCGCCGCTTCTCGTAACCGCAATGGACGATGCCGCATTGGCAAAAACCACTGCATTTTTATGGTCCATTCCTTCCGATAGTGCAACTAGGAAAGCTCCGTTAAAGCAATCTCCGGCCGCTGTCGTATCAACCGATACAACCTTTCTGGTAGGAAAAACTTCCGCACCTTCCTTGTTGATAAGCAATGCTCCCTTTTCCCCAAGGGTAACCAATACATTCCTTACCCCTTTATCAAGCAGCTTTTTTGCACCTTGAATATAATCGTCAATCGTATTTCCTGCCCTCACGCTAAGCTTCATGAGTTCTGTATCGTTGGGGGTTATATAATCCAGCTTTGGATACATATCGTCAGGAAATTTTTCCGGTGCCGGGGCAGGATTTAAAATTATTATTTTTCCCAACTCCCAGGCTCTGTTAATCGCATAGCAGATGGCTTCTTCAGGTATCTCCATCTGGAGTATCATATAATCGCATTCTACGAATGCCTTATCGCATGCTTTTAAATATGCCACGTCACATTCCTGATTGGCTCCTTGTACTACTACAATACTATTATTTCCCTTATTGTCCACATAAATGCATGCCATTCCTGTGCTTTTAGTACCTGTTTTTATATCAGAAACATCTACACCGCAGCAGGAAAGATTTTTCTTAAGGAGCTCTCCGAACTCGTCGTTTCCGACACATCCAAGCATTTTCACGTTACCTCCCAGCCTTGCTGCAGCATATGCCTGGTTGGCGCCCTTTCCTCCCGGGTTATAGGTTATTGAAGATCCAAGTACCGTCTCTCCAACTGCGGGCATATTTGCCATATCAATAACCATATCCATATTCAAACTTCCGACAACTAAAATTTTCTTTTTCAATTTCAATCTCCCTTGTCACGAAAATGCTTTCCTAAACATATTTCCTAGTTAAAAATATAGCACTATCACTTTCATCTGTCAATATTTTTTATCATCTTTATAGATTATATGTACATTTTATTATTTTTTTTGTATATAATGCACATATCACAATCCTGTTATATTAATGATATATATGCCCCTTCATTTTCTTACCAGATGATATATATTAAACACTCACTCACCCCTATGTAGATGACAAAATCCCCCTAGCTTTATCACAATACCAGCTCTCCTGAATCCTGTACATTTGGGCATATATACCGCCCTTTTGCATCAGCTCGTCATGGCTTCCCTCTTCCACCACTTTTCCCTTATCAAATACTACAATCCGGTCAGCCCGTCTGGCAAATCCCAGACGATGGGATATAAACAGAACGGTTCTGTCCCCTGATATCCTATATATCAGATCATAGATTTCAATCTCAGATATGGGATCAAGATAGGCTGTCGGTTCATCCAAAATCCATATTGTTGCATTGGGATTGGCCAAAAGCCTGGCAATAGCAAGCCGTTGCCACTGGCCCTTTGATAATTCCAGCCCCTCATCAAGCTGCCCAAGCCTGCTGTCAATTCCCTTTTCCAGCTTTAAAACAACCTCCTTCAGACCCACTTTATCCAGTATGGACAGGATTTCTTCATCAGACAGCCTGCAACCGGCATAACCTGCCTCTATATTCTCCCTGATGGTCATCTGATATTGGGCAAAGTCCTGCAAAATGCAGGATATTGAATTACGCAAATTTATAGCTTTCTTGCCGTCAGTTATTTTTCCCACAAATTTATCGGTAAGCGCCATCAGCATATTTGTACAGGTCGTCTTTCCGCTGCCATTATAGCCGACAATGGCTATCTTTTCAGCCCTTTTGATGTACAGATTAAGCTGATCCAATGCTTTGGCCTTGGAATGTGGATAGGTATATGTAATGTTTTCAAGACATATATCCCCTTTGTACGGCAGCCCGTTTGCAGAAAAATCATTCTCGTAGCTCATGACCTCATCAAAGGCTTTGATGAATACGCTGTCAATCCTGTTATTCGTTATATTGCCCTGTATGTTAAGGCATGTGTTGATAATATTATTGAACAAGGAATTTGCCATGACTAAAAAGCCGATTTCGTGAAGCCCTGCCGCTATTTCAAAGGCTATAAAAACCATCATGGATACATATGGCAGATTGAAAATGATCCTTGCAGTCTGAAGTGTTATCTCATGCTTTGCAAATATTTTCAGCCTGATCCTGTATTCACTGTCATAGCTTTTTTCCCACAAATTGCTGGCGTAATCAAAAAGCCTGTTAAATTTAAACTCCTGATGTGTTGTTTTATCCCCTGAAAAATTGAAAAAATACTTTTGCCTGTGGCTATAGCTCTGGATTTCCTCCCATAAGTGCCCAAGCTGACTAAACATTTTACCCGCAATCATCAGATTAAAAACGACGACCAGCATAAAATAGATGATTACAGCAAAGATATTTATTTGAAATAGGTAATATCCATATACCGCCGCCGTTGGTACAACCGTGATATAAAAAATAATGGAATTAACCATGCTTTTAAAAGTTTCCAGAGTTCGATTCCTGACCTCATGGATTTTTATAAATGTCTCATTGTTCTCGTAATATTCCCACTTTATGCTGCCAAGCTTGTCATTTAAGGTGCTTTCGAAATAATATGTTATATCCAGCATAAGCCTGTTACTTAGCATCTGCCTTATAAGTCCAAGTCCATTAAAAAGCAAAATAGCTACTGTAAAAGCCAAAACACCTGAAATTACCGTATTAAAGTCCTTTTTGCGGCCAAACAGATTATATGCTGAATTTATTGCATATTCTGCAAAGGCCAGATTAACGAAAGTACCTGCAGATACGGCTATGGACGTAAGTATCAGCAGTATGTATGCTTTTTTATTTGCTTTGATGGCAATCTCATTGGAACGCTTTAGTGCTTCAAGCATATATTTCTCTTTTTTCATTCCCATATGCAGGCTCCTCCTTCGCATATAATTGCTGCTGTGACATAAATATTTCATAATACCTGCCCTTTAAAGCCATAAGTTCTTCATGGCTGCCCTCTTCTGCTATATGCCCGCTATCCATGACACAAATCCTGTCGCTAAGTCGGGCAAAGCCTATACGATGGGAAATCAGTATCGCAGTCTTGCCCTTTATAATTTCATCGAAATGCTCCAGCAGCCTCATTTCTTCAATAGGATCAATGGATGCGGTAGGCTCATCCAATATTAAAACCTCCGGCTCCCCCATATATGCTCTTGATAGGATTACTCTTTGCCATTGTCCCCCGCTCAAATCAGTGCCATCAGGGTCGTACTCCTTACCAAGAATCGTATCCGCTCCTTTCGGCAGATTATTGATTATATCCTCCAGATTGCCCTTCTTTATAGCCTCGCTTATTTCTTCTTCAGCCTCAAGCTTTTCTATCATCCCCACAGCTACATTATCCTTCAAGGAGATGCTATATTTGGCATAATCCTGAAAGCCGATACCGAAATATCTGTATAAATCCTCACGCTTCATGCCCGATATGTCTGTCCCATTCAGCTTAATTGTGCCCCTGTAATCCTGAAGCAGGCCGCACATCAGCTTTGATAACGTGCTTTTACCACTTCCGTTATATCCTAAGATGCTGACAATCTCTCCTTTTCTTATCTTAAGGTTGATTTTCTCAACCGCATTGCCCTTCTGTGAGGGATAGGAATATGACACATCTTCAAAGGTTATATTATTAAAATCACCATATTTCTTATTAAACAGGTTTTCCGGCTGAACCCTTTCACTCCTTATATTCCTGGCTTTCCTTAGCTCAAAGCCGGCTACAAATTTGTCGTACTTGTCAATATAAGTTAGGCTTTGTGCGATATCGGAGGATATTATGTCCACTATTCCGGTGATGCTCCATGTAAGGCTCCACATCATCCTGTATAAGAACACAAAATCTCCGACATCCAACACCTCATCCGTCAGCAAATAAAGAAAATAAATAATTAGGATTGCTGTTGTAATATTCTCCACGATAGATGGTATATTTGACAGCAGCAATGCCTGCTTTTCAAATTTATACTTTGAATCCGCATAATTTTTAAAGCTCTCATGCCATTTGGCCAGGAATTTATCCTTGAGCCTGAATATCCTTAGCTCCCTGGCATGATTTTTTTCTGACAAAAGAGAGCTGTAATAGATTGCCCGTCTTTCATCATTTATATATTTTTGGTCAAGCTCAATGCGCTTTTTCACAATAACATTATTAACAATAATTACAATGACTGATATGATTAAGCTGAGCAAGAGTATATATGGGCTGAAATAAGTGATCGCAAGCACTGAAATTATTAATCTAATCAGGGAGGAAAGCAGTCTGTTGAAAATAACACTGTTTACCTGAGTCGTATTATCGATATTTTTCTTAATGAATTCATAGTTATCATAGAATTCATTATTATAAAAGCTATCCTGCTTTTCTTCATATGCCCGCAGCATGAAGAATTTTGAGAACAGCTTTTTTGCTTTGTTTGTGTATAGGGTAAACATAAGATTCATAAAATTTCCCGTATTGCCTCCGATAGTCATCATCGTAAAGAACAGAACAAAGGACAATATAATGTTGATACTGCGAGTTCCCGTTAGCCTTGACTCTAATATGACCTCGGCAGCATATTTAAGTCCAAGATCTGTTCCCAGCTGAGCCAGTCTAAAGATAATAATAGCAGTAATGTTGAAAATAAAGCAAAAAGGCGACAGAGCTATTGATACCCTTATGTATCTCCAGGCTTTTTTTACCATGTGGCACCTCCTGCACTAACTAAGTTTTTAGCAGCTTCCTGAAAGCCGGATTAGTAATATTAGCTTTCATTTATAATGTGCATTAATGCAAAAAAAGGTTTGTGAAATTTCACAAACCTTCCATCCCTCTGTCGCAACCTTACCTTATTATTCATTTCTCCACTGGTATTTATCCAAATCTACTCTTCCGTCTAGCAGCTGTACACCTTCCGCCTCCAGCAGCTGTGCCTGTACAGATGCCCCACCGAAGGCAAATGCTCCGGAAAGCTCGCCCTTGGCGTTTACTACCCTGTGGCAAGGGATATTTTCCGGATCCGGATTCCTGTGAAGGGCATTTCCAACCGCCCGTGCCATATTCCTGTCTCCTGCAAGAGCCGCCACCTGTCCGTAGGTTGCAACACGCCCATAAGGAATTCTCTTTACGACCTCGTAAATACGCCTGGCAGGAGAGTCGGTTACGATATCATAGCTCTCTGCAATCATTGCTTTAATGTCCTCATCCGGAATTGTGCCATCCAGGATAATGGTATTCCAGTGCTTTTTGTTCTGATGATATCCCGGTATTACGGATTTATAAACACTGCGCCAGAAAAATCCCCTTTCCGGGTCCACCTTTACATTCAGATTGATATAACCGTTTCGTTCGTAAATCCAGAGAAAGGCTTTCTTGTTCGGCAGAACGCGAACAAGCTGCCAGTTCGAATCATGGAACGGGGCTTCCTCATAGGTATTGGGGAAGGTAAGACCGTAAGCTAAGGCTTCCTCTCGACTTATCATATAACCTCCCATTTCATCTCTAAAACCACAGTTAATTTGTATCCTTCATACCGAAAATAATATCATATAAACTGAACTATTTCCATTCCTCTTTAAATCATTTACATCTTTTCAATCATTTCATCCAACCTGCCTGAATTATACTCCTCGCTTAGGTCAGCAGGCTTTTTCTCATCAAACAGGCCCTCACAAACCAACTGTCCGGCAGCATCTACACCTTCACCGATACCATATCTACTTCCTGAACAGCAACCTGTAATAGCCATAAGCAGATACCAGTGTTACATAAAAGCCCGCAATTACGTCGCTTAAAAAATGGGCACCCAGCACCACCCGGGAGATGGCAACAAGCCCTCCCCACAACAGGCCAAATGCAAA
>JAAZDK010000050.1 GCA_012512855.1 Clostridiales bacterium
AACTTCCATGCATACTCGCAGGTATGGTGTCTGAATTCATGTACCTGCTCGCTGATGCTTGCAAATGCAGTTCTGCAAACACCATCCTCACTGTCATAGTAATGAATAGTCAGATAACTGCCTCTGGACTCATCGTAATATTTCTCGATGCGATCACCGGGAACGCCCCATATAGGATCTTCCCAATTGTCCTTATCAGCGAAGCTTAGCTTATCAAATTTCTTATTAAGCTTATTAACTTCTGCGGCATACTGAATCCTTTCAAGAGCAGAATCGGCCTGGAAAGGCAGTTCTGGCAGATGTGACTTCTCACCGCCTGAATAGAATATCGGCACAGGTACTGTTGTGTTCAGCTTTTCTCCAAGAGGCTTACCGAATGGATTATTCCTCACCGGGAACAAGGCGCTTGCCGGAGCAAGGCCGGCGAAAATGTCAGGATACTCCTGGAATAGATCCCATGTCTTGCCACTGCCCATAGAAAATCCGGTAGCATAAATACGCTTCTCATCTACATTATAACGTTTCTTGAGATGCTCTATCACCTCTACTGCTTCTGTGGCTGTTACAAACTGATGATTCTCGATTGATACAAAGAGGAAATTATATCTGTGGGCAATTTCATACCACTCTGTAACAAAGGTAAAGTACATTGAGGAATCACCGCCGCCATGGAAGCCTACAAGCATCGGAGCAGGTCCTTTATCAAACAGATCATTATTGTAGTAAGCAAAATATCCAACCTTATGCTCTGTTGTATCCTTTAACATCATGTTGTCAGATGAAGTCTTTACAACAACGCTGCCGACATCCTCTGTCATATTCAATGCCTCAAAATCAGGCTCATACTGAATCTTGCCGCACCACATTTTAAATTTGCGGACAAAGGACTTAAAATCTGCCTTGTAGTCAGGCTCGGTCTTGATCAGCAAATGCTGGCAATCCTTGAAGGCCTGATTTATTTCATCGGAATTGCCTACACTCAAAATAGCAATATCCTTACGTTCCACATTAGGAACAACACTCAGATTCTGCATGGAGCACATGGCAGGAGTAATCTCACCGGGACCCCAGAGATATTCACCATTTATTGTTTTCAGCAGATTCTTTGCAACATAATTTGCTGACTCTCCGAAGCTGTAAATATCGGCCCTGAAGATTGCGCCTCTTATAAAATAGCCCCTGAATTCGCGTGTAAAGAAATTATGTAATTCGACAATTCCGTCCGAATAGCGGGGATCCATTTTTACCTCTGATATAAGAGATATATATAAATCCTCTGTCGCCTTCTTCCATCCGCCTTCATTGGTCGGATATACAAAAAGGACACTTGAATCCACTTCAGCCGCGATATCAGCCAAACCGCTCTTCCTGGCGAATTCAATAGCCTCATCCATGCTCTGCCTATTTTCCTCAAAGACCAGCAGCAGCGGAGCCCTGAAGGTATAATTGTTCGTCTGCCCATCAATATCATTTGCCGGCAGGTATACCTTGAGGTAGAATTTCTCGTACTCATGCTCCCAATACTTGCTTCCGTCACTTAATGTGGTGACAGAAGGTCTAACCATAATTCCCATAAATAACCTCCTTAA
>JAAZDK010000051.1 GCA_012512855.1 Clostridiales bacterium
CCTCTATTGTTGGTCCCGGATAAGTGCCGTTGTAGCCCCAGACCTTTGTCGGAGGGAAGAACTTATGGAATTTATGCTTGGTCTCCAGCATAGTTATCTGATAAAACTGCTCATTTTCATTATAATAGCCATACTGCCTGCTGGGTCGGGCTACATATGGAATCGGCAGCTCATCCACAAACTTAGGTATGGTCTCGGGATTTGACGGATCTACAGCTGTATTGCTATCGGTTTTGATATTTGCTATCGATATATAGTTTTTATGATTACTGAGCATAATAACAACTCCTCAATTAAAAGTTTTGTCATTGTCATTATACTCAGTAATTGTAAAATTGTGTCTACTTATGTCGCATTATATCAATTAAAATCCTGTTCCTCCACCGCTAGAATCCGCCTGTTCCTCCACCTCCGGCACCGGCGCCACCTCCGTCTGTAAATCCTGTACCATCTGCCGTATATGCAAGAGGGGCAAAGGATGCATCCATACTCTTTCTCAAGGAATTGTTTTCATCAGATGCAAAGAAAAAATACCAGAATAACCAGTTTTTCATGTAAAAGCTTTCATCAGCACTATATATCTTCGGTTTTATCGCCAGGGTATTAAGAGCCAGCGCATATATCAATGATATGTCCGGAACGTTCTTATCCGTATCTGAAAAGTCGGAATGAAGTTTTACATGGTTTTTCAGATTTATCAATTTTCTATATATATCGTAGCCATAATCGGATAAACGGGAAAATAGCGTACAGCCATAAATAAGCAGTACAAATCCCATTATTATGGATAATATTGCAGCTGGAATGCCGCTGGAGGCAGTCAGAAAACCAATTATTAATACCACTATAGATACAGCGATCAAAAAAGCTCCCAGTCCGCCCTTGCTTTTGTCATAATAGCCCATTTTTTCGGCATCAGCCTTAACACTTTTTCTCCAGTCACTATATTCCTGTAATAATTTCTGTTTATTCTTGTCTCCGTAGCCTTCAATATCCCTGGTACTTACCTCTTTTCCGGAGCCTATCCGGAAGAAAAGCCATTCCATCAGATATTTTTCATGCCCTAGCAGCTGGCTGTCGGCTTCCTTCTGTTTCTTTATAATGAAGGCTTTATTATCATATACACTAAGCTCATCCTGCTCCTTGTCCAAACTTATATAACCTTTTCTGAACAGGTCCAGAATAGAAGCAAATACAACATTTATGCCGCCAAAGTTATGGGTAATCAGGGATGCTATTGCAGGGCTACATTCCTGCTCCAAATCAATAACGGCTCTATCAGGATTTTTATCGGGACTTCTTTTGCATTTAATCAGTGCATACGCAATAATTAATACAGCTATGATAAATGCAAAGAAATTAATAATTATATATCTTTTATAGAAAGCATCCTTTCTTTCCGCATACTTTATCTGCTTTATTAGAATAGCTCTCTCTTCGGCAATAATTGATTCATATCTATCCTCTTGCTTTATATTTTCCGAAAGGCTAACCAACTCTGTCGGGAACAGAACCCTTCCTTCAACATAGGTTCTTTCCGGCAGCCCCTCAACCATTAGCTGATATTGCCTGTCATCTATTTTGATAACCTTTACGTTTGAGGGACCATGGGCATATAGCTTTACCCTGTCGTATGAACCGCCTTCCGGCAGATATATATTTATCAGCAGCCTGCCTGCGGGGGTCTCATTTTCCTTGCCTACAAATTTATAATAGAGCTCTGCTATATCGTTATACCTTACAACAACATTTTTGACTGTATAGCTATATCTGAAGGTTTTTATCACATTTTTCGAAGGGGAATATATTTTAACCCGTATTTTTTTCTTAGATTCCTTAACTGTATATACAGCTGAGTCACCATTTTTAGCCTTATTTGCCCTTGCATAGGACTCCCGTCTGTCTCCCTTTATCTCCTGTACGCTAATATCAGTTATTCCTGATGTTTTGCTCAGATAAAGGTCACGATATACACCATTAAATTTATCATTGAACTCATAGCTGATATCCTCAATTATCTTCAGATCTCCATTCTCGAGTATCTCCGCTTCAACCACCCAGTCGTTAACATATAGATCATCCTTGGCAAATGCTTCATCGGAAACAATAAATATTGTCACGATTGGTAGCAGAATGCATATCAGGCTCTTAATCCACTTCATGCAATACCTCCGTTCCTGCATGTAGGACATGCTGCTTTTAAATTTCTATATTCCAGCATATATTCCAATTTATATTTATATTACCATATGCTGTTATTGCTATGCATTAGATTTTTATTAAAAATACCTTGAGCTTTTTATAAAAATACCCTGAGCTATGTACTCAGGGTATATTGTAGTATAGTTAGCTTTTTATTGCTCGGCTTGGAGCTAATCCACCGCTATATACTGTCCGGCCTGAGCCCGCCACATGGCGGCATATTTGCCGTTATGTGCCAGGAGCTCATCATGGGTTCCCTGCTCTACGATACAGCCATTCTCAAGCATGTAAATCTTGTCAGCCAGGCGGGTGGTGGACAGTCTGTGGGATATGAATATAACCGTCTTGTTTTCTGCCGCCTTCAGCATGGAGTGGTTCAGCTGGTATTCGGCGATAGGGTCAAGGGCGCTGGATGGCTCATCCAGTATTATAAGGCCGGCATCCTTGTAAAAGACTCGGCTGATGGCCAGCTTCTGGCTTTCACCACCGGACAGGTTAACACCGTCCTGGGCAAATTCACTGGTCAGCTCGGTATCAAGCCCATGCTCAAGTGTTGCCAGTCTGTCTGCAAAACCGCTGTGCCTGAGAGCCCACTCCACCCTTTGGGTATCAGCATTTTCCGGCAGATCCTGGATTACATTTTCCTTAACCGTAGCGGCAAAAATCATAAAGTCCTGGAATACTGTACCTATGCTGTTTCTGTAATCCCAGACCTTGTAATCGCGGATATCC
>JAAZDK010000052.1 GCA_012512855.1 Clostridiales bacterium
AATGCCAATGACACAATTATTATTACAACTATGTAAAGGCCTGTCTGAACCCCTGCCAGCAATACGCAGCTGAATATGTATGAGCCGCCTGTCTGTGAGATATTTTCGAACAGTGGCCTATCAATGGGAGCAATACCCATCTGGCATTGGGTATATCATGGGCAACACAGCAAATATAATCTCCTATAATCTTATGGTAGATTACAATGCCTGTGTTCCATGCCAGCATACTGGGAAAGCAGATGCTTGATGCCCAATTATCATTCATTTTTTTATAATAATAACTGAATAAATCCCGGTCACTTGCATCCAGCTTTTTAAAACCATAATCCTCTATATTCATGAAAAACGACCTCGATTTTATCTCATTTGTAAAAACATTGGTTTACAACATCTCTTCACTACATCCAAAAGGCATTAGGAAGGGTGTTAAGGAATTCAGTGAAGCTTATCTCACGCTTCAACAGTCTCATGAATATACTCAGGTATTGGTTGACTATATTCAAAGACATGGCAATATGCCCATCGATTAGCTTAAAAGCCTCCTCCATTGAATAGCCCTTCGGAATAAGACAGCTCCTGCTTCAGCAGCTTTGGATAATCCAGCTGGAAATTATTAAGATATTTATTTGCCTCCTGCATAAAAACGGCGGCTTCATCCTCTCTGTTGTCATGCAGAAGTATTATGCTGCTTACGACCTTGATATAGGCCATATATATGTTCATGGTCTGCTGATCCTCAAGATAAGGAAGAGCCAGACTCAAAGCCTTCTCCCTTTCGTCAGTGAAATAAAGATATTGGATCTGACACCAGTGGAGACTTTTTGATGTGGTAATGTTCATTACCGCATTGCATAAATCCGTACTTAGAATATTCAGTACAGATGTATTAATAAGAAAGGTCTGTATATCATAGGGCAGCTTCTTGAAAATCTCATACATAATGTAGTCATAGACCCTGGATTCCTTGCACAGCCTTACTATTCCGTCCTTGTCGATGGTCCTGTATTCATTCTTCAGGGCAATGCTATGGCTATTACTCCTGCCGGCCAACCTTCGGTATAATCAAGTATCAGATCTGCGCATAGATTAATATCATCGACCGCCCGGACATTTTGCAAAATACGCATGATATCATCACGGTTGAAGGCCAGCTGCTTATCGTTTATCGTTACTGCAATACCGTTCATTATAAAACGTGCCAAAAACTTCGGAAATGAGCCCTTGGTGGCCATCAACAAACGGATATTGTCACTGGTATTCCTGATTAGGATTGTCAGAAACTCAAATACTTCATCATTGCTAATCTCCTGGAAATCATCCAACAAAATAGATATTTTATATTCAGAGAACTGGGAGAGATATATTAGAAATTCATTTGCAATGCTGTCTATTAGTTTGTCACCGGAAAGATTTTCATGATTATCATAGTTAAAGTTAAATGAATCTATAACCTTGTTCAGCGAACATGACAGGTATTTAACAAAGGTCATTAAATCATTGTCAAGAGAGCTCAGATGATACCAGGCGCATCTGTCATACGATTCCATTGCATAATTTGTAATATTATATAAAACAGCTTACGCTACGAAAGCTTTAGTTCACAAAATATGCGGCAGACTTTGCAGACATTTAAACGGTTTTTTCATAAAATAACAGGCTATAATCCGCACCTTTACGTCCTTTACGAATGTGCAGTATTATAGCCTGATGCCATAAATTCCAACAGCTATGCTGTAGCAATGCTATCTAATTATTTGGGGTCCTTAACATCCTTTAAGCTGAAGCTGACTCTTCCCATCTTGTCAGGACCGAGGCATACAACCTTAACCACATCACCGAGGGTAAGAACGTCCTCAACATGATTAACTCTGTGTTTGGCAACCTTGGATATATGAACCATACCCTCCTTGCCGGGTGCGAACTCAAGAAAGGCACCGAAATCCTTAATACCTACAACCTTACCGGTATAGGTCTTGCCCTCTTCGAAATCGGTTACTATCATGTTGATCATGTCAACCGCCTTCTGGATGTTGTCCTTGTCAAAGCCGCATACCGATACTGCACCGTCATCAGCAATATCAATCTTGACACCGGTCTGCTCAATGATTGCATTGATTGTCTTGCCCCTCTGACCAACAACATCACCGATTTTTGAAGGATCAATCTTGATCTGGACAATCTTGGGAGCAAAAGGTGAAACCTCAGGTCTGGGCTTGGAGATAACCGGAGCCATAACCTCATCGAGGATATAGATTCTGGCTTCCCTGGTGCGATATATTGCTTTTTCGATAATCTCCCTGGTTAAGCCGTTAATCTTGATATCCATCTGGATAGCCGTTATACCCTTATGGGTACCTGCTACCTTAAAGTCCATATCTCCGAAGAAATCCTCAACACCCTGAATATCGGTCAGCAATACATAATCATCATCAGTCTCACCTGTAACAAGACCTACCGAAATACCGGCCACCATAGCCTTTATCGGAACACCTGCAGCCATAAGTGACAAAGTGGATGCGCATACACTTCCCTGGGATGTAGAACCGTTGGATTCCAGAACCTCGGAAACTGTGCGGATTGCATAAGGGAACTCCTCCTCTGAAGGAAGCACCGGAACGAGCGCTCTCTCAGCCAATGCGCCATGACCAATCTCTCTTCTGCCCGGCCCTCTGGAAGGCTTGGTTTCGCCTACAGAATAGGACGGGAAGTTATAATGGTGCATGTATCTCTTGCCTGTTTCATTCTCATCGATACCGTCAAGCCTCTGAATCTCGGCCAACGCACCCAGGGTACAGATATTAAGAACCTGTGTCTGTCCACGGGTAAACATACCTGAGCCATGTGTTCTGGGCAGAATATCGATTTCTGCGGCCAGCTTTCTGATCTCATCCATCCGTCTGCCGTCGGGACGCTTGTGATCCTTTAATATCATCTTGCGAACCGTCGCCTTCTCGAATTTATTGATTGCCTCCGGAAGCCATGGAAGCCAGTCAGGATGATCAAGCTCGTAGCGGGCTGTAAGCTTTTCGGTTATTTCATTGATATTGGCCTCCCTGACCATCTTGTCGTCAGTAAAAACGGCTGCCTCCATAGCTTCGGGAGTAATGAAATTAACCATATCCTCATACAGCTCATCAGGAACCACCCAATGTACATAATCATGCTTGGGCTTGCCACATTCCGCTACAATGGTATCTATGAATTCAATAACCTTTTTGTTGATATCATGGGCGGCATAAATAGCTTCAATCATCATATCCTCGGGTACCTCATTGGCTCCTGCTTCAATCATTATAACCTTTTCACGTGTTGAAGCCACGGTAAGCGACAGTTCGGATTTCTCCCTCTGGGCAGATGTAGGATTGAACACCAGCTGGCCGTCCACCAGGCCAACCATAGTGGCTGCTATCGGTCCATTGAAGGGAATATCCGATATGCAGGTGGCTATTGATGATCCCAGCATGGCTGTCAATTCAGGTGAGCAATCCTGATCAACGCATAAAACCAGATTGTTTATTGTAACATCATTTCTGTAATCCTTGGGGAACAAAGGCCTCATCGGCCGATCAATGCAACGGGAGGCAAGGATTGCATTCTCCGAAGGCTTGCCCTCTCTTTTTATGAATCCTCCCGGAATCTTGCCGACAGCATACAGCTTTTCCTCATATTCAACACTTAACGGGAAAAAGTCAATACCCTCTCTGGGCTTGCCGGAGGCTGTAGCAGTTGACAAAATAACAGTATCACCATAATGAATCAAGACAGCGCCATTGGCCTGCGCTGCAACTCTTCCGACATCTACGGTTAGTTTTCTGCCAATAAGCTCCATTGAAAAACTTTTGTACATGCTAAATCTCCTTTACTTCATGCTATAGAGCTGGAGGCACCGAAACAACTGAAAAAACTACCGATTTAAGCTCAAAACCGATAATCTTTTCAGAAGTCTCGGGTTGTCCTCCCATCGCTCTAATACAATATTATACCATTATTATTTCCACTACGCTACAATTTTTTTCATGGTTCAATTAGTTAAATTGAATGCTTAATTATAAATTTAAATTAAGCACTCAGTTTTTGCCAGTAAAAAAGCTGTCCCTTTTCAGGAACAGCTTGTATAATTACTTTCTTAAATTCAGGCGCTCGATCAATTCACGATATCTGTTGATATCGGTCTTCTTCAAATACTCAAGCAAGCCTCTTCTTTGACCAACCATCTTAAGAAGGCCTCTTCTTGAATGATGATCCTTCTTGTTGTTCTTCAGATGCTCAGTCAGCTGAGTAATTCTTTCGGTCAAAAGTGCAATCTGAACCTCCGGTGAACCGGTGTCATTAGGTGTACGACCGAAATTCTTAATAATTTCCTGCTTTTTCTCTTTGCTAATCATTGATGTATTCTCCTTTCCTTATAATCGCCTAATACCAAGATTATGGTCGGAGACTCCATATTCTGAGTATCGGCTTGCAACCACTTAGGTATATTATCATATTCCCTTATTATTGTAAACAACTTTTTTATCATATTCAAGCTAAATTCAAGCTAAAATATAATTAATGAAAATTTATTCAAATAAGCGACCGGCTTGCTTATGCCATATTCCTGACTGTCAAACCGGCAATTGCCCATTTACTTAAAAGCAGCGCTTCCTGTATATTCGCTTTTGTCTATTAGATTTCCACAGGCAACAAAGAGGAGAACCGCAAATAAGATACTGATTACGGAATAAGGCAGGGTGCATAAAAAGCGCAGGCTATCCGGCAATATAATCGCCAGCACTATACTCGGTGCAATAGCCGGACCCAAAACCAGTGAAAACAGGCCCATTCCGATAAATACCTTCAATACCGTACCCGGCTGTCCACCCAAAACCCTCTGATAAAGAATGGTAAGTCCGACAAATACCGCTCCGGAGGCAGCATACGCAAGGGCAAAGAATGCACATTCCGGTAAATTGTGCCCGCTTACCGCCGCCAGTATACCGAAAATAAAGCAGCCGTCAACACAAGGCTTTATCAGGGAGCTTAAGGATGCAGCAAACACCTTTCTGAGAGAACTGTCCGGAATCAGATAAATATACGGCTTTGTCAGCTCCTGTTTTAGTTTGCCCATTACGGTAAGAAAATACTGAAAATAAACAGCTGTTGCCAGTACTCCGTAATAAGCAAATTCGGGCAGAGCATACGTTCTGAAATAATATCCCGCCATTCCGGCCGCTATCATCATAAATACGGTATACCCATCGATAAAAATCAGCCTGCTTTTTCTTTTATGCTCCAGCAGATGCTTGTAGAATATAGCCATGGCTCTGCTGCCCTTACCAATCCCAAAGGCATTATCCCTGACTTTGATTTTTTTAGAATTGGTTTGAGGAACATTCCTTCCTTCCCTGGCAGCTTTTCTAATCTGATAACTGGTTTCTGTTGACACCAGTACACTCTCATAGTAATCGGCCTTGCCGGAGGTAAGGAGTATTATAATGACTGCTCCCATAATCAGGAATAAGACAACTGAAATAATTATCTTAACCGGCAGATTATGCGCCACACCTGCAAAAAGCATTACGGACCAGCCGGCTACAGGAAAATAGGCAAAGCCTTCCGAGGATACCAGACGTAAAATCGTCTCCAGCAATCCGGTCTGCTGCTGCCTCTGAATAACTAAATATGCAATTACCAAGGCCGCATACAAGGTATATGTAATAGCCTTGACCAGATTTTTGCGGGACGGATTGCCATTTGAGAAAATATATATACCTATGGCAAGCAGCTGGCAGGATACCAGCATGGATGCATATATAATAAATAGTATAAATATCTCCTTAAAGCCATAGTCAAAGGCATTCCTCAAATTGCCGATCTGATAGAAGATAAAAACGGAAGCCAGAAGCGACTTGCCCATAGTATTTAACAGACCATAAAAAAGTATCTTTTTTGAGGAGATCGGAGCAACAAAAAGTAATCCGACATCCGGCATGTTAAAGAGGCTGGAACCGGTGGATAGTCCTGTTGTAACAAAGGTATACACAAACAGAAGTCCCAGGGCTGAAATAATCAGATAGATAATTCTTTCATCGGCAGCTTTTTCAGCATTAGTTTCACCGCTAAATATGATCATCAGAACGAACGATCCCACTACAATTAATGTTAAAACACTATATAAAATCAAAAGACCGGGCTTTTTCTTAAGGGACAGAATTCTGTTCTTAATCTGGGTAAGCGTTAAATATGCAAGTGCCTTCATTAATTCATACCCTCCGGACTAGAGTCTTTACCCTCCTGACCATCGGAGGATTTGCTTTTGCTGCTTTCAGTTATTGCAAAGAACAAGGCCTCCAGATCCTCACCGGAGCTTGCCGTATCCCTGCGGCTTCTTCTGGCGGCAATCCTGCCACCAATCATAATGTTGGCGCTGTCCCAGAATTCATCAACACTGTCCAGCATATGCGTACTTATGAGAATAGCCGCCCCTTCATCCTTCTTTTCAAGTATTATCTTCTTAAGCTCCTTGATGGCATGGGGATCAAGCCCAACCATCGGCTCATCAAACAATATAACCTTGGGTTCAGGCAATAAACCGCAGCATATGCTGAGCTTTTGCTGCATTCCCTTTGAAAGCTCGTTGCCCAGCTTCTTCTTTTTATCATCCATCTCAAAACGCTGCAAAAGATGCTCCGCTTTTTCCTTCCAGTTTTCCAGGGAATATGCCCTTGCTATGAATTCCATATGCTCCCATACCGTCAGCATTTCATATGGGGCGGGAATTTCAGGAATATAGCCCAGCTCCCTTTTGGCCTGCAGGGACTTGTTCTCATTTCCGTTTATAAGAATTCTGCCACTGAACTTAAGCAAGCCTGCTATACATTTTATCAGGGTTGATTTGCCTGCTCCGTTGGGTCCTAAAAGTATCGATATTTCACCGGGATGGGTCTCAAAGCTGACCCCGTCATTGGCAAGAACCTTGCCGTACTTTTTTGTAACCTCCTGTACTAAAAGCATATATTTCCCCTTTCCGAGCCATACGGCACCTGATGCAAAAATAAGCCAATCATTGCTATAACTGAGTCAATTAATCTGAAACATCAAGCCTGAGTCAGACAAATTTTATTAGCCTTTCTTTGGCTATTATAATATCCTCCTTCATCCTGGCTGTCAGCTCATCCAGCGTGGCAAACCTAAGCTCAGGACGAATAAAGCTAATCAGTTCAACCTCTATCTTCCTGCCATACAAATCCTTATCCAAATCAAAGATATGGCTTTCTATTCCTATATACTCTTCTCCTCCAACCGTGGGCTTATAGCCGATATTGGTTACCCCGTTATAATAAATGCCACCGGTCAAAATTCTTGAGGCATATACACCGCATGGAGGAAGCAGCTTCATATCCGGAGGAATAAGGTTAACCGTCGGTATACCTATAGTTCTGCCCAGCCTTCTGCCGTGAACAACCTCGCCTCTGATGCTGTAGGCGCTTCCCAGCATTGCATTCGCTTCTTCCATCCTGCCCTCTTTTATCAGGCTTCTGATAATAGAACTGCTGATTATATGCTTACCCATCTTCTTCTTTTGGCAGGCTATCAGTTTATAGCCGCATTTCTCCTGAAGCTGCCTAAGCATGGCAATATCTCCTCTCCGGTTTTTTCCAAAGCGGAAATCCTCTCCAACAATAAGCACCTTTGCATCCAGCTTATCCCTTATAACCTGCCGGATAAAATCCTCCGGCTCCATGTTTCTGGTTTCCTGGGAAAAGGGATAGGATATCATCAGATCCATTCCCAGTCTTTTAAGCCTGATGCGCTTTTCTTCCTCCGTATAAATAAGCTCAAAATCCTTATCGCTTAATAAATAGGACGGATGCAGCAAAAATGTAAACACGACTGCTGCAAGTCCCTGCTCCTTGTGTTTAACCGTCAAATCAAGCAACTGCCGGTGTCCCAGGTGTAAACCGTCGAACTTTCCTATAGTTACGGCAGTATTGCTTAATTTAAATTCTGTTGTTGCTGCTATATATTCCATAGCCATCTCCGTCCTGAAATGATTTGCGTTATGCTGCAGTGCATTAAGCCGGTTAATACAGCGGTTCCTCCACCAGTCTGCTCAACCCTGCCATGTTAGCATTAAAAAGCTACAGCAGCATCTTTTCGGGTCTGAAAATCCGGGCTGCCTTGTCGTATCGGTATATGCCCGTAAATATACCCTCGGCATCATACACCCGCACATAATCGGTCAGGGCACCCATTTCCTCTATTTCTGCCATTTTTTCATAAAAGGTATTTCCGTTGTGCACCAGCCGGCTATACTCTTTTTTTACCGTCACCCGGCTATATGCTGTAAAAAGCTCATCCAGCCCAATAATATGCTCAGAAAGCCTGCCCTCCTCCTGCAGCCTGCTTATGTCGGACAGCCTTATTGCCCCGTCTATGCCAAAGCCTCCGACACGGGTTCTAAGCAGCTCCTTCATCGCTCCGCCACAGCCTAAGGCCCGACCTATATCATGCAGCAGGGTTCTGATATATGTTCCCTTGGAGCAGTCTACCTCCATTGTGACCTCATGCTCCTTATCGTTATAATCCAGTATCCTAATATCCATAATCCGGACACTGCGGGGCCGGCGTTCTACTTCTTTGCCTTCCCTGGCATATTCATAAAGCTTTTTTCCCCCAACCTTAATGGCTGAATACATGGGTGGCAGCTGCATATACTCACCGATAAAGCCTTTAATCTGCCTTTGTATTTGATCAAAGCCTACATTTACCTCTCCGCTTTTAATAACATTTCCGGACAAATCCTGGGTATCTGTTGTTATACCGAGCTTCATGATTGTCCTGTAGCTTTTATCCTTGCCGGCTATCATATCCGAAAGCTTTGTTCCCTTGCCGATGCATACCACAAGTACGCCTTCGGCATCCGGATCCAGGGTACCGGTATGGCCGATTTTTTTTGTCTGCAGGATTTTCCTCAGCTTAGCCACAACATCATGGGAGGTATAGCCCTTTTCCTTATAAACGTTTATTATTCCATCCATAGATTAGTCAGTCTCCTTAAGGCTTGTCCAAAGTTAAGCAGCTGGTAGCCCCATCTGCTAAATCAGCCCTAGCTCCTTCAGCTGAGCTTCGATATGAGGTGTCAGATTATTGATTACGTCATGGACCGTACCCAGCATGGTACATCCTGCCGCCTTAATATGGCCTCCTCCACCGAAATAAACCGCAATCCTGCTGACATTGACATCACCGTTTGATCTCATGCTAACCTTATATTCATGAGTTCTAAGTTCATAGGCAAATATCGCAACCTCCGTCCCCTTGGTCACCCTGAGCTGATCAATGATACCATCCAGATCCGAAGGAACAGCACCATAAAAATCCAGAATTTCTTTTTTCAAGGCTGCAAATACCACCTTACCATGCAGCACCAGCATACTCTCCATAAGGCAACGGCCAAGTATCTGGTTCTGCAGGTAGGTCTTTGCATAGAAGGTTTCATCTATCAAGGCTGAAAAATTGATTCCCTTATCCATTAGCTTGCCGGCTATGGCCATCGTCTTTCCGGAGGTATTGGTATGCTTGAACACGCCGGTATCGTGGATAATACCGATATACAATGCCTCAGCAATCTCCTTTGTAATCCTTTCCTCCTCCAGCAATGAATAAAGTACCTCGCAGGTGGAGGATGCATCAGCAAGCACATGATTTACTCCTGCAAAATAGGTATTGCTGATGTGATGGTCA
This sequence comes from Clostridiales bacterium, assembly GCA_012512855.1. Classification (GTDB taxonomy): domain Bacteria; phylum Bacillota; class Clostridia; order Lachnospirales; family Lachnospiraceae; genus Mobilitalea. The sequence goes on from JAAZDK010000052.1 coordinate 9,730, forward strand.
ATATTAATGGTCTTCTTTGCCCTCTCAAATATTTTCTGGGCATCTCCCAGCCGATCCAGGCTGCCGCAGTCCAGGGCTATCACGACATCGTAGCAATCCTGCGCATCTAAGTCCCGCCTGATTTTGTCTACACCTGCCAGCATATCAAAAACATTGCTGAAGGGCTCCAGAAAAACATCAATCCTCTCAAGGCCAAGCTTTTCCTTACTTCCGGACAGATAATTGTACAAGGCCATGCATGAACCCACACAATCCCCGTCCGGTCGTATGTGCCCGGCAATCGCTACAGATTTGCAGCCATTCAATTGCTCATCGATAATTAACATAGCTACCTCCAAAACTCCCATTACACCCTATGCATAATAAATGCATATAATTGTACATTAATCCTCTTTATCTTCAGTCTCCCCGGTCTGTTCATCCTGTGTCTGCCCGCTGCCTGCGTTTACCTCGTCAATAAGCCTGGACATGTGTACTCCATATTCAATGGAGCTATCCAGTACAAAGGTAAGCTCCGGTGTATAGCGAAGGTTCAGATTTTTCGCCAGCTGACCTCTTATGAAGGAGGAAGCGCGCTTTAAGCCTGCCAGGGTATCCTTCTTTGACTGTTCATCCCCCAGAACGCTGATATAAACCTTTGCAGTCTTAAGATCCGGTGCCACCTCCACATGAACTATACTGGTCATGGGATTAATCCTGGGATCCTTTATTTCCCGACTAATCAGCATGCTAAGCTCTTTCTGCACTTCCATATTAATTCTGGTGTTTTTAATGCTGTTCTTTTTCATAAAAACCCTCCATTTTGCCTGACTGACTCATATTGCCTGCCACAACTACCTCTGCACCTCGGCCATGATATAGAATTCAACCTTGTCGCCTTCTCTTACATCATTGTACCTTTCAAATACGAGGCCGCATTCATAGCCAGCCGCAACTTCCTTTACGTCATCCTGGAATCTCTTAAGTGAAGCCAGGCTTCCGTCATAGATAAGCTTATTGTCACGGTAAATTCTGGCCTTGCTGTTTCTCTGTATCTTACCATCGGTTACATATGAGCCTGCGATTGTACCTATACCAGAAGCCTTAAATGTAGCCCTGACCTCAGCATGGCCAATAATTTTCTCCTCAAATACAGGATCAAGCATACCCTTCATGGCCGCTTCGATATCGTTGATTGCATCATAAATAACACGATACAGCTTGATTTCAACCTTTTCCCGCTCGGCCGTATCTTTTGCGGCATTATCAGGTCTTACATTAAAGCCGATGATAATAGCATTGGATGTGCTGGCAAGAGTTACGTCCGATTCATTGATGGCGCCAACTCCACCATGAATAATTCTTATTGCTATTTCATCATTGCTTAATCTGGTAAGACTTTGCTTCATAGCCTCAACTGAACCCTGAACGTCGGCCTTGATTATAAGATTAAGCTCCTTGATATTGCCGGCCTGTATCTGGCTGAACAAACCATCCAGCGAAAGCTTTGCCTTGGTGTCGGCGATGAGCTTTTCCTTGCTCTGTGCCATATATACTTCGGCAATATGCCTTGCTTCCTTTTCGTTGTTTGTTACGATGAAGGTCTCACCTGCTTCAGGAACCTGATTAAGGCCGATAATTTCTACAGGTGTAGAAGGTGTTGCCTCCTTGACTCTTCTGCCCATGTCGTCCGTCATTGCACGAACCTTACCGTATGATGAGCCAACTACGACATTGTCACCCACACGCAGGGTTCCCTTCTGTACCAGAACGGTAGCTACCGGGCCTCTACCCTTATCCAGCTGGGCTTCAATAACAATACCTCTTGCCTTTCTGTCGGGATTGGCCTTCAGCTCCAGCATTTCGGCGGACAGAAGTACCATCTCCAGCAGCTGGTCTATACCCTCCTTGGTATGAGCAGATACAGGAACGAATATTGTGTCACCGCCCCAGTCCTCTGCGATCAGCTCGTGTTCGGTCAGCTCCTGCTTAACACGTTCTACATTTGCGCTGGGCTTATCAATCTTGTTTACTGCAACAATTATGGTTACGCCAGCAGCCTTGGCATGGCTTATGGCTTCTACAGTCTGCGGCATAACACCATCATCTGCAGCTACAACAAGGATAGCAATATCGGTGGACTTTGCACCTCTCATACGCATGGAGGTAAAGGCCTCATGTCCCGGAGTGTCAAGGAAGGTAATCTTTTCACCATTTATATCTACTACATATGCGCCAATATGCTGGGTAATGCCACCTGCCTCACGGGCAGTTACATTTGTCTGGCGGATTGCGTCAAGAAGGGATGTCTTACCATGGTCAACGTGTCCCATTACGCACACAACAGGCGGACGCTTAACCAGACTCTCAGCCGGATCCTCTTCGTCCTTGAGCAATTCTTCAAGTTCATTTACCTTTTTCTCTTTTTCGCAAATAATATCATATTCAAGGGCTATTTCTTCAGCTTCTTCAAAGGTAATCTCATGATTGAGGGTAACGACCTTGCCCTGAAGCAAAAGCTTCTTTATCAGAGCTGCGCTGGGCTTTTTCATCCTGTCAGCCAGCTCTTTTATAGTCAGTACATCAGGTATGGTAATAACCTTGATCTCCTCCTCGGGTACAGGGGCAGGCTTGGGCTGGATAAACTGACCCTTCTTCTGAACCAGCTTTTTAAGATCTTCCATATCATCATCTTCATGGATATCAATGTTCTTCTCCCTGTAGCTCTTTTCCTTATTTATGCGGTCAGCCTTACGCTTGTTATCATTCTTTTCAGCTACCTTCTGATCAAGAATCTGCTGGTCAAATTTCTTGCGCTCTCCGAAGGCCTTGCCTGCGCCGGCCTTCTTGCCCTGTTTTTGATTGAATCCGGACTTGTCATCCTCATCCTTAAAGACATCGTCATCCCGGTATGAGCCTGGCTTGCCTGCGTTCTTGCCAAAGCCTGAGCCAAATCCTCCCTTGCCCTGTTGGCCGGCTCTTGCTCCACCGGCCTGCTGCCTGCCGGCCTGATTGAAGGATGCGCCCCTGCCCTGACCGTCGTTTCTTTGCTGCCTGCCGGATTGATGACCACCTTCAGATCTTTGCGGTCTTCCTGACATAGCATCGCCCTTATGCTGTTTGCCAGCCTGATCCGCTCTCCCAGTTCTTTTGTCAGCCTCCGGCCTTTGGGCAGCCGCTTGCTTTGCCTGCTCTGCCGGCTTTGCATGCTGTACCTGCTTAGCCTTCTGGGCCTTTTCCTGCTGATTTTTATCAGGCTGAGGCTGCCTGGGCTGCTGGAGCTGCCTTTCCTGTTTGTCTTGCTGAGCTTGCTTAGGCTGCTCCTTTTCCTTCTCGGCCGGCTTTGCAGGCTGGGCCTTTTGTTGTCCCGCCTTCTTGTCCTTTGTCTGCACTTTCGCTTCGGCAGCGTCAGCCCTGGTCTCTGCAGCCGCCTTTTTAGCCTCATCCTGCTCCGGCTTTGCCGCCGGCTGCATCTGATCTGTCTGAACATTCATCTCAGACAGGATGGCAGGCTGAATTTTTTTGTCTGCAGTCTGCAAATCCGCCTTGTCTGCATGGACAAAATAATTCTTGATAAAGTTTGCTTCATTTTCTTCAAGGGCGCTGCTATGTGATTTTTTTACTCCGAAATTGGTCTCTATAAAATCAATTATGTCTTTACTTTCTATCTTGTTTTTTATCAGCGAGTTTATCTGATTCTTTAGCTCAAAGACTTTAATTTTCGCCATATACTTACTACCTCCGTTAATCACTCAATCATTTTCAGTTGCCTTTCTATCGCATCCGACAAGCCCTTGTTCAGCACTGCCAAAGAAGCGCGCATCTGTTTGCCAATAGCATGACCCAAATTCTCCTTCTCACCAAAAAAGTATATTGGCACATCATAGTAAGTACACATGTTGGTAAACATCTTCTTTGTATTATCAGAGGCATCTGCTGCCACAATAACCAAAGCAGCCTTATGTTCCTTAACGGCCTTTTCAGTAAGAAATTCACCACTTGCTATGTTGCGGGATTTTGCTGCAATGCCAAGTAAGCTATATACCTTCTTTTCTGTCGGATTCAAGTTTAACCATCTCCTTCTCCAGAGCTTCAATCAGTTCCTTAGGAATGCTGACCTTAAGGGAACGCTCCAGACCTTTTGACCTGATTGCCTTCCTCAGGCACTCAAGTGATGGGCAGATATACGCACCCCTTCCATTCTTCTTGCCGGTGGAATCTATGACAATTTCATCCTCCGGAGTCTTCAGAACACGGATCATAGCCTTCTTAGCCTTCATTTCACCGCATCCGGTACACATTCTTAATGGTAACTTCTTCGCCATCTATTCTTTACCACGCCTTTCTAACCAGGAGTAAGCAGTTATTAATAACCGTATACCTGGGATTCGCTCTTGATATCGATCTTGTATCCTGTCAGCTTGGCTGCCAGTCTGGCATTCTGTCCCTCCTTGCCGATCGCAAGGGACAATTGATAGTCTGGCACAATCACCCTGGCAGTCTTTTCATCTTCATCCACAGTTACCGACACAACCTTGGCGGGACTGAGGGCATTTTCAATAAACTGTGCGGGATCGCTGCTCCAGTTGACTATATCAATCTTTTCATTTCTGAGCTCATGTACAATAGCATTTACTCTTGCTCCATTCAGTCCTACGCAGGCTCCTACTGCGTCAACATCCGGATCATTGCTCCATACTGCAATCTTGGTTCTGCTTCCTGCCTCTCTGGCAATGCTCTTTATCTCAACAGTGCCGTCCTGAATCTCGGCAACCTCGGCCTCAAAGAGCCTCTTGACCAGCTCCGGATGGGAGCGGGATACCGTAATTCTTGGGCCCTTCGTGGTGTCCTTGACCTCCAGGATATACAGCTTGATGCGCTCTGTCGGCCTGAAGACCTCCCCCTTCACCTGTTCATTTTCAGTAAGAAGAGCATCGGCCTTGCCAAGGTTGATGGCGATATTATTGCCCACATAACGCTGAACAACACCTGTGATAATATCCTTCTCCTTGCTGAGAAAATATTGGTAGAGTACCTTTCTCTCCTCTTCACGGATTTTCTGCACTACAACCTGCTTTGCCTTCTGGGCGGCGATACGGCCAAAATTCTTTGGTGTAACCTCAATCGCCATTATATCGCCCAGCTCCTTGATAGGATCCTTTGCCTTAGCCTCGGCAAGGGAGATCTGCAAAGCAGGCTCCGTAACCTCCTCAACCACTTCCTTCATTGCATAAACATTTACCTGACCTGTTATTCTATCAATATTAACCCTTATATTATCCGATCTGCCGAAATTATTTTTACATGCAGCCAGCAATGAATTCTCAAGGGCTTCCAGAATAACTTCCTTATTAATATCCTTCTCCTTCTCCAGCTGATTTAATGCCTCAATCAATTCCCTTCCTGAATCTTTATTTACTTCCATATTTTTGACAATGCCTCCTTAATATGATTATTCTTCTTTTTGTAATATCAAAGCTATTTTATATCCTCATGCAATAACAAAGCCTGTATCAGAAATCAAAGGTCAGCCTTACATTAGCTATCTGCTCTCTGGGAATTTCCATAACTGTTTTGTCGCTCAGCTCAATAGCTATCGTATCCTTGTCAAAGGACCTGAGCAGGCCGACAAATTCCTTCTTTTTATTAATCGGCTTATAAAGCTTAATCTCGACCTCTTCGCCTATGCTCTTTTCAAAATGCTTGTCTTTTCTGAGCCTTCTGCCAAGACCGGGTGAACTCACCTCCAGCATATAGGATTCTGAAATAAAATCGTGCTCATCAAGAAGATCGCTTAATGCTCTGCTTACCAGCTCGCAATCGTCAATTGATATGCCGCCTTCCTTGTCGATATAGACCCGAAGGTACCAGTTGCCGGCTTCCTTAACAAACTCCACATCGTAAAGCTCATAATTGTTCTTTTCCAAAATCGGCTCCAAAAGCTTTTGTGTGCGCTGTTCATAATCCTCATGCCTGGACATATATTCTACCAACCTTCTTTTCATATTTTTATTCATTGTAGTTTTATCAAGAATCGCATAAAGCAAGCTGCAGTCTGCAGCTGCGCGACTCTTACCGGACAGGTGCATTTTAATCACCAATCCTTGCTTTGCTGATGCGTATACGCACCATAAAAGGCAAATAAGAAGAGTGGACTTTCGCCCACTCTTTATTAGTCTTATCATTTAGCACCTTACTTATTATATCAAACGAAGCCAAATATTGCAAGTGTAAAATTAAATTATTAAAAATTTTACGATGCCAAAATGCCAAGTCAAACACATACTCAGGCGTAGCCTCTTTAATAATTACTCCTCCATCCAATAATATAACCCGATCCGCCACATTCCTGACAAATGCCATCTCATAAGCTCAGTGTCCAAAGCGCTTGTGGGCTCTAATCTCTTCTAAAAATATCGCGGGTATAAACCTTGTCTATTACATCCTCCAGACAATTATCATATCGGTTTGCAATTATTAAATCGGACATTTTCTTAAATTTTACCAGATCATTAATCACTGTATTGCCCATAAAGCTTTCCTGGCTCAAAGTGGGCTCATAAATAATTATATTTGCCCCCTTTGCCTTAATCCTCTCCATAACCCCCTGGACGCTTGAATTGCGTAAATTGTCCGACCTCGTCTTCATGGTCAGACGAAATACTCCGATTGTGACCTGTTTGCCGCATTTTTCCTCACCGGTGCTGCCTGCCTTATATAATCCTGCCCGAGCCAGCACCCTGTCGGCTATAAAATCCTTGCGGGTTTTGTTGGAGGCCACTATGGCCGAAATCATGTTCTGGGGTACATCCGAATAATTTGCCAGCAGCTGTCTGGTATCCTTAGGCAGGCAATAGCCGCCGTAGCCAAAGGATGGATTGTTGTAATGGCTGCCGATTCTGGGATCAAGACATACCCCTTCAATAATCTGCCTGCTGTCAATGCCCTTCATCTCGGCGTAGCTGTCCAGCTCGTTAAAAAACGCCACCCGCAGGGCCAGATAGGTATTGGCAAAAAGCTTTACCGCTTCAGCCTCGGTATAGCCCATAATCCGGATGGGAATATCCTTTTTTATGGCAGCCCCAGCTAAAAGTCCGGCAAAGCTATGGGCCGCCTTAAGCAGGAATTCATCCTGCAGATCGGTGCCGACAATTATGCGGGATGGAAAAAGATTATCATAAAGGGCCATAGACTCCCGCAAAAACTCCGGACTGAATAGAAGCCTTTTGCAGTTAAGCTTTTCCCTGATGGATTTGGTAAAACCTACTGGCACGGTAGACTTAATAACCATCACCGCATCCTTGTTGCAGTCTGAAACCTGCCTGATTACACTTTCTACTGCTGTAGTGTCAAAGAAGTTTTTTTCGTCATCATAATTGGTGGGGGTGGCAATTATTACAAAATCTGCGTCCGAATAGGCTGCTCGCCCGTCAAGGGTTGCGCTTAAATTCAACCTTTTTTCAGCAAGGTATTTTTCTATATATTCATCCTGAATAGGCGATTTTCTTCTATTTATAATGTCTACCTTTTCCCTTACTATATCAACAGCCTTAACCTCATGCTGCTGGGCAAGCAGAACGGCAATGGAAAGGCCTACATATCCCAATCCGGCGACAGCAATCTTCATACTCATTCCCCTTTACAGCTTATAAAAGCCCTTGTACCAACGGGCAAATGCGCGCAGACCCTCCCGCAGACTTGTGGACGGCTTAAAGCCAAAATCCCTCTCAAGATACGAAGTGTCTGCATATGTAACAGGGACGTCACCGGGCTGCATGGGAACAAGCTGCAGGCTTGCCTTAAATCCATCCGGAAGCACCCTGGCTAGAGATAGCTCCTCTATGAGTATGTTTACGAAATCTATTAAATTTACCGGATTGCTGCCTCCAATATTGTAAATGCGATAAGGAGGAATGGGCAGACCGTCGTCACCCGGCTTTTTGTCCGGAGCACACTGCATAACCCGCTTTATTCCTTCGACAATATCGTCAATATAGGTAAAGTCCCTCATGCATTTTCCGTAATTGAAAAGCTGTATTGGCTCTCCCTTTGTCAGCCTGTTGGCAAAATCAAAGTAAGCCATGTCAGGACGGCCGGCAGGCCCGTAGACGGTAAAAAAGCGAAGTCCTGTAGAAGCTATGTTATAAAGCTTGGAATAGGCATGGGCCAAAAGCTCGTTGCATTTTTTGGTGGCCGCATAAAGAGAGACTGGACTGTCTACCTTGTCATCTGTTGAGTAAGGCACTTTTGCTCCAGCTCCATATACCGATGAAGAGGAGGCGTACACCAGATGCTCTACCGGATAATGGCGGCAGGCCTCAAGAAGATTGTAAAAGCCAATAAGATTGCTTTCGATATATACGTCAGGATTGCTGATGGAGTACCTGACACCCGCCTGGGCGGCCAGATTAACCACCAGGTCAAAATTATACTCCTTAAAAAGATTATTTATTAATTGCCTGTCGGCAAGATCTCCTCTGATAAAGGTCCAGCTGCAGGCCGACCGCTCTCCCGCAAGCCTTTCAATTTCAGCCAGCCTGTATTCCTTAAGAGCCGGAGCATAGTAGGAATTCATGTTGTCCAGGCCGATGATATGCGTCTCCTCTGTTGTACGTATCAGCTCCATAACCAGAAAGGCGCCGATAAAACCGGCCGCCCCCGTCACAAGAATGCATTTTTTATTAAGCGATAGATTTTGCGGCAGCATCCAAACCCCTGATTTTTATCTGCACTTTTTTTCAATATATGCTCATGCCGCATAATCGGTGAAATAAGCCTGTCAGCTTGAGCGAACCTTCCTTGGCAGCATAAACTGCTTCCCCATTATAAAATCAAACTCATCAGGCTCAAACCTGAAAAAGCCGCCGGCATTGTAAAAGGTCATCTCACCAAAGACAGCCTTACCATCAATATCATAAAAGTCATCACGAACATGGGGGAAATCCCTGGACAAAGCCTCAGCCGCCTCTAGCATTTCATCAAAGCAGGCCGGCTTCTCCTGCTTGCCTGTCAGAGGCTTATAATCCTGCCGGTAATAGGGCAGCTTATTAAAATTCCTGTCAAAAAAGGCAAGCCTGCCGTTCGAGTGGTTATCTACGTAATCAACCATTTTATACAGGCAGTATACTTTGCCATAAAAGCAGAAAAATTTGTAGTCCGGGATGTCACCCTCTGCATTTCTTGGCAGAAGGCGCTCAAAGATAATCCTGGGCC
>JAAZDK010000005.1 GCA_012512855.1 Clostridiales bacterium
ATCCTGCGCTGTTGGTTTATGTAATATAAGATCATCCTTCATATCAGCATCAACCGTCTCCTTCTCATCAAGCTGCGTGGACTCATCACCTGACCCTTTTGCTTCTTGTGCATCCGGAGCAATTGTAGGTGCGACCGTAACAGCCAAAACCATAGCTTCGTTATCCTTGGCCTGCTTACATCCCAGCAAGGCTAATCCCATAAGCAGCACCAGTCCAAGCAAGAGTCCATCCTTCAATATTTTCATAGCTTCCTCCTCATTATATTTACCAATGCCTGGTTTCTGTCAATAGATACCTGATACATCCTGTGATTTCATTTGTGCATCTGAGTCATCAGCTCATGCAGCGTTTTATCTATTTTCTCGGAGATAAATTCCCTGTCCTGTTCGTTTACCAAAAAATACAAATAGGATTGCTTTACAAATTCCTGTGAAAGCCCTCTTCCGACTATTTTGAAATTTACATAGCCCCTTTCAATATAGCTGTCAATCTCATCGTTTGATATAAATGCCGGTCGCTTCCTGCATTCTGAAAAGCTCCTGTTTCTCGTATCATGCGGGCAGCGAAATGGCAAAGTCGTATCAAACTCCAGCTGAGCCTGTGACTGGTTGCGGTAATGCTCCAGTCTTTTTTTACATCCCGGAACACATATCTCATTTACCATAATTTCAATTTTTGACGCATATGGCTCCAGCAGGGCCAATATTTTTTCATTATGATTAAGATCATAATCCAGCACAATCAGATAATAATCCTTTGCCAGCTCAGCTAACAGCTCGTCCCTGTCCAATATTCTCTTGGTGGTGGAGGAAATAATCTTAAACCTGGGATATTCCCTTCTTATGTATTCCTCCAATACCGGCTTATTAACCAGCACCTGATTCATCCCGTTTGACGCCAGCCTCATAATCAGATTGCAGTAGGTATCCGACAAATGCTTTTCTTCCAATAATGAATTTGTCCATGTAAATCTTACCGCTACCTTCTTGCTGTTGTAGGCTCTGATAATTTTCTCAATATCACCTTTAGCTGTCATGCCGAATACGGCTCTTCCGCCATTCCAGATCGCCCCCGGAAAGGTTCCGTATATAGAGCCTATTTTATATCCCTTTCTAAAGCAATCGGGATATTTTTCCATAAGATTCAACAGAATTTGATTCAAAAATCTGAAGGTACACAGACCCGGTAAATGCCAATACACTTCCTTTTTCATAAATCTTCTCCCTTAAATTTAAGCAGACAGCTTATACAACCCAAAGGCAATAAGCCGCAGCTTTTTATACCAAAGGCATAATTTGCTTCTTTTATGAGTATAATATATTACGTTTTTTCTTTTACCCATATACAGGAACATACAGCTGTAACATAAATTAAATATCCGATGATAAACATAATTGCCCGATAAACCATCGATAGTGAGGAAAATTAAGCTGTATACTATTATCATATCTTAATTTTATAGAATAAGAAAGGGAAACAACCAGCGCTTCCCTTTCTTATCCTTTTGTCAATA
>JAAZDK010000053.1 GCA_012512855.1 Clostridiales bacterium
TAAGGGACTGCAACAAGGCGGCTATCGTACCCGGCAGGGGCAATAAAAAATGCTCCTTCGGCTGTATGGGTTTTGGCTCATGCGTAAGAGCCTGCCCCTTCGGAGCAATTACTATACAAAACGGTATAGCGGTAGTTAATGAGGAAATATGCACCGGCTGCACCAGTTGTATTGCCTCATGTCCCAATAAGCTGATTGAGATGGTTCCTGAATCGGCAAAACACCGGGTTGCCTGCAATTCACTGGATAAGGGTAAGGATACCAAGGCTGCCTGTGCCGTCGGCTGCATTGGCTGCAAGCTGTGTGTTAAGGCATGTGAATTTGAGGCAATAGCTGTTAATGACAATCTTGCTCATATTGACTATTAGAAATGTACCAACTGCGGTAAATGCGCAGCTGTATGCCCGGTAAAGGCTATTAGGATTTTGAGCGATGAAAAGCCTCTTGCGAAGCAGGCCTAAACAGGGCCGGTAATAAGATGTATTTGACAAAGGTATATGAATTAGTCTGTTCATATACCTTTATTTTTCTTTGGAGATAAAAGCTTGAGCTCCTGTGGAATCCTGTGGCGGCTGAGTTCAGAGAAGCCGGATTGAAAAGAGCTTAAGGACAGGTAACATATATAAGATAAACTTATGAATACAACTTGCTATACTTATGCATATTATTCAGACAAATTTAAGTACTATACAGCTGAATTTTGATAAAATGCCGTAAAAATCGAACATATTTCCCCTTGAATAATATGTATAATTCTCTTAAAATATATTTAAAATGATCTGTTATAACAAAGGAAGCATGATATTCATGGTTACGATACAAGAGTTGTCAAAAAGGTGTGGGGTATCCATATCTACAGTCAGCAAAGCACTAAACGGATATTCCGATATTAGTGACAAAACGAGAGAAAAAATTATCAAAGCAGCAAATGAATTAGGTTATTATTCAAATGCCGGCAGCAAGGCATACAAGCTGAAGAGGACCTATAATATTGGCGTGCTTTTTAGTACACTTACGGATCTGGGCCTGAAAAATGATTATTTTGCGCATATTTTATCAGCCTTTAAATATGAGGCATCCAAGAGGGGTTATGACATTACATTTATAGAGAATTATATAGGCGGAAGAAAGCTGTCTTTGCTGGAGCACTGCAAATACAGGAATTTTGATGGTGTGTGTATTGTTTGCGCAAACTATAAAAATGAAGAGGTAATTAAGCTTGCCCACAGCGAATTTCCGGTGGTTACTATTGATTATCCATATTCGACTACATATTCAATTATATCCGATAACTATAACGGTATGAAGCAGCTGACCCAATATATAATACATCAGGGACACACGGATATAGCCTTTATATGCGGTATAAGGAATACACTTGTAACAGAAGACAGGTTAAGAGGATTTTATGATGCATTAAAGGAAAATGGCATAAGTATACCGGATGATTATGTGGTGGAAGGTGCTTACCGGAATTATACCCTTGCCGAGGAGCTGGCCTTAAAGCTTTTGAAAAGCAAGAGCCGGCGGCCTACATGTATTATTGCTCCGGATGATCTGGCTGCTACAGGTGTATTAAGTGCTATAAGGAAACGGGGACTGCAGCCGGTTAAGGATGTATCCCTGGCAGGCTATGACGGTATGGATGCCAATCTATTTATTGGTGCCAAGCTTACGACGGTTCGGCAGGAAAGGGAGTATATTGGCAAAGAAGCGGCAAATAAGCTGATTCTGATGATTGAGAACAGAAACAGTGTTAATCCCGCCACAGTATATATTAAGCAGTCACTGGTTATAGGCAATTCTGTCAGAAAGTTGAAATAATTATTGCCATCAGTTTTATATTGGATTATAATTTCTACTATATATAGTTATAAATATAATAATTGGTCTTAGATGCCGTATACTTTTCTTATATTAATACCTGATGAGGGGATTGAAGGGTGATATGATACAGGCAATTAATAATATAAGCTCAAACCAGCCTGTAAAAAGAAGACAAGCTATCAATAGGAGATATGATAGGAGACGGGTTTATGATAATATCATAAACCTTAATAAAAGCATGCCCTTTTATAAGATACATCTGACAAAGGAAAATCGTGAATTCTCTATTGGTATTAAGGATGCGGCATTCGCTCTGAAGGAAAAGATAAAGGAAATGATTGATCCGGACTTCCGCGGCTTCCAATGCAGGACCGTAGATGTAAGCAATGAAGAAATATTGTCTGCTTACCCCCTTGAGGAGGATTTGTCAGGTCTGCCGGAAAATATAGAAATTCGGATTAAGCAATTGTCATCCGTCCAAATCAATAAGAGCAGAGAGCTATTGTCAACTTCCCGTGCTTTAGCTCCGGGTGTTTATGAATTTATGGCCAAAGCAGGAAGTAAGGTTTATAATCTGATTTTTTATCAGGAAAGCAGAAGAGACAATTTGACTGTACTTAAAGAGATGGCTGACTTGCTTAACAGCTCCATACCCGGGATTAATGTTGTGGTGGAAAATGGGCATTCAAGAGACTACTACAGGCTTTCAATTACTGCAGATATGCTGGCAGAAGGAGGCGGCCGTCTGGTATTTGAGGATGTGGATAGTCTAAGGTTTGGAGTTGTTGACTTTTTGGACATGAATCGTATGGAAAAGGCTCCTGCTTTATCGGAATTTGAAATCAACGGCCTAAGCAGGCAGACAGCCGGTAACTGCTTCAAGCTGGACAATAAGCTTTATATTATACTTAAGGCTACGAGAGAGGAGCCTGTTTATATAAGAATTGTTCCGGATGGCAGCAGGATAAAAGAAGCAGTGGAAGACTTCCTATCCAGCTACAATTCCATGATAAATATTGTAAACCAGCATATGGAAGCCAACAGCAGGAATTATTCCGCATATAAGCTATTAAGTGAATTAAAGACAATTGGGCAAATATATTCTGATGAATTATTGGCTTGTGGAATAGCTGTATGTGAGGATGGAAGCCTGCAGATGGATGAGAACCTAGCAGAGCTGGCGGCCAGGACAGGAAGAATGGAGGGCCTGTTTGCAAAAAGCAACGGCTTTATAGCAAGATTGAAGCATAAGGCTGAGGCTGTAGCGGTAAATCCCATGGAATATATTGACAAAACCTTGATTACATATATAGATGCAAAAAAGAGCAACTCCCGTTATCCTTATGTAACAAGCATGTACAGCGGCTTGTTCTATAATGCTTTGTGCTGAAGTATCCGGGCAGCCTCATCACTTATGGCTGCCTGTAGTTGCTTGGTGCATTTCGTTGCAGTACTTTCGCATCCCGGTGAGGGAAAGGATACTGAAGGGATTCTGATGGATTTTGCATTTGATGGATTCTGAACCATGGATTCTGAAGATTCTGAAGCTTCAGAAAATTATATCCTAATAAAATAAAATTTACTTAAAAAATATGTTGACGTTGAAAAAGTATTATGTTATATTAGATAAGCGAAGTTAGCAGGCTTTTTTTTTATGCCTTAAAAAAGGCCGGTACTTAGAAGCAAAGCGCTACAAGAGAAAGCGGAGGTGGATATTGTGCGCGTAAAGATAACTTTGGCATGTACAGAGTGTAAACAACGTAATTACAACACTACCAAAGAAAAGAAGACACATCCAGACAGAATGGAAACCAAGAAGTATTGCAGATTCTGCAGAACTCACACATTGCACAGGGAAACCAAATAATTATCTGAAAGGGAGTGAATGAATGGGAGAGACTGCTAACAATACAACCGAAAAAGCTCCAAGAAGAAGCTGGTTTAAGGGAATAAAGGCCGAGTTTCAGAAAATTATCTGGCCTGATAAGGATTCTCTCATAAAGCAGACAATAGCTGTCATATCCGTAACCATTGCCCTTGGATTAATTATTATGGTCCTTGATTTTGCAATAGAACAGTTAATAGCGTTCTTATTATAGGAAAAGGTGAGGGTATGTCAGAAGAAGCTCGTTGGTACGTTGTTCACACCTATTCAGGGTATGAGAACAAGGTTAAGGCGAACATTGAGAAAATAGTAGAAAACAGAAAACTGCACGACCAGATCCTGGAAGTAACGGTACCTATGCAGGATGTCATTGAGGTCAAGAACGGAGTAAAGAAGAAGGTCCAGAAAAAGCTGTTTCCCGGTTATGTACTTCTCCATATGGTCATGAATGACGATGTATGGTATGTAGTGCGCAATACCAGAGGAGTGACAGGCTTTGTAGGTCCGGATTCCAAACAGCCGGTTCCCTTGACTGAAGAGGAAATGCGCAGTATGGGTATAATAACAGATAAGGACGGAGTTGCACTTGATTTTGAAATCGGTGATACCGTAACTGTAACTTCCGGTGTATGGGAGAATACGACAGGTGTAATCAGGCATATTAACACTGATAAGCAGACTGTTACTATCAGCGTGGATATGTTTGGACGTGAAACTCCTGTAGAGATAGGTTTTTCTGATATCAAGGTTCGCAGATAGTTCTTAATGCTTGCCGTAAAGCCGAAAGCGGCTTGTTACGGTTAGTTGCGTGGGAGGGAAATTCCCGCAAACACCACATTTATCAGGAGGTATGCTAATATGGCAAAAAAAGTAGTAGGTTATGTAAAGTTGCAAATTCCCGCTGGTAAGGCTACACCGGCTCCTCCGGTTGGTCCTGCTCTTGGTCAGCACGGCGTGAATATTGGTCAGTTCACTAAGGAATTTAATGCAAGAACAGCAGAACAGGATGGATTAATCATACCTGTAGTTATTACTGTTTATGCTGACAGAAGCTTCAGCTTCATTACAAAGACACCCCCGGCAGCAGTTTTGTTGAAGAAAGCGCTTAATTTAAGTTCCGGTTCACCGGCTCCCAACAAAACCAAGGTTGGTTCAATATCAAAAGCAGAGATTAGAAAGATAGCAGAGTTAAAAATGCCTGATTTGAATGCAGCAAGCATTGAAGCTGCTATGAGCATGATTGCCGGAACAGCCAGAAGCATGGGTATTACAGTAGTTGATTAATACGAATATAACAGCATAGCTTACGGCAATTTATTGCTGTTTCATCTCGAGAGAGAGGTTATGCGATATCGAATCTATTAATGTGGGAGGAAAGCGATAACTGGACGAGAAGGGTTCGTATTCGTTTCTTCCGCTAAAACCACTAGGAGGTTTATATATGAAAAGAGGAAAGAAATATCTTGAAGCTGCTAAATTAGTTGACAGATCTGTTCAATATGATGTAGCAGAGGCTGTTAGCCTGGTTAAAAAGGCTGCAGTGGCAAAATTTGATGAGACAATCGAAGCTCATATCAGACTTGGTGTAGATGGTCGTCATGCCGATCAGCAGGTAAGAGGTGCTGTTATACTGCCTCATGGAACAGGTAAGACAGTTCGTGTGCTTGTATTTGCCAAGGGTGACAAGGCTGCAGAGGCAGAGGCAGCAGGTGCTGATTATGTAGGCGCTGAGGAATTGATTCCGAAGATTCAGAATGAGAACTGGTTTGAATTCGATGTTGTAGTTGCTACACCGGACATGATGGGCGTAGTAGGTCGTCTGGGTCGTGTTCTTGGTCCTAAGGGTCTTATGCCCAATCCTAAAGCAGGTACTGTAACCATGGATGTTGCAAAGGCGATTACAGATATCAAAGCCGGTAAGATAGAGTACAGACTGGACAAGACCAACATCATCCATGTTCCGATTGGTAAGGCTTCATTTACCGAGCAGCAGCTTATGGACAACCTGCAGACCCTGGTATCAGCTATTATTAAGGCTAAGCCTGCAGCTGCCAAAGGTCAGTATCTTAGAAGCGTAACCATAGCATCAACTATGGGACCTGGCATCAAGCTTAATACAGCCAGACTTGCATAATGATGAAAATAATCCGATAATAATAACCGGATGATTTTGACAATAAAACAAGGGTTGACATATATAAAACTGTGTGCTATAATCCCTGTTGTTGATAACTGCCGAAGACAGTAGGTGCCGTATGGCATAAGGCTAAGCCGCCTACCGAGGAAGTTGATTGAATCATGTTTGATTTTAATTAACCTCTTTCTGCTTTGGCAGTAAAGAGGTTTTTTTACTGATTATCTTATTTGCTTGCTTTTCCTATTATCCTGACAGGAGCCTGATACGGTTTCGGACTATAGATGCCAGGGTATTCCTGCAGCATATAAAGAAACGAGGAGGTGTACGAAGTATGGCAAAGATTGAATTAAAGCAACCTGTAGTAGAAGAAATCAAAGGTTATGCTGAGAAGGCTACCAGTGCAGTATTGGTTGACTATCGCGGCCTAACCGTTGCTGAAGATACTGAGCTGCGTAAAAAATTAAGAGCAGCCGGAGTTGTATACAAGGTATACAAGAACACTATGTTGAACTTTGCATTTAAGGGTACAGCCTTTGAAGCATTGTCAAAGGATTTGAACGGTCCTACAGCTGTGGCTTTCGGAGTTGAGGATGCAACAGCGCCTGCAAGAGTTTTACTTGAGTGCTCCAAGACCATGCCGAAGCTGGAATATAAGTCAGGCGTAGTAGAAGGAGTTTACTATGACAGCAAGGGAATCCAGACTATCGGATCAATCCCTTCAAGAGAAGTGCTTATTTCCAAGCTGCTTGGAAGCTTGCAGGCTCCGATTGCAAATCTGGCTCGCGTCCTAAAGCAGATCGCAGAGAAGAAAGAGGGCCAGGCATAGTTAATGAAAGATTTGCTTTTGCAAATCGCATTTTTAAGGCTGCGAACTTCGCTCTATATGTAACTAATTCTTAATGCTATATAAACTATTAACATTTGAATATTTCTTATCAACTAAAAATTAATCAAAAATGGAGGTAAAAAAGATGACAACCCAGGAATTTATCGAGGCAATAAAAGGCCTTACAGTTTTAGAGTTAAATGAGTTAGTAAAAGCTTGTGAAGAAGAGTTTGGCGTATCTGCAGCAGCAGGTGTTGTAGTTGCAGCAGGTCCTGCAGCAGCAGCTGAAGAAGAGAAGACAGAGTTCAACGTAGAGCTGACCGATGCAGGTCCTAACAAGGTTAAGGTAATTAAGATTGTTCGTGAAGTTACCGGCTTAGGTCTGAAGGAAGCTAAGGATCTTGTTGACGGTGCTCCGAAGGTAGTTAAGGAAGGCGTTAGCAAGGCAGAAGCTGATGATCTTAAGGCTAAGCTTGAGGCTGAAGGCGCTAAGGTTACATTGAAGTAATAATTAGTATTGGCTTAAGTTTAAAATGATCTGCTAATTCATAAAAATATGGGAGCAGCTATTAAAGATGTCAGGATCTTTAATAGAGGCTCTTTTTTGCGTTGAAATAATCCATAAACATGAAACAAGCATATAGATATAACCTTTTACCAACTAATCAAACCATAGATATCTTGCCTGCAAAAAAGCTAAATATTAATTATATAAGCATATTATTAAGCCTGTGAAACGAAGCTGAACAGCCTGAAATAAGTCTTCAGAATAAAGGAGCTGGAGCCTGCAATATAATTTCCTGATACTGCATTACAAGCTTTAACACAAAATTTTTGTGCATAATTAATATAAAATACTTCAATAAAGTCTTGCTTTTATTAGCAAAAAACAATATAATAGAGATAGAAGGATATTTATATATATATATTAGCTAATTAACATAGAAAGATAACATTCTTGCTTGATGCTTATGTTATCTGATTTTTAAGACAAGTATAGATCCTATTTACATAAATAATATGAGCGGATTATATTTTAGGATTTATTATGATATACAGCATTTATGTAAGGTATAATGCTATCCCCCTTTAATCTTTTATGCGTAGTATTTCTACAGCTACGCTGCTCGTTTTACGGGAGAACTTAAAATAGAGATATCCACTTTAGTTGTTGCTTTGGGTAAGTCCAAAGCAAAGGTGGATATTTTCTGTATTCATTGGTATGTGAAATCTTTCATTTGTACTTTTTTACTGGTTCAAATTGATTTTGGTAGTTTGTGCAATGTACAGCAATGTACATAGCACATTACTATATACCAATATTTTTAATTTAAAATTTAAGAGGAGGATAAGAATTATGCAAAAAATTATGAAACGCATGTTGTCAGCGTTGCTGGTGCTGGCCTTGAGCGTTTCAATGCTGACCGCTTGCGGTAAGAAGGCTGATGACGCTGATAACATTGAAACTACTCCAGCAGGGCAGACAGATGTAAAAAATGACTCAGGCTCAGAAAGCACAGGAAATGATAGCCAAGAAGCAACTCCTACAGTTGCAGAAGAACCGGCTATGGATCTGGGGGGAATGGAAATAATCGTTGGTGACTGGTGGTCTCCTCAGGAAACACCTGAACCTAAGAATCAGAAGGAAGAAGACACACTTGCTTATCGTAATGAATTTATGAAGAAGTATAACTTCTCTATTAAGCAGATTGCTATTACAGATTGGGGCGGCATGCAGGAGCTGTTTACAACATCTGTTATGGCAGAGGATCCCGCTGCTCACATTTTCTTATTAGAGCAGGCATGGACCGCACAGCCTTTGGCTAATGGTCTGCTGTATGATCTGGCAACATTGGATAACTTTGATTTTACAGAGGATAAGTGGAATCATAACCTTATCAAAATGATGACTTATGGTAATTCCATTTATGGTATGGCATCCGGTCTGTCCGAGCCCAGACTTGGTGTGTTCTGGAACAAGAGATTATTCAAGGAAGCAGGACTTGATCCTGATCTGCCATATGATTTACAGGCCAGAGGTGAATGGACTCTGGAGAAATATGAGGAGATATGCAAGGCATTAACAAGAGACACGAATAATGATGGTACTATTGATACCTATGCATTTGCTAACTTCTCTGTTATGGCTATTAAAGGTGCAATGACCATCTATGGCTCAAGATTTATCAATAAGGATGCAAATGGCAAGTTTGTTAATGATACAAAGAAGCCTGAATTCCTGGAAGCTGCTCAGTGGGCAGTCGATATGGTAAAGAAGGGCTACGAGATGCCGCAGCCTGAAGGCTCCAACTGGGATTGGTTCTATGCAGCATTCCATGATGCTAAGACTGCTATGATTTGGGATGAGCAGTATTGCGTAAGCAGATGGGCTGACATGACTGATGACTGGGGCTTTGTAATGCTTCCCAGAAAAGATGAGAGCACTCCTTATCGTGAATACTTCAAGGACAACGTTGTTGTAATGCCTGGTATATATGATAAAGAGACAGCTGAAAAGATCGCATTTGCTTATAACCTGTTCACAAATCCTACTCCTGGTTATGAGGATGATACAGAAGCATGGAAGGAAGACTATTATCCTAAGTTCCGTGATGAAAGGGCTGTAGATGAGACACTTGTAAAGATGTTAGTCGATTCTAGCACAGAGGTTATAGAAGAGTATCAGCCTTTCGTATACGGCACAGATCCCGGTCCTGACTTCCTTTGGGAAGTATACGGCTTAGGAAAGACTCCTGCTGAGAAGCTTGAAGAGATGACTACTAAGTGGGATACTGCTATAGAAGAAGCTAATAAATAAAATTATATAGCTATTATTAATTATAATAAGCAGAGAGGGAGAAAGTATCTATTTTTCTCCCTCTTTCTTTGTGGTTCAATGTTAACAGTTAATTCATACCACTTAGAAAAATACGGTAAGCATTTTAGTCCTGGAAAGGAGGTGGAGGTATTCTTGTCAGACGATTTATAAATGAAAAATTTGTCGAATAAAAAACTTACTTAATAATCTTATTTAATCGCTGTATATAAAGCTTAAAGCAACTCGTCTTATGTCATGCATAAAGACTAAAATTTTTACGATAAAAAATGATAAAGGCTCTTGTATTGTGCAATCTTTTCCTTCATACTTCTAATAAGCAGATTAATTGTGCATAAACATCAAAAAATTACATGTTTTCATCAATATTGTATCAGACAAAATATATAAAACATGCTATAATAAAATCTAAAATTATATTTGGTCTCTGTTGAGAGGTATAATGCTATCCTAAAATTTTTATTGCGTAGTCGTTTTTGCTTATTGTTAATATCAAATTAATTTATAGGTTGATAGCTCATAGCATATAAAATAAAAATGACTTGCATTGGAAGTGACCTGATTATTTCTGATATGTTAAAACGGTTTGATAGTATGTGTATGCAGCTTACTTTTGCATTACACATTACTATAGACAATATATCAAATAAGGAGGATAAGCATTATGCAAAAAATTATTAAACGCACGCTGTCTGTGATGTTAGTGCTTGCGTTAAGTATTTCATCACTTGCAGCATGCGGAAAGAAGGAGAACACAGATAACCCTTCAACCACACCGGCTGGTGACACAACAGTAAATACAGGCTCAGAAAATAACAGCAGCGACAGCACAGATACAACTCCGACAGCAGCTGAAGAGCCGGCTATGGACCTGGGTGGTATGGAAATCATTGTTGGAGACTGGTGGTCTCCTCAGGAAACACCTGAACCCAGAAACCAGAAAGAAGAAGACACTCTTGCTTATCGTAATGAATTCATGAAGAAGCACAACTTTACGATTAAGCAGGTTGCTGTTACAGACTGGGGCGGCATGCAGGAGCTGTTTACAACATCTGTTATGGCTGATGATCCTGCAGCTCATGTATTCCTTTTGGGATGGGGCTGGATAGCTCAGCCTTTGGCAAACGGTTTGCTTTATGATTTATCAACCTTAAAGAGCTTTGATTTCACAGAAGATAAGTGGATAAAGTATATTACAGATTTGATGACCTTTGACGGTTCCGTATATGGTATGGCATCCGGAACCCCTGAGCCTAAGCTGGGCGTATTCTGGAACAAGAGATTATTCCAGGAGGCAGGACTTGATCCTGATCTGCCCTATGATCTGCAGGCAAGCGGTGAGTGGACTCTTGAGAAGTACGAAGAGCTGGCTAAGCAGCTGACAAGAGATACCAACAACGACGGTACAATCGATACATACGCACAGGCAAGCTTCTCCGTTGACTACTTGAGAGGCGCAATTACTCTTCATAACGCGAAGTTTATCGGCAAGGATGAAAACGGTAAGTTCTATAATGCAACCGCAGAGCCTAACTTCCTGGAAGGTGCACAGTGGGGTATAAGCCTGATCCAGAAGGGCTATGAAATGCCTGCTCCTGAAGGCGCCAACTGGGACTGGTTCATAGCTGCCTTCCACGATGCTAAGGTTGCCATGACCTGGGCAGAGCAGTACAAGTGCGGAACATGGGCAGATATGACAGATGACTGGGGCTTTGTACTTCCTCCCAGAAAGGATGCCAATACACCACATACTATTTACTTCAATGATAATATAGCAGTTATTCCTTCATGCTTTGATGCAGAGACAGCTGAGAAGATCGCATTTGCATATAACCTGTTCACAAATCCTACTCCTGGATATGAGGATGATACGGATGCATGGAAGGAATCATATTATCCCAGCTTCCGTGATGAGAGAGCTGTAGATGAGACACTGGCACTTATGTTCAGTGATGATGTTGTTATCTGCAACGATGTACAGCCTTTCGTATATGGAACAGATACAGGTCCTGACTTCTACTGGGAGACCTATGCATTGGTTAAGACTCCTGCTGAAAAGATTGAAGAGCTTACAACCAAGTGGGAAACTCTTATTGCTGATGCAAATAAATAATGAAGCTTAATTTAAAGGGGAGGTGGATAATCTCCCCTTTTCTTTTATGAAGGAAGTGCTTGGCATTTCCTCTTTATATAATGCTGATCACGCAGTCAGCATAATTATTTCAATAAAGGCCTGACAGTATGTATTAATACAGCCTGTAGCTATCGCTTACACTTAGATTCTCAATTAAGATTCTTTTTGAAATATTAAGTTTAAATATTCTTAATTATAGAAATCAGAGGTTATTGTATAAAGTATAACAATGATGGAGCTACGGGAGAAAAAAATGGAGGAAGTAGATGAAGGCAAAATTTATTATTACTCTGATTTTTACATCAATAATTACTCTGGCATCCGGCTCGGTATGCTATGCGGAAAATCCGCTGGTACAAACGGTGTACACAGCAGATCCGGCGCCTCTTGTATATAATGACACCCTGTATCTTTATACCAGCCATGATGAGGATGGTTCAAGCTATTATACAATGAATGACTGGCGCGTTTATTCCACCACAGATATGGTTAACTGGACTGATCACGGTGCTCCCTTATCCTATAAAACCTTTGTGTGGGCAAAGGGAGATGCATGGGCGGGCCAGTGCATAGAAAGAAACGGCAGGTTTTACTGGTACATATGTGTGACTCACAGAAGCATAGGCAGGCCGGTTATCGGTGTGGCCGTATCCGACAGCCCGACAGGCCCTTTTGTTGATGCACTGGGTTATCCATTGGTATATTCTGACTGGGGTGATATTGATCCTACGGTATATATAGATGATGACGGGCAGGCATATTTGTATTGGGGCAATCCCAATCTTAAGTATGTCAAGCTTAATGAGGATATGATTTCATATGATAAGGAAGCTGGTATAGTCAGTGTGCCGATGAAGGAGGAGTACTTTGGCAGGAGGGAAGGCAATCCTGACAGGCCGACCCTGTATGAGGAAGGGCCCTGGCTTTACAAGCGTAACGGCATATATTATCTAATATACGCTGCCAGTGGTATTCCTGAAAACATAGCATATTCCACAAGCGACTCTCCAACCGGGCCGTGGACCTTCAGGGGTATTATTATGCCTACCCAGGGAGGGAGCTTTACCAATCATCCGGGTATTATTGAATATAAGGGGAAATCCTATTTCTTCTACCATAATGGAGCCCTGCCGGGTGGTGGCGGATTTACACGTTCGGTTTGTGTTGAAGAATTCGAATACAATGAGGACGGCTCCATTCCCACCATTAATATGACCAGGGAGGGGGCTGCGGCTATAGGTAGCCTTAATCCATATACGAGGGTTGAAGCCGAAACCATGGCATGGGCTTATGGAGTGGAAACGAGAAGCAATGCCGAGGGCGGAATAGAGATATATGATATTGATGACGGTGATTACATAAAGGTTAAAAACGTTGATTTTTCAGACGGAGCTGCGGTTTTTTCCGCAAGGGTTTCATGTGCAGGAAGTGGAGGAGCCATAGAACTGCGTCTGGATAAAATCGATGGAGAGCTTATAGCTAGCCTTCCTGTCGGATATACAGGAGGGGAGGATAGATACGACTTATGCTACACCAGCATAAACGAGGCAAAAAAGATTCATGACTTATACCTGGTGTTTAGGGGTGAAGGCGGCGACCTTTTTAATATTGACTATTGGCAATTTTACAAGAAATCAGATGAGCACAGGTTATTGGCTGTCAATGCCTTCTGCGATAAATATAAAATTGATACAACAGACGGAAGCAACCAGGCGGAGTATAAGGTTACCGCCATTTATTCTGACGGTACAAGTGAGGATGTTACCCCCTTTGCAATTGTGGAGCCTCTGGCTGATGATCTTGTGCGGGTTGATAAAGGGATTGTGACAGGATTAAAATATGGTGTTGCAGACATAATGGTGAGCTATAAGGATGCTTCCGATCGTTTTAGCATACATGTTAAGGATTTTGCCACTGAGAAGATAGTGGATAAATTGATTGTAAATAATAACGCCGGCCGTCTAATTCTTGGTGAAAACGGCAGCTTCAGCATTATAGCTGTCTATAAGGACGGGCATACGGAGGATGTCACAAATAAGGCTTTCTATAACAATCCAAATAAGGATGTGGCTGCTGTGGCCAATGGAGCTGTTATGTCAAAGGCTGTCGGAAGCACTGAAGTGACGGTAAGATATAAGGGTGAGCTTGGAGATGAGATTAGTACCAGCCTGATTGTAACGGTTTTGCCAAAGGAAGAAGAAACTGAGAATGCAGAGCCTGTGAAGGCGGAGGTAAGCGGAGTATCAATTAACAACAAAGACATATGCCTTAAGGCAGGAGAAAAAAAACAGCTGATATACAAGGTTCTACCTATGAATGCCGAAAACAGGAGAGTGAGCTTTACCAGCAGCAATCCCGAGGTTGCAACAGTGGATAAATATGGCAAAATCACTGCTGTAAGTAATGGAACTGCGATCATTACGATAACTACCGAAGAGGGTCCATATACAGATCAGTGTGAGGTTACGGTAACAGGCGAGTTGCCTTCTGATGACGGTATGCCGCCTGAGGATAAGCTGAGGAGCAACGATACCCATGTTCGGGCTTTAGATGAGGCTTCGGAAAAGCAGGATGGCAGGGCCGTTGTATTTATATGCGTAACAGCTATTATTGCTGTTGCCATGCTGGCGGCAGGAATTATAATTTACAGAAGAAAAAAGCCAACAGAAAAGCAATAGCATGGCAAGGCGGGCTTAATTGAAAGGCACACCATTTCCGGAAGCTTTCGGCAAACTGTTTAATTAAATTGCTGGAAATTTGATAAAAGTTATAAATTTTAGTTTAGCAATATATAGTAGTATAGTTTATAGTTGACATTTAGGCTTGTTTGTTATAAGCTAAAATATATAGCTAAAACATTATAGCAATATATTGATATTATACAAAAAAGTGATATATTGAAAATGAAGATATAATATAATTTGCTGAGATTTATGACTTAAGTTTCAGTTTATAGCATTTTGCATATATTTTTTTATTGTGATTTTTATACCAAAGCAGGGCAATTTTTGTTATAATATAAAAGACATTATCTGGTTAATTTTGATATAAATAACAAGAGAGGATGTTTTTATGGGAAATATCAATATAACAGCCGTACCTGATGAATATAAGAAGGCGGCGCCGGAGCAGTATCGGGGAAAGCTTTGTGAGGTAATTTATGAGGTACATAATTATATAAATTCAGACCGCAAGCTGGTTACCAACCAGAATATCAGCCCTGAAGAAGCCGGCAGGGAAACGGTTAAGGGTAATGCGATAGGCAAGTTCTGCTATGTTTATTTGCCTGCAGGCTATGATGAGAACGACAAGAGTAAAAAATATGATGTAATGTATCTTTTGCATGGTGTTGGAGGTAACCGCTTCGAATGGCTTTATGGAAGCGGAAGAGAGGACGACAATTTTGTAATCTGCAATATCTTTGACAATCTTATTGCCAATGGCGAAATAGAGCCTTTGATA
This sequence comes from Clostridiales bacterium, assembly GCA_012512855.1. Classification (GTDB taxonomy): domain Bacteria; phylum Bacillota; class Clostridia; order Lachnospirales; family Lachnospiraceae; genus Mobilitalea. Next base: position 15,108 of record JAAZDK010000053.1, read on the forward strand.
GTTGTTATTCCGGAGGGCAGAAGCGCCCATGACTGGACTGACACATCCTTTAATTCTGAAGGAACCAATTTGTTGGGCTTTTATTACTTTGACTATGAGTTAAGATATGATCTGATACCTTTCATAGAATCAAACTATAATACATATGCCGACATCCGCAGGACGGCCCCCGAGGATATCGCATACAACCGTATGCACCGGGCGATTTCAGGCCTGTCAATGGGGGGAATGCAGTCCCTGAACCTGACCTTTGGCGGTTACAGATGCGATCATGTCAAATACATAAATGGCAATGATGGCGGATGGAGAAACGGACTGGGTAATACGGTTCGTACTCCTGGTATGGAGGATCTGTTTGCTTATGTGGGAGCTTATTCCAATGCACCCACATCAAGTGACGGAAGCATTCTTGGAGCGGACATTGCAGCCAAAAAACAGCGAATTCAGCTGCTGTATATGACCTGTGGCACAGCAGACGGCATAGCTTATCAGATGGGGTATGAAAAGGCTGTTAATGGTCTTGCTGAAGCTGCACAAGGCTATATTGACAATTTCTATAAAGTACTTATCAAGGATGCAGGACATGATTTTAATGTATGGAACAATGGGGCATATAACTTCTTAAAACTGGCCTTTGGCAGATGCCAGTCAGAGCCGGAGCCAGACAGCGTAAGCTTAATGCTGGATAAGGGTTGATAAGGATTTACATGATGTTAAAAGGGGATGTCAGGCAGAAGGACGAATTTTTCGGCAGATATTATAATCAGTCCGGAAATATTAAACTATATAATGGAGGGAATTATACATGCTAAGCATTAGAGTTGCAAAAACAGAAAATGGTTATGTAAAGGGATTACCGGCAGCAGATCCGAGAATAACAAGCTTTAAGGGTATTCCTTTTGCAGCACCTCCTGTTGGTGAGCTTCGCTGGAAAGCGCCACAGCCTGCAAAGGACTGGGAAGGAGTTCTTGAGGCTTATGATTACAAGCCAATCTCAATGCAGGCAAAGCCGGTTATTGATGTAAATAATGTTTACACCAGAGAGTGGACTATCGATCCTGACATAGAGATGAGCGAGGATTGTCTGTATCTTAACATATGGACTCCCGCTGTAAGTCCGGATGAAAAGCTTCCTGTTTATGTATGGTATTTTGGCGGAGGCTTGCAGGTTGGTCATCCTTCGGAGATGGAATTTGACGGTGAGCGTATTGCCCGCAGGGGCATTGTAGTAGTAACTGTAAACTACCGTCTGAATGTATTCGGCTTCCTGTGTCATCCGGAGATTTCTGCTGAATCACCCGATGCTCCTGCAAACTTTGGTCATCTGGATCAGCAGTTTGCAACCAATTGGGTAAGACGCAATATTGCAGCCTTTGGAGGAGATCCCGAAAATATAACAATCGGCGGACAGTCGGCCGGTGGCGGCAGTGTGCTGGCCCAGCTAACATCTCCTCAGAACGAAGGCTTCTGTAAAAGAGCGATAATAGAGAGTGCGATGATAACAAGTCTCTACCCGTTTGGTCGTGTACCTGGTGCAAGACAGAGTCTGGCGGAGGCTGAGCAGGAGGGTATTAAATTCTTTAATTTTCTTGGTGTAAAATCTCTTGAAGAGGCCCGTAAGCTGGATGCATTCTACATACGCGACAAAGCTGTTGAATATCGTGGCTTCTGGGGAACTGTTATAGATGACAGGTTCTGCGTAGGAAATTCCTACGAGCTCTTCCTTAAGAATAAGAAGCTGCAGGTGCCTGTAATGCTTGGACATACCTCCGACGAGTTCTATGCAGTTCCTCAAGTAAAGACTATAGAAGAGCTGAAGGAGCTTGCACATCAATTGTTCGGCGATGCTGCCGATGAATATTTGGAGCTGGTTAAGGCCGATAGCGCACCTTTTGAAGAGGTTATTAAAAATGCTTCAGTCAGAGGCATAGAATATGCTATACGACTTGCAGTTCAGGCTAATGCTGACACAGGTGCAAACCTTCCCATCTACTATTATAATTTTGATGCGGAGATACCCGGCTGGGATAATCCCGGTACCTTCCATTCGGTGGATTTGTGGTTCTTCTTTGAGACTCTGGCAAAATGCTGGAGGCCGTTTGTCGGAAAGCATTATGATCTTGCCCGTATCATGTGTAACTACTGGTGCAATTTCATCCGCAACGGAGATCCGAACGGAAAGGATTCAACGGGAGAGGATATGCCGAAATGGGAGCCTTGCACACCTGAGGCACCATATGGTATGCTGTTTGCAGATAAGGTTGAATTTGTTAAAGAAGAGCCAAGCAAGCTGATGAAATTCCTTGTAAGGGAATATTTCAGGAAGAGGTAACGCACCATCATTAATTGTTTTAGCTAATGTGATCCTCCAATTTGATATATTGTCAAAGACAGCCACAATCTTCGCCGCATCCGGGATTGTGGCTGTCTTTGTTACGGAAAAATCAAAGCTTTGCTGGACTTTTTTTATTTTACTGTTACAATTAAGAGGGATAGATAAGCAAAGGCTGCTATCAGATAGATACTAAACAGATTAGGAGGTGTGTTGGATGAACAATGTACTTATTGCATTTCTTTTAACATTGTTTGCCGGTTTAAGTACCGGTATCGGAAGTGCACTGGCTTTCTTTACGAAAAAGAGCAACACTAAGTTTCTTTCCCTGAGTCTTGGTTTTTCAGCAGGTGTTATGATTTATATTTCTATGATAGAGATATTTTTCAAGGCCAAGGATAGCCTTGTGGCAGAGCTGGGCTTAAAGGCAGGGTCATGGATCACGGTTTTATCCTTCTTTGGAGGGATGTTTTTGATTGCATTGATTGACAAGCTAATACCAAGTGGTGAAAACCCCCATGAAATGCATTCAATTGAAGAGATCAATGATGAAAATCCTGAGGAGAGCCACCATAATGACATCAGGATTAGACATGAGAAGGCAAAGGCAGGCAACAAGCTGCTGCGTATGGGTGTTTTTACCGCTTTGGCTATCGCTGTCCATAACTTTCCGGAGGGATTGGCCACCTTTATTTCAGCGCTCCAGAAGCCTACAATTGCGATACCGATAGCTGTGGCAATTGCCCTGCACAATATTCCTGAGGGTATTGCAGTATCGGTACCGATCTATTATGCAACAGGGAGCAGGAAGAAGGCGTTTTTGTATTCCTTCCTGTCGGGTTTGTCCGAGCCGGTAGGCGCACTGGTGGGATATCTTATTCTTATGCCTATTTTAAATGACACTGTGATGGGAGTTATCTTTGGAATGGTGGCCGGTATCATGGTTTATATTTCACTGGATGAGCTTCTTCCTTCAGCGAGAGAATATGGAGAACACCATCTGGCCATCTATGGTACGGTTTCAGGAATGATATTGATGGCGGTAAGTCTACTGTTGTTTATTTAAGAGATGACAGGGACGAGTAAAGCGGATCATAAAATATTATCGAGGTTAAATGGAGTGCTTTTATGAAAATATGGCGAGTTATAGCATACGCATATGACAATAGTAGAGTCGTAATTCGTGAGTAAAAGAAAAAAGGAAACTCACAAATCGTTTACACGATTTGCTCGTTAAAGAAAAACAGCGCCTGAAAGGCGCTGGCTCATTTGATTAGCAAATGAGCTATACAAAACAGGTCGTACTTATTTCTGTACGACCTGTTTTGTATATTTTTCTTTAAATTGTATAAATTTGTATGTATAAATTCAAGAAATTAAATAAAATATCGTTGACAGTTGCAAAAAAGTGTGATAGTATGAAATGTGCACTATTGTGGTGATATGTGCCTAATTAGCAATATTATAGCATATATATTGAAAATTGCAAAGTAATTTTTTTATGGCAGATGCATTAAACGTAAGAGGTCGGACTGCTCTTTATGCTTGTATTGTCTGACATTAGGTCTGCAATTCAAGCTGGGCTTGCTATGCAATCTTTTGGAGATTGCAAAGGCTGCAGTATGCTTTTTGGGAATTTGCTTCTTATACCTTATATTATCTATTATTTATCAAAGTTTGATAAGAAGCAAGGCTTGGTAAGCATGCCAGGTGAGCTTTATAAAGCTCAATCTTATGGTTTAATTCATTTGCATATGCCACTGATGGCTTGTGAAGGATATGCTGCTTGCTTTCTGTTTACTAAGTAATCAGCTGTGTTAAGTATCAGCTGGCAATTTGAAAGAACCTATTAAAATCAAGGGGTGAGAACGTCAATGGACAAAAACAGAATGCATCCGGTTAAGTCAGGCAACAGCGTTAGAATGAGTTTCTCCAGACAGAAAGAAGTCCTTGAGATGCCCAATCTTATTGAAGTTCAGAAGGATTCCTACAAATGGTTCCTTGAAGAAGGGCTTAGGGAAGTCTTTGATGACATTTCTCCGATTGAAGACTACGGCGGACATCTTAGTCTGGAGTTTGTTGATTATGTATTGTGTGAAGACGACATCAAATATACTATCGAAGAGTGCAAAGAGAGAGATGCTACCTATGCGGCACCTTTGAAGGTAAAGGTAAGGCTTCACAATAAGGAAAATGGCGAAATCAATGAACATGATATTTTCATGGGCGATTTGCCGTTAATGACCGAAACAGGAACCTTTATTATCAATGGTGCAGAAAGAGTTATCGTAAGCCAGTTAGTTCGTTCACCCGGTATATATTATGCAATTGATCACGACAAAATCGGTAAGAAGCTATTTTCAGCTACCGTAATTCCTAACAGAGGCGCATGGTTGGAATATGAAACAGATTCCAACGATGTGTTTTATGTGCGTGTAGATCGTAACAGAAAGGTTCCGATTACAACCTTTATCAGGGCTTTGGGAATCGGTACCAATGAAGAAATCAAGCAGCTTTTTGGTGAGGAGCCGAAGATCCTTGCAAGTCTGGCAAAAGATCCAAGCACATCAAAGGATCCGCAGGGCAGCTATCAGGATGGTCTTCTTGAATTATACAAGAAGCTTCGTCCCGGTGAGCCTTTAGCGGTAGAGAATGCCGAATCACTTCTTCATAGCATGTTTTTTGATGCCCGCAGATATGATCTTGCCAAGGTGGGAAGATATAAGTTCAATAAGAAACTGCATTTCCGCAACAGAATCGTTGGCTTTGTCCTTGCTGAGGATGTTGTTGATACAAGCACCGGCGAATTGCTGGCCAAGGCAGGAACAAGGGTTACAGATGAACTGGCAAGACAGATTCAGAATGCGGCAGTATATGCTGTTGTTGTACAAGCGGAGGACCGCAATGTCAAGGTAATATCCAATATGATGGTTGATCTGTCATATTATGTTGATATAGATGGTAAGGAAGTTGGAATCTCGGAGCTGGTTTATTATCCTGTTCTTAAGAAGATCCTTGCTGAGAATTCCAATATCGAAGATATTAAGGAAGCATTAAGGAAAAATATCAATGAATTGGTACCGAAGCATATTACCAAGGAGGATATTATTGCTTCCATTAACTATAATATTCATTTGGAATATGGCATAGGCAACGATGATGATATCGATCATCTGGGTAACAGAAGAATCAGGGCTGTTGGTGAGCTTTTGCAGAATCAGTACCGGATAGGTCTTTCCAGAATGGAGCGTGTTGTCAGAGAGAGAATGACAACCCAGGATCAGGAGGGTATCAGCCCTCAGTCCCTGATTAATATCAAGCCGGTAACTGCCGCTGTAAAGGAATTCTTCGGAAGCTCCCAGCTGTCGCAGTTTATGGATCAGCATAATCCTTTGGGTGAATTGACTCACAAGAGGCGTCTTTCCGCCCTTGGACCTGGTGGCTTGTCACGTGATCGTGCAGGCTTTGAGGTGCGTGACGTTCATTATTCCCATTATGGAAGAATGTGTCCGATAGAAACACCTGAAGGTCCCAACATCGGTTTGATCAACTCTCTTGCTACCTATGCAAGAATTAATGAATATGGCTTTATAGAGGCTCCTTATCGTGTGTGTGACAAGTCTGATCCTATGAATCCAAGAGTAACCGATGAGGTAGTATATATGACCGCGGATGAAGAGGATAAGTACGTAGTTGCACAGGCTAACGAGGAGCTTGATGAAAACGGATATTTTATAAATAATACGGTTTCAGGCCGCTATAAGGACGAGACAAGCCAGTATGAGAAGCATAAGATTGACTTCATGGATGTTTCGCCTAAGATGGTATTCTCGGTTGCTACTGCTTTAATTCCGTTCCTTGAAAATGACGATGCAAACCGTGCCCTCATGGGTGCCAACATGCAGCGTCAGGCCGTGCCTTTGTTGATAACGGAGGCTCCGGCAGTTGGAACAGGTATTGAAGCAAAGGCGGCTATTGACTCAGGAGTATGCGTACTGGCTAAAAAGGATGGCGTGGTTGAAAGGGTAACAGCTAAAGAAATTGTTATAAGAAATGATGACAATTCAAAGAGCACCTATCGCCTTATTAAGTTTTCAAAGAGCAATCAGGGAACCTGTATCAACCAGAGGCCTATAGTATCAAAGGGTGAAAGGATTAAAGCAGGCCAGGTTATCGCAGACGGCCCTTCCACCAGCAACGGTGAGCTGGCTCTCGGCAAGAACCCGTTGATTGGCTTTATGACATGGGAAGGATACAATTATGAGGACGCTGTATTGATCAGTGAGCGTCTTGTACAGGAGGATATTTATACTTCCATTCATATAGAAGAATATGAAGCAGAGGCCAGGGACACCAAGCTTGGTCCCGAGGAAATAACAAGAGATGTACCCGGTGTCGGTGAAGAGGCATTAAAGGATCTCGACGAGCGGGGTATTATCCGTATTGGCGCCGAGGTTCGAGCCGGAGATATCCTGGTGGGCAAGGTTACACCTAAGGGAGAAACCGAGCTGACGGCAGAAGAAAGACTCCTTCGGGCAATCTTTGGTGAAAAGGCACGTGAGGTAAGAGATACGTCACTTCGTGTTCCTCATGGAGAATACGGTATCGTAGTTGATGCCAAGGTATTCACCAGGGAAAACGGTGATGAGCTTTCACCTGGTGTAAATGAAACAGTTAGAGTATATATTGCACAGAAGAGAAAAATCCAGGTCGGTGACAAGATGGCGGGCCGCCATGGTAACAAGGGTGTTGTATCCCGTGTATTGCCGGTAGAGGATATGCCTTTCCTTCCAAATGGAAGACCGCTTGATATCGTTTTGAATCCTCTTGGCGTTCCTTCCCGTATGAATATAGGTCAGGTACTTGAAATACACTTGTCACTGGCTGCCAAGGTTCTTGGCATAAATATAGCATCACCGGTATTCGATGGCGCAAATGAAGAAGACATTATGGACACCCTGGAGATGGCTAATGATTATGCAAATCTTGAGTGGGATGAATTTGAATTAAAATATAAAGATAAAATTGATCCGGAGCTTCTGGAATACCTGATGACTCATCAGGAAAATAAGGAAGAATGGAAAGGGGTTCAGATTAACCGGGATGGAAAGATCCTGCTGAGGGACGGCAGAACCGGCGAATACTTTGATAATCCCGTAACAGTCGGCTTCATGCATTATCTGAAGCTCCATCATCTGGTTGATGACAAGATCCATGCCCGTTCAACAGGTCCTTATTCATTGGTAACCCAGCAGCCTTTAGGCGGTAAAGCTCAATTCGGTGGTCAGAGATTCGGTGAAATGGAGGTTTGGGCTCTTGAGGCTTATGGTGCTGCATATATCCTGCAGGAGATCCTGACAGTTAAATCCGATGATGTAACAGGACGTGTAAAGACCTATGAGGCCATCATCAAAGGTGAAAACATTTCCGAGCCCGGAATTCCTGAATCCTTCAAGGTATTGCTCAAGGAGCTTCAGTCGCTGGCGCTGGATGTAACTGTTCTTGACGAAAACGGTCAGGAGATTAAGATGACTGAAAGTGTGGACTACGGCGATTCTGATCTTACTTCATTAATTGAAGGTGACAACAGCTTCAGATATGACGAGGGCTATGAGGAAGCCGGTTTCAGTCGTGGCAGCGTGGATGAGATTGAAGCTGATGTATTCGATATCTATGAGGAAGAATCAGATGATGCGGATGATTTGGATGAGCCGGAGGATCTGCTGTTGGAGGATGATATGTTCGATGATGCAGATGATGACGACTTCTGATAAATCCGAGCCAAACCATAAATAATAATCATGGCAGGCAGGGCAGAATGTCAGAAATTACAGAGCAAATGTCTGTAAAAATACAGACCGAAGTCTGTAATTATGAATATCGAAGGGAGAGCCAAAGGGATGTCTGAATTAATGAGCAATGAGATAACCTATGATGCAATAAAAATTGGTTTAGCTTCACCTGAGAAAATCAGAGAATGGTCCAAAGGCGAGGTTAAAAAACCTGAAACTATAAATTATAGAACCCTTAAGCCGGAAAAGGATGGCCTTTTCTGTGAAAGGATATTTGGTCCAAGCAAGGACTGGGAATGCCACTGCGGTAAGTATAAAAAGATAAGGTATAAGGGTGTTGTGTGCGACAGATGCGGTGTAGAGGTAACCAAGGCCAGTGTTCGTCGTGAAAGAATGGGTCATATTGAGCTGGCTGCACCCGTATCCCATATCTGGTATTTCAAAGGAATACCAAGCCGCATGGGACTTATACTGGATCTGTCCCCCAGAGCCTTGGAAAAGGTATTGTATTTTGCTGCTTATATAGTATTGGATAAGGGCAATACCGACCTGCAGTATAAGCAGATATTAAATGAAAAGGAAAAGCAGGAAGCAATTGAAAAATACGGAGAGGGCAGCTTCCGTGTCGGCATGGGAGCGGAGGCTATCCAGGAGCTTTTGAAGGCAATTGATCTTGAAAAGGAATCCAGAGAATTAAAGAAAGCTCTGAAGGATTCCACAGGCCAGAAGCGGGCCAGAATAATCAAGCGCCTTGAGGTAATTGAGGCCTTCCGTGAATCCGGCAACAGACCGGAGTGGATGATTTTAACCGTAATACCGGTTATTCCTCCGGATTTGCGTCCTATGGTACAATTGGATGGCGGTCGCTTTGCTACCTCCGACATGAATGATTTGTACAGAAGAATTATTAACCGTAATAATCGTTTAAAGAGACTTTTGGAGCTGGGAGCTCCTGACATCATCGTCCGCAATGAGAAGAGAATGCTTCAGGAGGCGGTGGATGCCCTTATTGATAATGGCAGAAGAGGAAGACCGGTAACCGGTCCCGGTAACCGTGCCCTTAAATCCCTTTCTGACATGCTTAAGGGTAAGCAAGGCCGTTTCCGTCAAAATCTGCTTGGTAAGCGTGTTGACTACTCAGGCCGTTCCGTTATCGTTGTAGGTCCTGAACTCAAGCTGTATCAATGCGGCCTGCCAAAGGAAATGGCTATAGAGCTCTTCAAGCCCTTCGTTATGAAGGAGCTGGTTGCCAGAGGCACAGCTCACAATATAAAATCAGCCAAGAAGATGGTTGAGAGACTTCAACCGGAAGTATGGGATGTACTTGAGGAGGTTATCAGGGAGCATCCTGTGATGCTGAACCGTGCACCAACACTGCACAGACTCGGTATCCAGGCATTTGAGCCGGTGCTTGTTGAAGGTAAGGCAATAAAGCTGCATCCTCTGGTATGTACAGCTTATAACGCCGACTTCGACGGTGACCAGATGGCTGTGCATCTGCCCCTGAGTGTTGAAGCCCAGGCAGAATGCAGATTCCTTTTGCTGTCTCCCAACAACCTGCTGAAGCCTTCCGATGGCGCTCCTGTTACAGTTCCGTCACAGGATATGGTTTTGGGTATCTATTACCTGACCATCGATAAACCGAATGAAAACGGTGTAGTTCATTACTTTAAAAATATAAATGAGGCTATTTTGGCCTATGAAAATAAATCAATAACACTTCATGAATATATTAAGGTAAGAAGATCAGGCATTAACAAGGATGGTAAGCTGGAATACAGAACCATTGAATCCACTCTCGGACGTTTCATATTTAATGAAATAATACCGCAGGATCTTGGTTTTGTAGATCGCAGCAAGGATGAAAACTTCTTAAAGCTTGAGGTTGACTTCCTTGTTGGTAAGAAGCAATTAAAGCCTATACTTGAAAAATGCATTAACATTCATGGAGCAACCAAGACTGCCGAGATACTAGACGCTATAAAAGCTCTTGGTTATAAATATGCGACCCAGGCTGCCATGACTGTTTCTATATCGGATATGAAGGTTCCTGAGGAAAAGAAGCAGATTTTAGCTGAAGCTGAAGCTACAATCGAAAGAATCCAGAAGGAATACAGACGAGGCAGAATGACTGAAGAGGAAAGATATAATACTGTTATAGAGACATGGAAGGAAGCAGACAAAATCCTTACCGATTCTTTGCTTAACGGTCTTGACAGATTTAACAGTATTAAGATGATGTCCGACTCAGGTGCCCGTGGTTCCGATAAGCAGATTAAGCAGCTGGCCGGTATGCGTGGTTTGATGGCTGATACATCAGGCCGTACAATCGAGCTGCCTATCAAGTCTAACCTGCGTGAGGGTCTGGACGTTCTGGAATACTTCATTTCAGCGCATGGAGCCCGTAAGGGTCTGTCGGATACAGCTCTTCGTACAGCAGACTCCGGTTACCTCACCCGTCGTCTGGTTGATGTAGCCCAGGATCTGATTATTCGTGAGGCCGACTGTGCCGAGGGTGCTGACGAGATTCCGGGAATGTGGGTTAAGGCCTTCACGGACGGCAAGGAAGTTATTGAAAGCCTTGAAGAAAGAATTACAGGCAGATTTGCCTGCGAGGATGTATTAGATAATGAGGGCAATATCATAGTTAAAGCCAACCATATGATTACACCAAAGCGCGCGGCCAGAATAATTGAAGCAGGACATGAAAAGGTAAAGATTCGTACAGTACTTACCTGTAAGTCCCGTATCGGTGTATGCGCTAAATGCTACGGTGCCAATATGGCAACAGGTGAAGCGGTTCAGGTTGGTGAGGCTGTTGGTATTATTGCTGCCCAGTCCATCGGTGAGCCTGGTACACAGCTTACAATGCGTACCTTCCATACCGGTGGTGTTGCGGGAGATGATATCACCCAGGGTCTTCCTCGTGTTGAAGAGCTTTTTGAGGCAAGAAAGCCTAAGGGTCTTGCTATTATAGCCGAGTTTGGCGGCGTAGTAAGCATTAAGGATACCAAGAAGAAGCGTGAGGTTATTGTAACCAACAACGAGACTATGGAATCAAAGACATATCTGATTCCTTACGGTTCCAGAATCAAGGTTAGCGAAGGTGATGTAATACAAGCCGGCGATGAGCTGACAGAAGGTAGCGTTAACCCGCATGATATCCTGAAGATTAAAGGCATAAGAGCTGTTCAGGATTATATGATACAGGAGGTTCAGAGAGTATATCGCCTGCAGGGTGTTGAAATTAACGATAAGCATATAGAGGTTATCGTTCGTCAGATGCTTAAGAAGGTACGTATCGAATCTAACGGTGATACTCGTTTCCTTCCGGGAACACTCGTGGATCTTCAGGAATTTGAAGAAGAGAACAGGAATATGCTTGAACAGGGCTTAGAGCCTGCAGAGGGCAAGCAGGTAATGCTGGGAATAACCAAGGCATCCCTTGCCACCAACTCCTTCCTGTCGGCTGCTTCCTTCCAGGAGACAACAAAGGTACTGACCGAAGCTGCTATAAAGGGTAAGGTAGATCCGCTTATCGGTCTTAAGGAAAATGTTATTATCGGTAAGCTGATACCTGCAGGTACAGGCATGAAGAAATATCGTTCCGTTAAGCTTGATACTGATACACCGGATGAGATCATGCTTTCCGAGGAGCTGGACGGAGATATCGATTATGCCGATGAATATAACAGCTTCACCTATTCAGAGGACAGCTTTAATGAGGGAGACTATGCATCTGATGAGGAAGATTCAGGTGTAGAGGATGGAATTGCTGAGGTAGTCTACGATGAGGATAAATACTCCAAGGAGGATGACGATCTCGGACGGGAGGATGCTATACCCGGAGTAGACGATGCCCATGTTGGCTTAGGTGAAAACGCCCATAATGACGGTGACTGGACCGAAGCTGAATTTAACCTCAAGGGAATAGTTGAGGATGACTACAGCGACGGAGTTTGATCAGTCAACTGATAATAGACAGCCATAAAGTCAAATTAAATATAATTTAGCAGGAGACTATATTTCAGGATTGATATAGTCTCCTGTTTTTGCATCATAGCCTCAACAGAGAAAAACTGTTTGTGAATAAAGATTAATTTATTTTAATTTTTAACAGGCTGCTAAAGAATGGTTGATTTTGAGGATAAAGAAATGTATTATTTTATATA